>NZ_JAXCWF010000010.1:0-265777 GCF_034044945.1 Flavobacterium sp. CFBP9031
TCTAGTGTTGAATCATGACTGTTATTTCTCATCGCAACAAAATTTATTAAAGGTAAATTTTGTTACCGAAATATCTAACCTTTACAATTTCGACGAAGGAGAAATCTCCACGAGAAGCTCGACAAAGATTGAGAATGGAGATTTTTAAACAAACTCATATCCCGCGTAAACCTCTTCAATTTCTTTCATAATCGCGAATAAATCTTCGGGAGCATCAGTTGTAACTAATTTTTGTTTGAATTCTTTGAAGGAATGAATTCCTTTGAAATAGTTTGTATAATGACGACGCATTTCTACAATTCCTAAACGCTCGCCTTTCCAATCCATAGACCATTTTAAGTGGTTTCTTGCAGCTTCAACACGATCAATAACCGTTGGAGCAGGTAAGTGCTCGCCAGTTTTGAAATAGTGTTTGATTTCGTTAAAAATCCACGGATAACCAATTGCTGCACGGCCAATCATGATTCCGTCAATTCCGTATTCGTTTTTATATTTTAATGCTTTTTCCGGACTGTCGATATCACCGTTTCCGAAAATTGGCATTGTAATTCTTGGGTTGTTTTTTACTCGTGCAATATGCGACCAGTCAGAATGACCTTTGTACATTTGAGCACGAGTTCTTGCGTGGATTGTTAAAGCTTGAACACCAATATCCTGAAGCCTTTCTGCAACTTCATCAATATTAATTGAGCTTTCATCCCAGCCTAAACGCGTTTTTACTGTAACAGGTAAATCAGTTCCTTTGATAACCGCTTTCGTTAAACGCACCATCAAATCAACATCTTTTAAAACTCCTGCTCCAGCACCACGACAAACTACTTTTTTTACTGGACAACCAAAATTGATATCCACTAAATCTGGTTTTACAGTAGAAACAATTTTAGACGACATTTCCATCGCTTCTTCATCACCACCAAAAATCTGTATTCCAACAGGACGTTCGTAATCAAAAATATCCAGCTTCATGCGGCTTTTTATAGCGTCACGAATTAATCCTTCCGACGAAATAAATTCAGAGTACATCATGTCCGCTCCATGCGTTTTGCATAACCTGCGAAACGGCGGATCACTAACATCTTCCATCGGAGCTAGTAATAAAGGAAATTCAGGTAATTCTATGTTGCCAATCTTGACCATCTTCGTAATTTTTTGCAAAATTACAACTTTTAGTTCAATTTGTGCCAAATTGAGGTTCAAAGGTTCAGAGAGACAAAGGTTCAAAGTTTATATTGTAAGTATTGGTTCACAAAAAATAATTTAATAAAATAGGATTTATCTTAAATTTATATATATTTGATGATTATGTTATTAACCCAAAATACCACATTAATCCCATGAAAAAATTAAAATTTCTGATAATATCATTCATTGTTTTGACATTTGTTTCTTGTTCTGAGGAAAATATTTTAAAAAATGAAAATCTTGCAGAAACAGCCACAGTATCAAATATCGCAAGTACAAGAAAAACATCAACACAAGAAAACTGTTCTTTTGCTAAAGTGAAAGTTGGACCAGAAGATAATTTATATAACTGTCATGGACTTTCATTTGTTTTAAGTGAAAAATATCTAGAAACAAAAGAAAAAATAGATTTGCCAGGAGATGTTTATACTAGGTTTATTCAAAATGGAATATTTGTAGAAGATAGCAGCAGCAACGCCACAAAAGTTATTTATTGGAATAATTTAACGGATTATAAAAATCGTAATTTTATTGGAGTCGACCATTCTGCAATTATTGTAGAAGGCGATAACATTGTATATTCTAAACAAGGAGCTAATGAAGTATTTCAAAACTGTATCAATGATGTTTATTTAGCAGGTACACACTATTATAGAACCTATGCTTTAAATCTAGCTTTAAATCCTTACGAAACCAACCCAACTAGAAAAGTGCCATTTACAATTTCTGCAATACATAATGCAACAAGCATTTTAGATGTTCAATATGCTTGGGATGCAGACCCAGCTGATTATAAATATTTGCGAATGATTGGAAATGGATCTAGTTGCAGTTTTGAATTTAAAGGTGAAGCTCCAAGTAAGGCATATACATTTACATTAAAAGCAAAACATCAAAGAGGTAAAATTAATGGCGTTTCATTTGAAAAAGAGGCAACAAAAAAAGTTACAATTAATTTAACAGGAACTCCGGAACCTATTCCCACTGCAAGTTTTACAGGTTCAACTTATGTAACAAAAACATCAATGGGATCTTGGTCTGCAACAGCTTCAGGAGGAACCGCTCCTTATTCTTATTATTGGTGGATTAAACGTCAACAAGATCCAGATTCATTTTACTTGCAAATTGGAACAGGTTCAGAGTTATATTTATTGACAAAAACATCAATTAAATCTACTTATTATAATTTATACGTAAGAGTGGTTGATGCCAACGGCCAGTCATTTTCAACTGCACCACAAGTAGTTCAATCGACTGGTGTGTTAGAAGAAGCTTATTAAATAAAAAGAAAAAGCCTAGTTTGAATAAACTAGGCTTTTTTTATATTTCTTAAACAGAAGTTTTTCTGTAATCAAAAAATCGAATTGGTTTTCGGCTCATTGGATTAAAAACCAACGGATTTAAAACTTCTTTTGAAGCAAATTCTATTTTTGGAGTCACTCTCAATTTGGCTCTAAAGTGATCTTTTATTTCTTGTAAAAATTCTGGGCTTTGATTTTTTACCGCAATTTTAATCAAGATTTCATCAGTACCTAAATCATTAGTTGAAATTTCAATCAAATGATTTTCGATATTGTCAAAACTGCTCAAAACATCGTTCATCGCTGGCGGATAAAGCGTTGTGCCTTTATATTTAATCATTTGTTTTTTACGGCCAACAACGGGACCAACACGTAAAGTATTTCTTCCGCAAGCGCAAGGCTCGTCGTGAAACTGAACCATGTCTCCCGTTTTAAAACGCAGTAAAGGCATCGCTTCAATTCCTAAAGTAGTAAAAGTCAATTCGCCGGTTTCCCCATTTTTTACTGGCTGATTGTTTTCGTCTAAAACTTCAACAATGATCAATTCTGGATGATGATGTCCGCCTCTTCCGTGTTCACATTCTGTAAAAGCGGTACTCATTTCCGTAGAAGCATAAGTCGAAAACAACTTGATATTCCATTTATCGGTGATTTTTTTCGATAGAATATTCATTGAAAAATCCTGTTCTCTCAAAGATTCTCCAATGCAGATGGCACCTTTTATGCTCGAATTGTTATAATCGATTCCGTGCATTTCAGCATATTCGATTAATTTTAAAAGGAAAGAAGGAACCGTAATCAAATAAGACGGATTGTATTTTAAAATAGAATCCCACTGCATTTCTGGAATTCCAGCGCCAACACGAATTACGCCCACTTTCAGTTTTCGAAGTCCTAGAAAATAAGCCAAACCAGCCATAAATTTTCTATCAATGGTGGTCATTAACTGTACCACATCGCCTTCTGCAATTCCAGCGCAGGCAAATGAAATCGCTTCATTATAAGCCAATCGATCTAAGTCAGAATCGGTTAGACCGAAAGTAACGGGATCGCCTAAAGTTCCTGATGTTGAAGCATAATCAATAATTTTATGCTGCGGAACACACAAAAAATCATCATTGTATTGCTGTAAATCTTCTTTGGTTGTAACAGGTAAATGTTGTAAATCTTCCAGCGTTTTTACTTTCGAAATATCAATATTCTGTCCTGCAAAAAGTCTTTTATAAAAAGGAGAATTCTCACTGATATAAGATAAAAGTTCGGCTAATTTTTTTTCTTGAAAAATTTTAATCTCTTCTAAAGAATCTTTTTCTATTGCTGGAATCATTGTAATTTTCTTTTGACTTTTTTTAAATATTTTTCAATCTCTTCTTTTTGAGGAACTGTAGTGATTTCATGACTTAAAGCTTTTTCAAAATTAAGCTTTGCCTGAAGAAATTCCTTTTTTTGGTAAAAGTACAATCCTGCCTTATAATATACAACCCAATAATTAGGGTTTAACGCTTGATAATTCTGAAGAAACTCGGGAGAAACGTTTTTTTTCTTTTCTAAAATAGAATCTATTTTATGATCTTCAATTTTAAATTTTTTAAAACTCTGAAAAGCGGTGGTTTCCAAGAAAGGATCTTTGGCAATATTGAGATTTTCTTTTTGAAAAGATTTTGCTGCATTATGGTTTTCACCAAAAATCAGATTTAAATCATAACAGACAAATTCACCCAATTGAAACGGATTTGCCGAAACCCAAACTAATTTTTCTTTTGGTTTAAAGATAATTCCGTGATGTGCCAACAGTTGGTTCAAGGCTTTTTCATTTCCATAACCTAAAGAAATATTTTTTAAGCCTTCTTTGTCTCGAAGAATTTCAGAAGCAATCTCAGGATTTACTTTCGGATTTTCAGACAGCAATTCCTGCATTCTTTCATAACGGTATTCAGAATGGCTGTTGGCAATTTGTTCTAGATTTCGTTTATCGTTTGCAAAAGCGTCACCCTGAAAATGATTTGAACAAATTAATTGATCGCTGTTTGGAACATCATAAACATCCATTTTATTTGGCGAAACTTCAATTAAAATGGCTTTGTTATCATTGGCACTTCCAACCATAATCGATTCAGAAACAAAGACTTTTCTTTTTTTTGCAATAGCAATGGCTTCGTCCAGATTTTTCGCATGTTGCAAAATTTCGCGGGTCAAGATCGAAATCGGAGTTTTCGCACTAAGCGGAATTTTAGATTTGGAAGCATTTATGGTTACAGTCAATCCTTCATAATTCATTCCAGAAACCGCTCCGATCATTCCTGGCCAGGTTACCATCATAAACGGATATCCTTCTTTTGGTTTGATAAAGGCCGCAATTTTATTTTCCGCGAAAGCGTCATTGACATAAAAATCAAAATTTCGCGCCAGAATTAAATTTCCATCTTCCGATTTTTCGTTCCAAGCCGCAAAAGAAGAACAGCCCACTAAAGCTAAATCTTGTAACGCGTGTCCAATATCATGAGCGGCATGTAAGTACAAACTGCGCTGATATTGCGGTGCGATATTATCAAAGTCATTCGAAGTATATTGCGAAACGCCATAAATTTCGGTTTGATATTCGTCAGGAACATTTAAGTATAATTTTCGATTATACCATTTTAAAAACTGACGAAGCATTTTCTGCTGGAATTTTGACGGAATTAAATCGGTTATTTTCGAGAAAAAAATACGCTGCTGTTTGTGCAAAAGAGAATCAGTCAGCGCGCCAGTCGAAAGCCCAATTTCTAGCGGATCTCCTTCTACGTATAATTCCCAAAGACCTTGTTTGTTTTTTAAAAGTGAATTTTTTCCAGAGAGAAAAATACTGTCTGATATTTTTTCAACAACAGGTTTTGTCGAATTAAAAGCAGTGATATCTGGTATATGTTTTTTTGATTTTGAAGTACCGCAGGAAGTCATCAAGCTTAAAAAACCGATAAGGAAGAAATAAAAAATTCGGCTTTTCATGATTCAATTATTCAGATGCTTTTTTAATTTTTCCCAGCAGATATTCTTTTCCTACAATTTCAGAACAGGTTATGACCGCTCCAACCGTAACTCCCAAGACACCGTGCATGTTAATACTTTGGCCTGTAAGATAAAGATTTTCTACCTTAGTTTTAGTCGGAATCATAGTTTTCATCGGATTATTTGAATCTTTAACATATCCGTACATATTTCCGCAATCTCCGCCAATATAATCGCGATAGGAAAGTGGAGTAGAAGTATGAACCGATTTAATACATTCGTTTATTCCAGGAAATTTTTTCTCGATTTCTTCTAAAAATTTAGCTGCTTTTTTGGTTTTGAATTCCTCATAACTTTCTCCTCGATCATTTTCTTCAAAAGTGGTGTTGAAAGTGTTTTCCCAAGCTTTGAGATCATCATATTTCATGTACGTTAAAAACGTCATTCCGTCTGCCCATTCTTCGTCTTTTTTCGACGGATTCATAGATGCCATAAAAGTTTTGGGCCATGAATTTTCGTCGTAATCATAAGCGGTCCAAACATCATCTGCACTTTTAAAATGGTAATAATTATGATTGATGTATTTGAAAGTTTTGGGTTTAAAAACGATATACAAACTGAAAGCAGAAAGTACACTTTCAAGATTTTGAATTCTATTGAAAAACGGTTTTCTAAAGTTTTCCTGACCCGCCATTTTCAAAGTCGTTTTAGGTTCTATATTAGAAATAAAATACGTTCCCGAAACCTCGGTTCCGTCTTTCATTTGTACCGAATTTACCTTTTGATTTTCGACTTCGATTTTGGTGACTTCTTTATGTTTGAAAAACTCACCGCCATATTTTTTTAATTGTTTCAGCAATTGTTTGGTAATCTGGCTTCCGCCATTTACACATCGCCATGAACTTTCGATATACGAGTTGACTACAAGCGCATGAACGTAAAAAGGCGATTTATCGGGAATTCCGGCATATAGAAAATTAGATCCTGCCAAGACGGCTTTTAGTTTTTCATTTTGAGTAAACGAATCGATGGTTTCTTTCGCGTTAAGCGCTACAATTTCATCATCGTATTTTCCTTCCGATTCGAGATTGTAAAGCGGAAATGCTTTGCAGACCGTTTTTATTTTCTGGCAATATTGTTCGAGATTTTCTTTTTCTTCAGGAAAGTAAGTCGTCAGTTGCTGAATGAAATTTTCGAAACCTTGCGCATGCGGATATTCGGTTTGATCGTCATCAAAAGAAATAATATCAAAACAATTTTCGTCTAGTTTTTTTAGATTCAAATGATCCATTATTCCAATATATTTGAAATATTGATGAAGATTCTGGCCTTCGCCCAAACCTCCGATGTAATGAATTCCCGTATCAAAAATGGTTTTATCTCTTACAAAAGTCTGAAGATTTCCACCATATTGATTGTTTTTTTCAAGTACACAAACGCTGTAGCCTTCTTTCGCCAGAATTACCGCAGAAACCAATCCGCCTAAACCGCTGCCAATTATGACTACATCGTACTGTTTTTTCATTCTTTTTTCTTTAAAACTAGCAAAGCATTTTCTTCAGAAACAATTTCAAAATTCTCAAATTGATTTTTCAAACGAGAACAATTGATTAAAATTATAAATGCAACATTCGAAATTACTTTTTCGATTTCAACGTTATAACTTTCATCAGAAATTAAAAGTACATCCAAATGATTTTCAAGTGCCGATTCAAGTTTGTCGAGATAAACTATTTTTCTCTTTGTAACGATATAATTCGTTTTGGCCACCAGCAATTTTTCTTCATCATTTATAAAAGAAACTATTTTTCGCTGTGGTTCTTGCAAAGCGAGCAAAACATCCAATTGCCCGTAATCATTTTCTAAATGAAGGATTTTTGCTTTTGGTGTAATGTGTTTGTTTAAATTATAATAAACTTCCAGATTCTGTTTCAAATCTTTTTTCACGCTATTTCCAACCTCGATTTCTTTATAGCCGTAACTGTTGATTAGCATTGTTTTGAAATAATCTGGACCTTCAAGTTCTTGTCTTATTTTGCGATATTCGGCTTTAAAGAAAGTACTTATTTGTTTAGTTCTTTCAGTATAATTAGTTCCAAAAGAAAAATCATCTGGAGCAATTCTTTCTAAAATAGTAACGGTCAATTTTCCGTGGTGAATGACAAAATCGCCTTTCGGAATCAACTCTGAAGCACCATGAATAACAACCGGAATAATGTCAATTTTAAATTCTTCGGCAAGGAAAAATGCGCCTTTGTGGAATCGTTTCACCACATTATTTTCTGAACGTGTTCCTTCTGGAAAAACCATTAAAGAATAACCTTGTTCTACTTTTTTGCGTAAATGTTCAACACCGCCTTCCAAACCTTCGGAAACGGGATAAAAACCTGCTTTTCTCACAACACCGCCAAAAATAGGAGAGTTGTAAACCCAGTCGCTCACCAAGAAAATGATTTTTGGACTCAGCATTCCGA
Source organism: Flavobacterium sp. CFBP9031 (assembly GCF_034044945.1). NCBI lineage: Bacteria > Pseudomonadati > Bacteroidota > Flavobacteriia > Flavobacteriales > Flavobacteriaceae > Flavobacterium > Flavobacterium sp. CFBP9031. The sequence goes on from NZ_JAXCWF010000010.1 coordinate 7,946, forward strand.
TTGCTAAAATGTCTAGAAACGAAGAATGATTGGCAATAATCACGGCTGGTTTCTCAAAAGTTTCATTGAAATTATTAACGACTTTTTTGCGAATAAACGGATTCGAATACAATACCGATTTCATGAATTTTGAAATCACATATCGGAAAGCTTTCATTTTTGATTTTTTACTAAAAGGCAAAATTGGCATTATAGTAAAACTGAAAACCGACATTACAATTCCGCCCAAACCATAATACGCAAAAGAAATTACACCATGAACAAAAGTTCGCAATTGAAAAGGTGGATTTCCTTTTTTAGGACGATTTGATAAAAACAGTTTGAATAAAATCGGATAGAAGATAAACGTTATAATCAGTGCTGCAAAAACCCCGATTAATGAAACTAGTGAAATGGAAGTAAGCGCAGGATGTTTGGCAAAAATCATGGCACCAATTCCTAAGATTGTCGTGATAACGGCCAGAATAATTGAGGTTCTGTAAATGGCAATTTCGTTAACTCCATTAGTATATTCTTTTTGCAAGGCACTGGTCATGAAAATACTAAAATCGACTCCGTGACCAAAAATCAAAGTGCAGACAATCATACTGAAAATGTTCATTTGAATGCCAAAAAGCCCCATAATTCCTGCCGTTACAATTCCGGTTAAAGCAATTGGAATACAGCTGATAATGACCAATTCGATTCTTCGGAAAAAGAAAAACAGAATCAAAATTACCGCTACAAATGAATAATTTACAAGAGAATTAAAATCAGTTTTTAAAGTGCTGAAAAACGTTTCATTCATCTGCTGACGATCAATCGCAATTACGTTTTCTTTTGCTGAAGCCGATTTTACAAAAGCATCTCGCTGTTCTGGAGCAACTTTTACTAAAGTTGAAATAGTATAAAAACCATTTTTTTCGGTTATAAATTCTTGTAATTGAAGTGCTTTAATTTTTAGAAATTCAGCTGCAGAAACAGGTTTGAAATTAAAATCTAAATGATCAAAAAACAGATTGTATGTTGTTGGTTTAAAGCCAAGCTTAGAACCTTCGGCAATTAATTCAGATTTTACAAATTGTTTTTTCTGTGAAGTCCAAAACGAATTCCATTTCTTGATTTTTTCAATTTGAGCTTGTTGCGAAAGTACAATTCCACCAACGGAGCTGAAATTTAAAATTTTATCTTGTTTTTTTTCCTTAGATAAATCATCAAAAAGTTTGCTATTATGCTGTAAAGCTTCTTCCATCGTTTTTCCGTAAGAAGCAACATAAATAGTTTTGGAAGTTAAACTCGTGCTTTCTTCCAACTGTTTTTCGGCAGCTTTGATTTCTTTCGGAATAAAATTCAGCTGCGATAAATCGTTATTGAAACCCACATCATTATAAGTAAAACAGCAAATAATAGTAATGATAACACAAAGTCCAATTAAGATTTTATTGTTGTGAAAAGAAAAATGAGCCATTTTATCAATCACATTCTTTTTATGATCTGCCGGATTTTCTTTTGGTTTATATAAATGAGGAATAATCAAAAGAGAGAAAATAGCTGAAGCCATAACGATAACAGCAGCGAAAATTCCGAGATCGTTTAACGCATCCGATTTTACAAAAAGCAGACATAAAAAAGCAACCGCAGTTGTAGAACTGCTCATAATAACAGGCATTGTAATGTCTTTGTACAATGTTTTTACATCGCTATTATGTTTGTAATGCGTAAGAATATGAATAGAATAATCAATCGTGATTCCCAATAAAATAGAACCGATTCCTAATGAAATTGCTGAGATTTGTTCTCTAACGAAATATAAAAATGCCACAGCAAACAAACCGCCAAAAACAGTCGGTAGGAAAATAATTAGCGGAATTAATACTTTTCTATAAAATAAAATCAGAATCAGCATTAAAGTGAACATCGCAATTGATGTTGTTAGAATAATATCTCCCTTAATCTGATTGGCATTGGCAACGGCAATTAAAGCAGAACCAAAATAACTGATCGAAGTTTTTCCTTTAAATTGGGTATTTAGATTTTCCTGAATCGATTTCAATTTTTCAGCAAAAATGGTATTCTTTTCTGTTTCGCTCGACGGAATATTGGAGGTGATAAAAAGCAGTAATTTCTTTTTATCTTTTGTCATTACAAAACCATTTTCGAGCGTAAAATCATCGCCAATATTTAATTGCTGTAATTTTTTTAAAGCGATAAAAGAAATCCCAAACGGATCTTGAAGAATAAAATCTTTAGTTATAAATCCAGACGGAGAAATAATCGATTTATAATTTCCCTGAACTGTTGTTGCAATACTGTCTTTTTGAAGTTTCTTTTCTATAACATCATAATCTTTGTCATCTAGAAAAAGAGGCAGATTATTGTAAACAAAATCAATCGTTTCCTGAATGTTTTCTTCGTCTATTTTTCCTTGAATTCCTGTTATAAATGGTTTACAAGATTTAGAAACGCTGTCTGAAAATACAGTTGCCATTTCTTTCAGATCATCCGTAGAACCATTTTTATCCAAACTGAAAATTACGGTAGTTTTATCGGCAAAGTTTAATTGTTTTAAGACTTTTGCCGTAACATCGGTTTTGTCGTTTGTTGGGATAAGTTTGGTAATGTCTTCTTCAAATTTTAATCTTGAAGCGAAAAACCCGAAAACGAGAAGCATCATAATAGCCAATAGCACCGAAAGAGATTTTCTTCGGTTTACAAACAAATGAATGGCGTAGAAATATTGATGCATGGTTATTTATTATTTTTTTTGCCACAGATTAAAAGGATTAAAAAGATTTTAATCTATGTTGGTTTGCCACTAATTTCACTAATTTTCACGAATTCTTATTTGAAAATGGGCATAAATTTGTTTTGTTTTTTTGCTGCCGATTAAAAGGGTTAGCTTTAGTTTGTCACCCTGAGCGAAGTCGAAGGGCGTTCCAATTGGACGTGGGCTTCGACTTCGCTCAGCCTGACAAACTGGATGTAAAAATCTGTGTAAATCCTTTTAATCTGTGGCAAACTTAACTTAAATATTCGGTTTGTTTTTAGAACTAAAAGCCGTTAAAAGCAAATAACTTATAAAACCAACTGATAGTGCTGAAACGGTTGCTAAAATAAGACTTCCTACGATATATTGTGTAGCATTTTTTTGAATATCATCAAGAGTAATTGAACTGTCTAAAATCAGTGGCGCATCGCTTGTCACGAAAACACTTCCAACTTGAAGCGAAGCATAAATAATAAACGGAATAAAAGGCGGAAAACTTACATTTGAAGTAAGATAAGCAATGACTTTGTTGAGTCGGAACAAGGCCGCAAAAGTAAAAAGCAGAATGGTTTGAAATCCCCAAAAAGGAGAAAGTCCGATAAAAATACCTAAAGCAATGGCTGCCGATTTTTTAAAATTAGAATCGTTGCTTTCTAAAATATCTTCGAGAAAGAATTTTTTAAAACCTTTTTTTTTTGCTCTTCTAAAAAAATCTCTCGGCTTTATATACAGCAATGCATTGGTCACCAAAACGGTATTTAAAATACTGATTCGGGTAAAATCTTGAAACGGACGAAAATGCGAAACCCTTTCGGTAGGATCATACAAAACTTGAATCGGAATATTTTTTACTGCAATTCCTTTCCAAGCCGCACGCACGATAACTTCGATTTCAAATTCGAATTTATTGGTATAAAAACGTTTTGGCAGTAATCGAAGTGGATACAATCTAAATCCAGATTGTGTATCGTCTAGCTTAATTCCGGTTTCAAACTTGAACCAGAAATTAGAAAATTTGTTTCCAAAACTGCTTTTCTTCGGAACATTTTCCTGAGTCATATTACGGCTTCCAATCAAAAGAGCGTTTGGCTCATCTTGAATTGCTTCTAAGAAAACCGGAATATCCGCAGCAAAATGCTGTCCGTCAGAATCGATTGTAATGGCATATTCAAAATCCAATTCAAGCGCTTTTCTAAATCCGTTTCTTAGCGCTCGTCCCTTTCCTAAATTTTTAGGATGATGAATTTGAGTCAGTTGCGAATATGATTTTAGAATTTCGGCAGTTGAATCGGTAGAACCGTCATTGACAATAATGACATTTGTGGTGAAATCTAAAATAGAATCCAATACTTTTTTCAGCGTTTTTTGGTTATTGTAAGTGGGTACAATAACGCAAAAGTTAGTCGAACTGAGTAATTCTTGCTGTGATTTCATGGAGAGTTTTTTGAGCTTACTTTACAAATTGCTTCTCTTTTTCAGAGAAACTTTCAGATTGTAAAACAAAGTCTTTAAGATAATCTTTCAAAGCGGCACCTTGTGATGCATAATACGTTGTGATGAATTTTTTATCTTCTTTGATATTTTTCTTATAACCCGTAATAGCAGGAACATCTTGCTGAACGCTTAATCGGATCATTCGCATTTCAATATTACTTGGATCACTTTTTATCGTTGCTTCAAGCAATTTTGCACCTTCTTTAAAACGGTCCATTTTTTGCCTTAATTTCTTTTCAAATTTAGAATCTACTAAAATTGAAGCTGCTTTGTAAGCCACTAAAATTTTATCATCGTTATTTGAAACTCCAGAAAGTTTTGCGACAAAATCTTTGGCATTGCTTTCTGATTTTGCTACATCAGCATACATTTTGCGGATCGAAGCCAAATCTGGCGTTCCAGCAAAACTAACCCATAAAAGGAATGTCAATAATAGTTTCATAATTATATTTTTTTGTACACATTACTCAATTTAAGAGCTGTTGTGTCGTTAAAGTAAGTCGTGTTTTTCACTTTTACTAAACCGTCTTCAGTAGTTGTAACATCAAGCTCCAATCGCAGTTCCGGAGCAACCTCTGGATTAATCAGCGCCATGAATTTTACATTTGCCAAAGACTGGATCATCAGCGAACTTTTGGTAATAGATTCTGTAAGTTCTTTGATAATCTGAATCATACAAACACCAGGCATAATTGGATTTCCAGGGAAATGTCCTTTAAAAACCTCGTGTTTTTCGTTGACTAAAATTGTAATCGTATATTTTGAATCAGATACTTTTTCTTCTGATAGTATTTTATAAAAATCTTGTAAAATCATATTTTTTATTTTCCAAATGAATAGGAAACTCCTAACTGAAAATTAATATTTGTGTTATAATCTCCAAATAAATAATGGTTATTGGAATCATTTTGATAATAATCGCTACTTAAAACATCCAGCAGTCCTTTCTTAAATCGAGCTTCAAATGTCAAACCTGAAGGCAGGGCATAAGCAACTCCTAAAACCAAACCAAGATCATTTTGTGCTTTTCTAACCGCAAGATTATCATTCAATAAAATATCTAATGTTGGTCCTGCTTGAAACTGAATTCCTTGTGGCAGCGTAAACTTATTTATCATAGAAAGAGACAAATAGTTGATGTCCAGATCTAAATGTTCTACTTTATTGGTCTGTGTATTTTCATCAAAATAATTTCGCGCAACATTATTAGAACCTTGTCTGCTGTAATTAATTTCAGGCTGAAGGGAATAAATTCTTGTTATCTTAATTTCTGTAAAACCACCAGCATAAAAATCAGTTTTATAATCGGCGTGCATTTCAGAAATAGTAGAAAAACTAAATCCAGCTCTTAAACCTGGTTTAACCGATACTTGGGCTTGTATATTTAAAAGCGAGAAAAAAACAGCAATAAAGAAGAATATTCTTTTATTCATTTTTATTTTGTTTTAAACGTATAACTAATTCCGATTTGGAAAACTTGATTTAAGATTACATCATTATAGTAATATCCATTATTGTCATAATCATATCCGTTATAACCATAAATATCAATTAATCCTTGTTTAAGTCGAGCTTCAAAAGTTAAACCATTTGGCAAAGTATAACCAAGACCTCCAACAAATGCAAGATCAAAATCTTCAGGGTTAGTATTTATATAATTATCACTAACTTTTAAATCTAATGATGGTCCTGCCAATAGATGAAAACCTCCACCTCCAAAGTTAAATTTTGCAACCGCTCCCAGTGTTATATAATTCAACTCATACTTTTCAGAATAATAACGGCCGTTTTCAAAATATCTTCCTTCATCACCTTGTCTAGAATAATTTATCTCTGGTTGAACCGAGAAAAATTTATTGAATTTAATATTTACCAATCCACCAACATAGAAATCAGTTTTAGAGCTATTATCATCAATATTCGTTAATGTTGATACATTCAAACCACCTCTTAGTCCTGGACTAACTTTTACTTGAGCTTCTGCTTGTATTCCGATTAATAAAACAAATGCAATTAAAACAAATTTTCTCATTTTGGGCTTGGTTTAAGTTTAGGATTAGTTTAAGTTTTTATTCTGATTTGAAATAATTCAGTTCGATTTTCAATTTTATATTCTGATGGATTATCTGAATCCTTTCGGCAAAAATATTGTTTTCTGAACTGAAAAGCAGTGTAAATTTTTCTTTTGTTTGAGAAGCATGGACGATCTTTTCTAATTTCTGATCTTTTTTGGAGATAAAAATGTAATTGTCGCGTTTGCCATCTGCCGATTTGTAAATGTCATCCGATTCGTTTTCGAATTGTTCCTGAATCGAATATTCTTTCTTTAAAAGCAATCGGAAATCTTCTTTTAAAGTATTGATCAATATTTTTCGATCCAATTCTGAAACGATAGAATTGACTTTAAAATCGGTTTCTGAAATTTCGAAATCCATTAATTTGTTTCCGAATTCGGTTGTAAAAACAATTCGGTGTGTGGTGTCATTTATTTTCTTGGCAATAAAAATTCCAGACAATTCATTTCCGTAAACACTAATGTTGGTTTTATAAACATAATCGGTTTTTGAGTCTGAAAAATACGGAACCGTATAAGACGTTTTGTCTAATTTTTTGGACGTATAATTTTTTGTGACCGAGCCACAAGAAATTAATACAATTGCCAGAAAGCAATTAATTAGTAAAAACTGAATCGTCGATTTTTGCATTGATCACTTTATTTTTAAGTACAATTCGGGTATAATCTTCAGATGATTCTAACAATTTTACCTGAACAACAGTCGCTTCTTCTTTGTCAAAAGTCAGTTCAATTTGTTTGATGTATTTTTTAAGCGTCGCATCTTTCGGAATAAATTTCGCTAGATTCTGACCTTTCAATTTAAAATACGAAATTGTAAATTCCTTATCGTCAAACATATTGCCACTTACGCTTCCCACAATCAATTTATTGATTCGGGCAAAGATTTTACTGTTTCCAATATCAACCGCGCTTTTCTTTCCTTCATCGTTAATCAGGATTTTTGCGTTTTTGAAAGTAATGCTATAATTGTACGGTTTTTTATATTGCCATTGAAGTAAAGCAGGTTCTTTAAAAATCATTTTTCCTGAAGTTTCAATGTCTTTTGATAAAAAATCTAAATGTTTATACTGAACAAAATCAGTAGTCAAAGTCTTGATTTTTTTGGCCACCACATTTACGTCTTGTTTAAAAGAAGCAATTTCGGCATCGGTCATTTTTTGTTCCTGCGCCGATAAATGGAAACCGCTGATAATTAAAAATAAGAAAAGATATATTTTAGTTTGCATAAGCTTTAAGATTCAAAAGTTCTTCGATCGAAATGACTTGATAATTATTTTGCTGTAAAAATTGCAAAAACTGTTCCAGTACCAAAACCGAATGTTTGCCTGTATCATGCAAAAGTACAATTCCACCGGGAGAAATATGTTGAATTAACCGATTGAAAATTAATTCCTGATTTTGGGTTCCTCCGTCAAGCGAACGAATATTCCAGCCTATTGTTTTATGTCCGGTTACTTCTAAAGCTCTTCTAATCGAAGGTGTCGTAACTCCATAGGGCGGACGAAAGAAGTTTATTTTTTTGGAAGTGAATTTTTCCAGAAGCGCGTCTGTTTTCTGAAGTTCTTCGGTTATTTTTTTAGCATTATAAAAATCAAAAAACTTAGAATGTGAATAAGAATGATTTCCAACTAAATGACCATCGTCAATTACTTTCTGGAGAATTTCAGGATGCGTTTCGATGTTGTTTCCAATGCAGAAAAAAGTCGCTTTAGCATTGTATTTTTTCAAAAGTTCCAAAACTTCCAAAGTGTAAATACTTGGACCATCATCAAAAGTGAGTGCAATTTTTTTTTCGATTTCTAACGGATTACTGCAAAAAGCTTTTACATGATAATTGGAAGAAATTCGTGCAGATCCAAAAGCATTTATTCCGATCCAAACGAGAATTATAACAATAAACCACAGAAAATGAATTGCGTTATACAGATTCAGGAGAAACAATAAAAGCAATAAAAAGATAAAAAACAGCGATATGTTTTTGTGCGTTATCATTTTGACAGCAGCGTAAAACTATGGTTTTTTCCGTTTAATTGATTGTATAATAAAATCGTTTTGTACTCTGATTTTTCAACAGCATTTACTTTTGTAATTTCAGGGATTTCCTGAGTTTTCAAAATTTTAGAAGCCATCCAAAAAGCAAAAGCTGAAGCCGTATCGTATTCTCCGCTCAAATGTTTGTAATATAAAATAGGAGTTTGAGCAAACGAATTTTCGGCAAGATTTCTATAATAATTCTCAAAATCAGCATTTCCATCAAAACCTAAAACAAGAGCATCTACATCTGAAATTTGTAAATGATTTGATTTTAAGAACGAAATAACTGCTGCTTCAACTTCATTTTCTTCCAGCGTATTTACAATAGAAACATCTAGAAGTTCGGCATAAGTGTTTTCTTTTCTTTCGTTTTCTAAAACAAAAAAATTGGCGCCTTCACCATACACAGCACCGCTCGTTGTAGAATTTAAAACATCATACGGAGAAGTATCATCTGCTTTAATGCGACCATTTAGTTTAAAAAGAGAAGTAGTGTAATCGCCATTTTCGTCAACACCGCCCACTAAAATTGAATTGGCTTCTGCTTCTTCAATCTGCATTTTGGCATCAATAAGAGCCGACTCAAAAGAGACTGCGCCATTCACGTAAGTAAAATTATAACCTTTACATTGCTGTAAAAGTGCAATCTGCGCTCCAACTGTATTGTGAGTAGACTGAATGAAAGAAGTCGGAGTTAAAAACTCTTCGTTATTATCTAAAATACTTTTCAGGAATTTTTCAGAATCTTCGATACAACCTAAACCAGTTCCAGTAATAATCGCATCGACATTTTCAATATTAGCATCTTTCATGGCCAAAGCCGAAGCTACGATTCCGTTTTTCACACCTTTTGCCATACGTCGGCTGGCAGCAGGCGAAATATATTCTTTGTATGCTGGCGGAACAATTGCCAGTACATTTTCGTCATGATTCACAACAGCTTCTTCCAAAAAAACAGTATCAAATGTTTTTTGAGTCGAAATACAGCCTACTCCATTTATATAGGTCTTCTTCATTAGCTTTTTGAAAATATAAGGGTTGAACAATTTCCTCCAAAACCAAAAGAGTTGGATAAAACGTGTTCGATATTTTTATTTTTTAAGGATGTCTGAGGTGTCAAATCAAATTCTTCCATCGGAACTTCAAAATTCAAATTGGGGTAAACCACATTATTCTGAATTGCCAAAACACTGTAAACGGCTTCAATCGCAGCCGCGGCCGCTAATGTATGACCTGTGAAAGGTTTTGTAGAACTGAAGTCTGGAACTTTTTCGTTTTCATAAATTCGAAGTAAAGCTCTTCCTTCAGATAAATCGTTGTTTGGCGTTGCTGTCCCATGAACATTGATGTAATCAATTTCAGAAGGTTTTAAACCCGAAATGTCAAATGCTTTTTTCATGGCCAAATAAGCGCCGTCTCCATTTTCTGAAGAAGCAGTTTGGTGAAAAGCATCATTGGCATTTCCGTAACCTGAAACTCTTGCTAGCACTTTTTTGTTTTGTTTTTCTACAATTTCATCTGATTCTAAAACTAAAAATGCGGCGGCTTCTCCAAGATTCAATCCTTTTCTGGTGTTGTCAAAAGGTTTGTTGTAATCGTCAGATAAAATCATCAAAGTTTTAAATCCGTTGATGGTGAATTTTGCCAAAGCATCGGCACCGCCCACAATTACGCGATCTAATTTTCCCGTTTTGATCAATCTTGCACCCAACATAATCGAATTGGCTGCAGACGAACAAGCGGTACTTATGGTTGTTACCATTCCTTTTAAACCTAATTCTTCAGCAATTTTTTCGGCAACATCGCCGCCATCGTGGCAAGTAATGTACTTGATCAATTCTGGTTTTTCGAAATAATCGTAATAATGTCTTTCCGTCATGTCCATTCCGCCTACACTTGTCGCCGAAATAAGTCCCGTTCTAAATTCATTTATATCGGTAATGCCAGCATTTTCAACAGCTTGTTTTGCTGCCAAAGTGCCAATCATAGCGGTTCTGGAGAAATTATTATTTTCATTTAATTTCAGTTCATCAACAAGATCTTCGTTGGTTTTTTTGATCTCACCAACTTTGATAACATCTGCGTGAACAGTCGAAATATTTTGAATACGAGAAATACCGATTTTGTTTTCGGTCAGCGAAATATAATTTTCCTCAACCGAATTACCAATCGCAGAGATAATTCCCATTCCCGTTATTGCAACACCTCTTGCCATTTTAGATTTTAGATTTATGATTTTAGATTCTTAGAACTTTGTCAAAGTTTTAAACTTTGACAACGTTGACGGATTTTTAAACATTTAAAATTTTAGATTCAGGATGGAATCTAAAATCTAAAGTCTAAAATCTGAAATCTATTTAGTTCTATTTGCGCTGATATACGCCGCCATAGTTTCGATAGACTGGAAAATAGATTTCCCTTCTTTCGGATCTACTAATTTAATTCCGTAATCTTTATCTAAAATCACGATCAATTCAAGTGCATCAATCGAGTCTAAACCTAAACCGTCTCCAAACAAAGGATCGTTATCAGCAATGTCTGCGATTGTGATATCTTCAAGGTTTAAAGTAGTAATGATTTTATTTTTTAATTCTTCTTTTAATGCTTCCATGATTATTTATTATATAATGTATTGATAGTTTCGTTTGTATATTTCTCGTTTTCTTCCTTGTTGATAAGGCAAAGAAAAGCTTTATAATTGTCATTAAAAAATTCTACCCAGCCACATAAAACAGAATCAGCTTTATTTGTGTTTAACAAAATCTCCGAATAGTTCCACAAAAACTCTGAATTGAAAGCATCAAATATAAAGAAAGAATTCTCACTTTTAAGCTGATGGCGGATACTTATTTCGCCCAGACAAATATTTGGCAGCGTGTAAACAAAAACCGCCGGACTTGGAAAATAGTTTTCTTTGTCTGAAATCGATTCCTGATATTTTACATCGGTATCTAAACTGGAGGATTTATTGGCTAAAACCAAAGCAATATTGTTTTCTTGCTCAGCCGAAGTTATCGGACTCAAAAGCAATTCTGATCCTAAAAAAGCCAGTTTGCTCAAAGCATCCATTTTGAAAAACTTTGGATACTGCATTTCAAAATTACGATACGCTTGTTTCGAGAAATCAGCAAAATCGGTTGGTTCAATTTTGAATACAGAAGTTCCGTTCAAAACAATTTCGTTGTTTTGAATGGTGATATAGGATTGTATGTAGGTTTTGTATTGAGTCATTTTTTAATAACGAATTCAAGTTATGAATCCCAAAGATGAATAATTTTATTTACTTTCCATTTCCCTGCCTTATTTTCAATTAAAACAAGAAAACCTCTTCCGCATTTTCCACCACCACATGAAGCACCAGCTGATAAAATTCCTGATTTTTTTGTTTTGTCAAATTGAATTCTAGATATAAAAATAGTTCCAACAGGTATCAAAGAATTACTTTTATCATTTAAGTTCCATTCTTTTTCATGAAGATATTTGGAAGTATTTTCAAAACGAAACTTTTTATTATTCTTAAAAGGTTTTAAATCAAATTTAAATTCTTCGCCTTCTTTTAAAGTGTCATAAGTAAAGTTTGAAAGATTAACTTCTTTAGAAATCATTTCTGTTTCGAAAGAACTAATCTTTCCAACACGATCATATACGCCTAATAAGATTCTTTTTTTAATGTTTTTTATGCTGTCTTTATACTGTAAATATTTCTTTAATTCTGCAGCATGTCCTGTGGTATCTATTTTATTTGTTTTAGAACTAAATAATGGAGGTGGTGGTCCAAGCATCATTCTTCGATCCATATAAATAGAATCTACAATTTCGACAAAAACACTATTTAAAACCTCTTTTTCAAATTCAGATTCAGGCACTTCTTTCTTCTTACATCCAAAAGTTGAAAGAAGAACTAGAGTTATAAATATGAGTTTTGATAGTTTCATATTATTTCACTTTCTCAAAAACCACAGCCGTATTACAACCTCCAAATCCAGAAGCCGTTTTCAGGAAATATTCAATTTTCTTTTCTTCATTTTTCTCAATAACATTGATAGCTTCACTAACTCCAATTTCATCAAAACCTTTCGATTCAAAAAGTTTATTTTGATTAGCAGATTCTATCGCAATTACCGTTTCCAATAATCCCGAAGCGCCAAGTGTATGACCGTAAAATCCTTTTAAACTATTAACGGGAACATTTTGTAAATCTAAACGAGTTAGAGCAATCGCTTCCATTTCGTCGTTATAAGGCGTTGCGGTTCCGTGGGCTGAGATATAATCTAATTTGTTCGCCTCAATTTGTGCTTCTTTTAAAGCATTCTGAATACTTCTGAACAAACCTTCACCCGTTCTTGAAGGACCCGAAATATGATTCGCATCGTTTATCGAACTGTCTCCGATAACTTTTATTTTAGCTTTTTTAGCTTCCGCCGAAATTAAAACTGCTGCTGTCGCTTCGCCTAAACTTACGCCGGTTCTGTTTTTAGAATACGGTTTACAAGGTTGGTCGCTCATTGCCTGAAATGCATTAAAACCAGATAAAACAAATTCTGAAACTTCGTCGCCAGCGACCACAAAAATGTTGTCATAAAGTTCTGATTGAATCATTCTTTTGGCAACAGAAACCGCCAAAATTCCAGAAACGCAAGCATTTGAAACTACAATTGGTTGTGTTTGAAACCCAAAGAAATCGGCAACGTTTTTAGCTAAAACATCTAAATGTGCATTGTTAAAACTTTCTTCAGAATCATTTGCTAGAGCGGTTACATTTCCTTTTGTGGTAGAAAGTATAAAAGCGGTTTTTGAATTTAGCTCTACGTTTGATTTTTTGATAATCGGCTCTAAAGCCAAAATCATCATTTTCTCTAAACGAGAATATTTTGTCTCAGTACTAATTTTTGAAAATGCACTGTTTATTTTTTCATCAGAAATAATCGAAGCATAAAACGGATTCGGCATCAAAGAAACATCGTTATGAGACTGAATGCCAGAATCACCACGAAGAATAGCGCTGATATTAGATTCAACATTAAAACCTAAAGGCGTGATACAATTCGTTTCTGTAATGTATATTTCTCTTATCATTTATCAAGTTTAAAATAAAAATAAACATATTTTTCTTCGCTTTCACTCATATAATTAAGGTCTTTCGCGATAATATCTTTATCTTTAGTTTCGTATAAAATTTCTTTTGATTTTGTTTGGGGCTCATCGAACCCATGCCAAACTAAATAATTTTTTTCAAAGTTATTTCCCTTTCTAATAATGGTATCACTTCTTGATACTTCATTTTTGTATATAGAAGTTAAAAAATAAGTTTCCTTTTTATCTTTTGAAATAATGTATAAATCATCTATATATGACAAATGTGCGCAGCTGCCAAGATTAAAATAATATCCATAAACATTATGATCCTTTAGAGAAGTCGAACTTTTTTTAGATTTAAATTTTGCAATTTTCTCATCAAATTCTTTTTTGACTTTATCAAAGTTTAAAATATTAATTTCGATATTTCCTTCTAGTATTTTTTTATCACTATATACAATTTTATAAGGCTTCTCGTCGTATCTTAAGATGGCCTTAATTTTGCCTTCTATTCTGCGATCATCTTTGTAATATCCTTTTATCAGTTTTTCTATTTCTGCATTATCTAAAACTTTGTCTGTGTTTATTATTAAAGCAGGAATGTAATAATTGTTGTTGCCATAATATAATGTTGAATCTTCAACGTTGTTTTTGTTACAGCTAATAAAACATAGAAGTAAGATTAAGGAAATAAATTTGAAGGCTGGTTTCATAATGTTTTGGTAAAAATATTTTATTTCAATAATCCCACTTTTCGTTTCCATTCTTCATAAAAAGGCGGATTCGTCAGCATCAAATTTCCTGCTGCATCTAAAAAAACCTGAGTGGTTTCGCCAGTACAGGCCACTTCTCCTTTGTCATCAATAATTTTAAAACGGTAGATCATTTTGGCTGCGGGAGTGTCAACAACTGTTGTTTCTATCGTTACCACATCTCCGTAACGCAAAGATAATTTGTGTTCGCAAGTTGATTTTACAATTGGCGTGGTGTAACCCGTTTTGGCAATATCTAAATATGTAAGTCCGTGCTGGCGTCCAAACGCTTCGCGTCCATCTTCAAAATACGTGATATAATTGCCGTGCCAAACAATTCCAAGCGGATCTGTTTCGTTAAAACGAATCCTGATTTCGTGCGAAACGGTTAGATCTGTAGCTTCTTTAAACTGCTCTTTTCTTTTTATCATAAAATAATGCGATGGAAGTGGTAATAATGAAAAACAAAAATAATAAACTTATTCTTGGTATGATTTCAACGAAAGAAACGTTTCTAAGCAATACATCATAAAAAGCTTCTAATCCCCAGTTCATTGGAGATGATTTTGCGATATATTGCATGATTTTTGGCATTGCAAAAACAGGAACCCAAACACCGCCAATCGCCGCTAAAATAATCACACTTGTCGCGCCAAAAGGAGCAGATTGTTCTTGAGTGCTTGCCACAGTTCCTAATAAAATTCCGAATCCGATTGCTGCAAAACCTGAAAATAATGCGACAACACTTGTCAGCAAGAAATGACCTTCAATATTTAAAGAAGGCAATCCGATGGACGGGAATAAGAATACGGCAACGGCAACCATCATATAAAACTGAATCATACAAATGATCGAGTAGGTGATGGTTTTCCCGATAATCACAACCAGATTAGAAACCGGATTGGTTCTTAATCGAACAAAAGTTCCTTGTGATTTTTCTTTTACAATATTGATAGATAACGGAATCACGATAAAAAAGATCGCAAAAAGAGTCCAAGCAGGAACGTTGTGTTGAACGGAATTCGGACGAACTTCTTTGTTGTTTATTCTCGGAATTATTTCTTTGAAAGTAATAAAGTTTTTTTGCTCAAAATCGATTGTTTCTTCTCCTAACTGTTTTTGAAAAGTGCTGTAAATCGATTTGGTTTCAATCTGCGAAATCATTTTGTCTATCGAACTCATTACGGCATTTTTGAAACTCATTTGTACCGCTGGATCGAAATACAGTTTTACTTCTTTTTCTTTAATAACGCGCTGAGGTTCGGCAGCTGAAGTGCTGTCAGTCAAGCCTAAATTGCTGACGATTTTTTCTACATTCTGATTTACTTTTTCCTGCAAATCAGAACTTAGGTTTTCTGGAATTACAATTGCCAGTTGAAATTTTCCTTTGTACACATTTTCTTTGGCAATTTCTTCGGTAATCGGTTTATTGTCAAGTTGGGTTACAACGGTAAAATATTTGCTTTTTTCTAAATTTTCAAAAACGGTTTTAGAAACAGATCCTTTGTCTTGATCGACCAAAAGAATCTGAAGTTTAGAATCGGTTACGGCTTTAAAAGTGCTGTCTTGAATTAAGGTTACAGCAATTACCAGAACCAAAGGCATGATAAATAAAATAATCAATCCGCCCAAATCTCTTTTTAGCAAAAGGAATTCTTTTACTACCGACATCCAAATTTTATATATCATCTCTCAACGCTTTACCAGTTAATGAAATAAAAACATCTTCGAGATTTCGAGCGTCTTTTGTAGATTCAATTAATGCCGAGGGAGTTGCTTGTGCGTAAATCTGTCCTTGATCTAAAATCGCGATTTGCGAACAGAAATCTTCGGCTTCAGCCAAATGATGCGAGGTATAAATAATAGTTGTTCCGTTTTGGTTCAACACTTTCAAATAATCAATAATGGCAGTTTTAGAATGCACGTCGACACCAACTGTTGGTTCATCCAAAAACAAAACTTTCGGATTATGAAGAATTCCTGCAATCAGATTGACACGACGTTTCATTCCGCCTGAGAAAGTCTGAACTTGTTTATCGGCAAATTTCAATAAACCTAAAAGATCCAGAGTTTCGATTACTTTATCTTTTAAATCAGAACCTTTTAAACCGTACATACTTCCAAAATAGAGCAGATTTTCTCTGGCGGTCAAAGTCGGATACAAAGCATATTCTTGTGGAACAACGCCTATGATTTTTTTAATTTTTGAAGCGTGGTGCTGATAGTCTAAACCATCAATTGTAAAATGTCCAGAAGTTGGTTTTACCAATCCGCAGAGCATCGAGATTAAGGTTGTTTTTCCGGCACCGTTTGGGCCAAGTAAACCAAAAATCTGACCTTCATTTATATTTAGCGAAACGTTGTTCAAAGAATACATTTCTGCATTTTTGTACTTTTTCGAAAGGGATTCTATTTGAATGATAGATTGCAAAATATGATTTTAGCTGATCGCTTTTTTTAGTTTTTTGAAAAAGATTTCTTCTCTATTGGCAATGTCCAAAAGTTCATCGGCAATAGTGTTGTAGGCGTCTTCTTTAGCACTTCTGTTTTTGTAAATTCTTGAAGCTTCAACAGCAAAATCACGCCATGAATCTCCAATTTGTGTCATTTCTTTAGAAAGTTCTTTCAGTTCTTCGTTAGCTAAAATAACTGAAGCTTCCTGCAAAAATGCGGCATAAATAAAACGGAAACCACCGCCGCCGGTTCCAATTTCTTCTTGCATACGAACCATTTGCGCCAGGTAATGATTGGCTTTTCTAACGCCATGTTTTTTAGGCCATTTACGAATCTGGCGAGAAACCATTTTGATGCCGCGAACACCAACAATTGGCATTGGCGCTAGCATATCTCGACACGTATTTTTGATTCCTTTAATAATGGCGCTTTTTAAATCGACTTCTTTTGGAATCTGAATCGGATAGTACATTTGTCCGCGAGGTGCAAAAGCTCCTTTGGCAAAACGGACTTTATTCATGTCTTCGTAAGTTAAAGTCGTAACGGTTTCCATTACTGGATCGCTCACTAAATATTCGGTTTCGGTTTTTCCGTAAACAACTAAATTGTGCGCGTTGAAATGAAAACGATATTCGTCTGGGAAATAACTTAAATTGTAAACGCCAACTTGTAATCCTGTTGGAATATTATTTTTTAAATTTTCGTCTAAAGCTTTATTGGCACTTGAAATAGAGGAAAATTTTTGTCTTTTTATTTTTAAATTTAAACGAGTGGCAACTTTATTGAAAATCTGTCCTGGCAAAGTTCTATAACTAATTGCTGGTGCATGATTCACTTTTATAAAAGGCAGATAAACAAAGAATAATCCAGAGCCAATACCAAAAACCATCGGTTCACTAATGTTTAGTCCGCTATTTTTTAGCAGATTTGACGCTACTCCATTCTCGCAATGAGCAGACTGATGATGTGTGAAAGTTAATTCCATTTATTTGGTAATGCTGTTTTTTAATTCTTCGATTGATACTCCAAAAGTATCAGCATATTTTTTCAGGATTTTATCGTTTAGTTTGGCAAAAACACTTGGTTTAAAATGTCTTTTTACGCGCCATTTCCAAAATCCCACATAACTTGATAATATGTTAAGATCCATTTTATTGACTTCCATAAAATACACAATCGGACTTGCTTCGCCGTTTAAAACCTGTTGTTTGGCATCGGCAATACGCTCGTTTATTTCATCAATAGAATTTGAAAGGGCAATTGTTTTCGGTTCCCAGCCCGTACTTAATGTTGTGGTATAATTGCCGTTTTCATCAGTTGCGTACAAAAGCTCTTTTACGTTGTTCTTAGTTAAGTTGCTTTGATCCTGAGGTACTTGATCTTTTTCCATATTACTAATTTAATTTATTAGAAACATATAATAGAAAACTATACATATACTAATTATTAAAAATCCAAAATTTACGAAAGCCAGATTGCTTTTTCTCTTTACAAATAAATAAATCATTTCTACAACTAATCCGAGATAAAAGATTTGTATTACCATAAAGAGCATAATAAAAAAGCCCAAACCAGTATCAAAATGTTTGTGATCATCTCCATGACAGTGTTTATGACGATCGGTTGTTAGATACCAAAATAAAAAAACTAATACTGTTAATAAGATTAAAATGACAATCCTGATAACTAAATGTAAAATGATTTTTTTTGGATTATCCAACCGAGATTGTTTTTTGAATGAACAAATTAATTTCGCATTCTAAGAGAATCTGGTCTTCTACTAAGCTTTTGCATTTCATTGTGCATAAAGTATAATCCTCACCAGTAAATTTAGAAACCAAATCGGCTTTAGTTATAATGGTGTCGCCAACTTTTGGCAGAGCATGAATTTTGACACTTTTTAAAGCGCTGATAAATCCAATTACATTTACGTTTTCATTCTCGATTCCGTTGTCGTCAAAAAAGTATTTTTTTCCAACGATTGCAGAACAAGTCTGTGCCGTATTTTCGATTAATCCCGCTTCGATAAAAACATTATTCTGAATAAAAATATTGTCTTCTTTTATCAAAAATATGGTTTCTACAAAGTTGGCATCTATATCCAAAATCAAATCCACCATAAGCATCGGTGCTCGGTGTGGTAAATAGTTTTGTATGTCAACAGCAGAAGTAGTTTTCATCGATTGTTTTTATTTTGCCAAAACGGTTTTCATTTGTCCTCTGGCAATCTCTTCATTATTTAAAGTCGTAACAATATCCACTAAAGTAATTCCGGCAAATTCCTGCAGAATCGTAACTTCAGATTGAATAGTATCGCTCAGCTTTGGAAGTTTCTTAATTTCAATTTCTTTAATAGAACCAATATAGCCCGTTGGAGCAATTTCGCTTTTCAAGAAATATTGATATCCCGTATGCAATGCTACAGACTGTGCCATATGTTCTATTAATCCAGCTTCAAGAAAAATATCGTTTGATACAAAAATATTTTCGCGCTGAATTTCTAAACCCGAAACCAACGAAGTTTCAGAATAAGAATGCATAGCGTCTACCATCACAAAAGGAAACTTTTGAGGCAGTAAATTTTCGACCATTTCTTTTTCTAAAAGCATTGTTTCCATTAACAAACCGTTAAATAGGCATACGCAAAAGAGAATCTTCCGCTTTCTGGAACAGATAATAAAATTTTATCTCCTTTTTTCAAATTCCCTGAACTCATCAATTCTTCAAGAGCCAAGTAAATAGAGGCAGAGCCAACATTTCCAACTCGAGAAAGATTCATGAACCATTTATCATCGCTCATTCCGATACCTTTTTCGTTTAATCCTTTTTTCAACCCTTCAACAAAAAAGTTTGAAGAAACATGAGGAATAAAATAAGTAATATCTTCCGATTTAATATTGTTTTTATCCATGGCGTCTTTCATGCTTTGAGCACCTTTTGCCAAGATAAATTCGTCTAATAATTTAACGTCTTGTTTTATTGAAAAAACAGATTCGTTCAGCCATTGTTCTGGCGAATAATCGCTCCAGCCTTTAATTTCACCATTTTCCAATTTATCACCTCCGGCATACATGCAGGTTTCTAATTCGTACGCATACGAAAAAGCTTCCATCCATTCGATTTTTAGCGAAATTGGTCCTCTTGGTTTATTTTCCAAAAGAAAAGCTCCAGCACCATCTGACAGCATCCAACGAAGAAAATCTTTTTTGAATGCAATAATTGGCTGTTCTTCAAGGTTTTTTAAATTATCGGCCTCGTGATTGTATTTTTGAGCATTTAGCCAGGTAGAAACTTTTTCTGATCCTGTGCAGATTGCGTTTTTTGAATTTCCAGATTTAATAGAAAGAAAACCAAATTTAAGAGAGTTCATTCCGGCACAGCAAACTCCTGTTGAAGAGTTTAATTCTACCGATTTATTTTTTAGCAGACCATGAACCATCGCAGCGTGCGAAGGCAGAAATATGTCTGGAGTCGAGGTTCCACATGAAAGTACTTCTAAATCTTGAGGCGTAAAATTTTCGTCGAATAACGGTAAAATGGCATTTTTGGTTAATTCGGCATTGCTGTGTGTGCTTTTTCCTTCTTTGTCAACAGCGTAATATCGGCTTGTAATTTTATTGTTGCGCAAAATAATGCGTCTTGCTTTAGAAGCAGTATCATTGATAAGGCCCAAGTAGGCTTCCATTTCGTCATTTGAAACGGCTTCGTTTGGCAAATATTTTGCAGCTTTTGTAATATATACTTCAAACATAATTTAAATTTCGTCTTCTAAACTCCCTGATAATATTGAGTTTCCTTTTTTATAGATTTTAACTTAAGCGGATAGGTAATAAGGTGCAATATATACACTATTGGTGAGATTAACCATATCGCAAGGAATAAATAAACATTAAATACTTTAAGCAGCTGTTTTCGGTTTTTTTGATTTTTATAAATGATATTTGACCATTTATTAAAAATTTTGTTGGCCGTTTTATCAACCGTTACCAAATACGAACTTATTTTTACAGCACCAGCATGGACTAATTTGGGCTGTAATTGCGCTAAATTATTTTGCTGTAAAGAATCCAGCATGATTTCTCCAAACTGACTCGATTCTTGTATATCTTTTTCTGAAACTCCAGGAAGCGGAAAAATACCTAAATATTTTTTCTTAACTCCAGAGAACATCCATTCTACAATGGTGATTACACTTATTAAATTTCCAACACGGTCTACCAAAGCTACGTTTCCAACCAAATTGGCATTGGCCTTTCTTAGCAAAACTTTGATTTTTTCCTGAGCCATAATCCACATGTTTCTTGAACCGCTGATGGTAATAACAGGAGTATTGTTTAAAATTTTCTTGGCATCTTCACTTTTCAAAAATGAATTGATTGGAATAGAAGGAGATAGATACCAAACCTGATAATGAAATAATACTAAATCAAATTTTGTGTTTAAAATTTCCTCAGGAACAGGTTTTAATGCGGTCGGAATCTGTAAAAACGATTCTGGAAAGGCATCAAAAAACGATTCTTTGTTCCAAGGAAAAGGAATCGGTTTCTCTAATTGTATTTCATGAAATGTGAGATTTATTTCTTCTGAATCTAGAAATGGTTTTGCAATATTTCTTGCAATAGATTCTAGCTGTCCAGATTGCGTATAATAAATTACGAGAACATTTTTCATTTTAGGTTTTTGGGCTTTGGTGGTCAGCAAAAATAAGTAAATTTATTTAAACGAATTTTCTTATTTCGACCAATAACATAGAATTCCCAATTTTTTGATTTATTGAAAAAAACTAAACCGAAAAGTGTTTGTTTGATGCTATTTTGGCAATGAATTTTTGTTTTCTAACTGCTTCCAGAAATCAAAATAATTGAACCATTGCAAAGGATATGTGTGCAGAATGCTTTCAACACTTTTTACATATTCCTTCAAAAGTGCTTTTTCGTCTCGGTGTTTGACTTCGGCCTCTCTTGCGTACAAATGATAATGAAGATTTGGTTCTTTCATTACATAAACAAAAACCACAGGAACTTTTAATCGTGAAGCAATTAAAAACGGACCCGCAGGGAAATTGGCTTCTTTGCCCAAAAGGTTTTCAGAAAGCGATTTTGTTCCTTCAAAATAACGATCGCCAGTAAAGCAGATTAGTTCATTATTGGCCAAAGCGGCATTGATCTCAAATATATGAGATAAATCTTCTTTGATGATAATAAACTTTACAGTTGGTTTTTGAGAAACGCTTTCGAGATAATTTTTAATGGCAGAATGCTCTAAATCTGTTGTAACCAAATTGATTTGGAAATTAAGATCAATATCTCCCAAAAAATGTTCGGCAATTTCAAAATTTCCAACATGGGCACTAATTAAAACACCGCCTTTTTTCTCGGCAAGTAATTTTTTTAGTGTTTCTATTCCGTCAAATTCATAAGTAAATTTGTTTCGCATTCCTGCCGAAATGGAAACTTTATCAATAATAGTCTGTCCAAAAGTATAGTAACTTTTGAAAACCATTTTTTTGGATTTGAAATAGGAGTATTGCAGTCTTTCTTTAAAATAATAGAAAATGGCTTTGTTGCTTTTTCTTAGAAATAAAAAATAATAAGACGCAACAAAATAAAGTAAGACATAAGCCGCTTTGACACCCGCTTTTTGAATTAAAAAAACGAATATTTTATAACCTAATACAGTTCCTTTGGATTTACCATCCCATTGACTCATTTAAGCTGATTTGGCTTTTATTTTAGTTTCGATTAAGTCATAAAAACTTTGAAAATCAGAAATTCCAACAAAATCTGCTTCTACTAGTTTTACACCAAAGTTTGCCTCTATTGAAACGACTAAATCAACATAATCCAGACTGTCTAACCCAAGTGTATCTTTCAAATTAGCATTTGGTTCAATGTCGTCATTGTCTACTTCAAATTCATCAACTAAAAAACCATTAATTTTTGCTATAATCTCTTCTTTATTCATTGTTCAATTTAAACTTTTTAACCACCAACGCAGAGTTGGTTCCTCCGAAACCGAAAGAATTGGACAAAAATATGTCAAATTTTTTGTTTAACGTAGTTTTAACTAAATTTAATTTTGACGCATCTTCATCTGGAGTTTCCAAATTGATGTTTGGCGCGATAAAATCGTGCTGCATCATTAGGATAGAATAAATGATTTCGCTGGCTCCTGCCATCCAGCATTCGTGGCCAGTCATAGATTTTGTAGAACTTACAGGAGGATTTTTTTCTCCAAAAACTTCAAAAATGGCTTTGGCTTCATTAGCATCTCCAACAGGTGTTGAGGTTGCGTGAGCATTTATATATTCAATATCTGAAGCTTCTAATTTTGCATCGTCAAGAGCGCGCTTCATTGCTGTGGCTGGTCCTTCTACGTTTGGAGTAGAAATATGCCCGCCGTTTGATGAAAATCCGTAACCGCCAATTTCAGCAATAATATTGGCACCACGTGCAATGGCAGATTCGTAACTTTCTAAAATTAAAGTTGCGCCACCACCACTTGGGATTAATCCGTCGCGGCCAGTATCAAAAGGTCTTGAAGCTTTTGTAGGATCCCCTTCTCGGTTAGAAAAAACACCTAAACCGTCAAAACTGCTCATGGCGTATTTGTTGATTTCCTGTGCTCCGCCAGTTATAACAATATCTTGGAAACCGCTTTTGATTAAAAAATAAGCCAAACCAATAGAGTGAGATCCGCTGGCACAAGCCGCACTAACGGTAAGATTGATGCCGCGCAGTTTAAAAATCGTAGAAAGATTCATCGTTACAGTAGAATTCATCGATTTGAAAATAGCACCAGAACCAATAAGAGCGGTGTCTTTTTTCTCGCGAACAATATCTGTTGCGTCAATGATTGCTTTAGAAACGCTGTCGTTTCCGTACATAATACCTACTTCGTGTTCATCAAAAAAAGCATCATCAATGTTTGCATTTTTTAATGCTTCTATAGTTGCCATATAAGCATATTCGGTTTCTTCACCGATGCTCATACGTTGTCTGCGCGTCAATAAATTTTTAAGATCGGCTTTCGGAACCATTCCTGTTAAGGCCGACTGGAAACCAAATTCTTTACGTTCAGAATCAAACTGAATACCAGATTTTCCTTCGTATAACGAATCTTTTACTTCGTCTAAAGAAGTTCCGATACAAGAATAAATTCCCATTCCAGTAATTACAACTCGTCTATTCATCGTCTTTCAAAAGTAATTTTTTATCCTTAAAGTGTAATTTTTTAATCTTGCAGCAAAGGCACTAAGTTTTTTTAAGTCTTTTTGCTTAAACTTTGCGAATCTGCGTCTTTGCGAGCAATTTTCTATGTTTAAAAATCTTAAAATAATCTCGCAAACATAGTATTCTTTAAGAATATATTCCGCCGTTAATATTGATAATTTCTCCTGTAATATAGCTTGCTTTTTTAGAAATCAAAAAGCTTACCAAATCTGCCACTTCTTCAGCTTCGCCAAAACGGTTTACTGGAATGAGCTTTAATAATTCTTTTTCGTCCAATTCGCTCGTCATGTCAGTTCTAATGAAACCTGGAGCAACAGCATTTACAGTAATATTTCGTTTTGCAACTTCTTGAGCCAAAGCTTTAGTCGCGGCTACAATTGCACCTTTTGCTGCCGAATAATTGGTTTGTCCTGCAGTACCTTTTACTCCAGAAACCGAAACCATATTTACAATTCTGCCATATTTATTGCGTAGCATTTTTTGAATAAAAAATTGTGTAACATTAAAGAAACCGTTTACGCTTGTATTCATAACGCCATTCCAGTCTTCTGGTGTCATCCACATAAAAAGACCATCTTTTGTGATTCCGGCATTGTTTACAATTGCTTCAACCAATTTTTCAGGATTTGCTTCCTGCCAAGCAGTTAAAACATTTTGTACGTTTTCAAAATTAGAAACATCAAAACCTAAGATTTCTCCTGTCGCGCCTAATTTTTGTACTTCTTGTAATGTCTCTTCGGCAGCTGTTTTATTCGAATGATAATTAATCAGAATATGATAATCGGATTCTACGGCCAGTTTTTTACAAATCGCACTTCCAATTCCTCTTGAACCGCCTGTTACTAATACACACTTCATTTATGTAGGGTTTGTTTTTATTCATCATAAAATGAAACCGCTTTATCGAATGCGATTTCATTTATGCAAATGTCTAATTTATTTGGAGATAAATATTATTTCTTTTTTTTCGGTGCTGATTTTGCCGCTGGTTTCGCTGCTGGCTTAGTCTCTTGTTTTGGTTTTTCGGCAGAAACAGGAGCTGCAGCTGGCTGAGGTTTTTCAGCGCTTTTAGAAAACAATTCAGCGTTTTCAAACCATTGGTTGGCTAAAACGGTTCCGTCTGGTTTAAGAAATCCCCATTTTCCTTCGTTTTTTACTCGGGCAACGCCATCAATAAATCCTTTGTCCTGTTGTACAAACATTGCAATTATCGCATTTGCAGTGATACCGTATTGAGTTGGGATAACCAATTTTCCAGATTCATTTATAAATCCCCAATTACTTTCTTTTACAGGAGCCAGACCGTTTGTACTAAAAACTTCTGCATCGCTGTATGTTGGTTCAATAACAAATTTTCCTTCTGGATTAATGAATCCCCATTTTTTTCCAACTAAAACTGGAGCTAAATTTTTTGAAAACGCTTTTCCTTTATCATAAATAGGAAGAATGGCCCAGTTTCCTTTTAAGTCGATGTAACCGATTTTTCCGTTTTTCTTAGCAAAAGTCAAATCCTGAGTTTCAAAATCCCAGATTTTTTCGGCTCCGTCAACCGGAATAAATTTTCCGCCGTTTACCAATCCGAAAGTTTTATCTTTTTTAGCCCAAGTTGTTCCTTTAAAATAATTTCCAACTTCGGCATAAACAGGTTCAACCAATTCTTTTCCGTTGGTATCAATAATTCCCCAGTTTTTGTTCAGTTCAACTCTCGCGTAACCATTTTCAAAAGGTTTGATTTGATCGTATTTTGGTTCTAAAACAACATTCATTTTGTTGTTGATTAACCCCACTTTATTGTTTTGTCTGAAGAAAGCAACTCCGTCGTTAAAATCAAATACTTTGTCCGTAGTTGGTCCTTTTTGAATTTCTCCTTTTGTATTAATATAAACCCAGTCTTTGTCTTTTTGTACAACTGCGATTCCGCTGTTAAAATCTTTAGCATCTTTAAAATCGGCTGGAATTACCCAGCTTCCTTTTGAATCAATAAAACCCCATTTTCCTCCGTTTTCTACGGCAGCTAATCCATCAGAAAAGCTTCTGGCAGATTTATACTGAGGTTCGATTTTAAAAGATCCATCTTTAGTGATATAACCAATTTTAGAATTTTTCTTAACTAATGCTAATTCTTGACTATTAACAAATTGAATGCAGCTTAGCAATAAAAAAACAAGTGACTTTTTCATGATTTTAAGATTCAATATTAATACTGTAAAATAAAGATTTTTAACTGTTGATCAAATAATCTTTTACTTTTTGAACAAAAGGATACATTACTTGATCTTCCTTAAACTCTGGAATTATATTTCTGATATCGTCGTACCATTTTTTAGTTGTAGACGAAATTTGATCTTTTTGTTTCAAATAATCAATTGCCTGCACAATGGTGATTAATTCGATAGCCAACACTTCAAAAGAATTCTCAATTACTTTTGATGTAATAACCGCTGCATTGGTTCCCATACTTACAATGTCTTGATTGTCATTGTTGTTTGGAATACTGTGCACATACATTGGGTTAGACAGCATTTGGCTTTCGGCAGTTGTTGAAGTCGCTACGAACTGAACGCCCTGCATTCCGAAATTAAATCCTAATGTTCCTAAGTTTACGAATGGAGGAAGTATTTCGTTGATTTTTGAATTCAATAAATAATTCAATTGACGTTCTGCCAGCATCGTTAATTTCGTAATAACGATTTTCAGTTTATCCATTTCAAGCGAAATATAATCTCCGTGGAAATTTCCGCCATGGTAAACATGTTTGTTTTTTACGTCTATAATTGGGTTGTCGTTTGCCGAGTTAAATTCGTCTTCTAGAATAGAAGCGACATTATTTATAGTTTCTAAAACAGGCCCTAAAATTTGAGGAACACATCTTAGTGAATAATATTCCTGAACTTTTTCTTTGAAGATTTCTTCGGTGTTTTCACCAGAATATAAATGGTCTTCTCTTTTACGGATTAAAGTACTGTCAGAAAGATTTTGTCTCATTCTTTCAGCAACTTCCTGCTGTCCTTTATGGCGTTTGGTTTGATTTAATTCTTCAGAGAAGTGATCATCGTAAGCTTGAACTAATTCGTTAATTGCGCATGAAGCTTTTAACGACCAGTCTAATAATTTTTTTGAATAATGAACATTTACCACTCCAATTCCTGTCATTACAGAAGTTCCGTTGATTAATGCCAGACCTTCTCTAATTTCTACTTGAATTGGTTTTAAACCTTCAATTTCGAAAACTTCTGCCGTTGGGCGTCTATCTCCTTTATAAAAAACTTCTCCTTCGCCAATTAAAACCAAAGCTAAGTGTGATAATTGTACTAAGTCACCGCTGGCACCAACACCGCCGTGCTCAAAAATTAAAGGCGTAATATCTCTATTGATTAATTCTGCCATTAAATGAATAACAGAAGAATGAACTCCTGAATTTCCTAAAGAAAGGGTATTTAATCTTGCTAAAATTGCTGCTTTTGCGCACTCAGCATTTAAAGGTTTTCCAGTTCCAGAAGAATGGCTTCTGATTAAATTATATTGTAACTGAATTTGATCTGACTCCTTAATTCTATATTGAGCCATCGGACCAAAACCAGTATTTACTCCGTAGATTACTTTGTTTCCTGAGAATTCTTTTAAGAAATTAAAACTTTCGTTTACTCGATTTTGAACCACATCGCTTATGGCAACTTTGTTTTTTCCAAAGATTATGGCTTCAAATTCTGCTAAACTTAGATATTCATTTATTGTATTCATCAAATCGTTTTTGGTTGCGCTAATTTAATTTTATTTATCAAAATAAATGTAGTTATTTTGATGATGGCAAATGTAGGTTAATTAATGATAATAATTCTAATATGACAAAGGAGTTTGTTGATGTTTTAGTGATTGGTGCAGGACCGTCTGGATGTGTTTCGGCATCGTATCTTTTTAAAAACAACGTAAAGGTAAAAGTTGTAGAAAAAATGAAGTTCCCGAGACTTGTAGTAGGCGAAAGCCTTATTCCGCGAGTGATGGACCATTTTGCTGAGGCAGAATTGTTTGACGCCCTTGACGCGATGAACTTCGAAAAGAAATTGGGAGCTCGTTTTATCAGAGGAGAAGAAATCTGCAATTTTGATTTTAGTGTAAAATTTGGTGAAGGTTGGGATTGGACTTGGCAAGTTCCGAGAGCTGATTTTGACAATACAATGGCTCAAGAAATCATACGAAAAGGAATCGACTTAGAATTTGAAACCGAAGTTTTGGAAGTTTCTTTTGAAGGGAAAAATTCAAAAACTATTGTAAAAGATAAGGACGGAAACTTAAAAGAAATTCACGCTAAATTTATCATCGACTCTAGTGGTTACGGACGCGTTTTACCAAGACTTTTAAATTTGGATACGCCATCAAAACTAGATCCGCATTCTTCGATTTTTACCCATGTCAAAGATATTAATAGAGAAGAAGGAGTAGAGGGAACCCAGATTTCATTTGACATTCTGGAAACTCAAGTTTGGCTTTGGGTAATTCCGTTTTCTAACGGAAATACAAGTTTAGGCGTTGTGGGTCCGACAGATTTTATCAATTCGCTTTCTGAAAATAAAGATAATGCTGAGGCTTTGCGAAATGCCATTCAGAAATCGGATTATTATATTAAAAGATTTGCTGGAACAGAATTTTTATTTGAGCCAGTTAAATTAGAAAACTACTCAAGAGCCGTAAAAAGAATGTATGGTGACGGTTTTGCCTTAACGGGAAATAGTTCTGAATTCTTAGATCCAGTTTTTTCTTCGGGAGTTGCTTTTGCAACCGAGTCTGGAATGCTGGCAGCAAAATTATATTTGAAAGAATCGCAAGGAATTCCTGTTGATTGGGAAGTGGAATTCACTCAATACATGAAACGCGGAATTGCTGTTTTCACCACTTATGTTCAAGAATGGTATACAGGAAATCTTCAGACTTTATTTTTCCACCAGCCTGAAAATCCAGAAGTAAAAGAAAAAATATGTGCCGTTTTAGCAGGTTATGTTTGGAACGAAGAAAATCCTTTTGTCAAGAAACACGATCATGTAATTGCTAATATGGCGTATTTATTGAATATGCAAAAAGAACAAAGCCCTGAATAATCAGGGCTTTTTTTATGAAAAAACAATCCATTTTCTGTATTCATTCCGTAGGAATGTTTCGTCGGTAGTAGAATGAAATTTGAATTGCGATAATACGTTCCGGAGGAACGTTTGATTAATTGATTTAGGTTATTTCCAAAAAATCAGATGTCCCTACAGGACATAATGCAAAACGATAATATTTTTTTACCGACGAGATATTCCTACGGAATATTTGATGAATTACAATTCGAATATTTTATCCATTAAAATCCATTTTTGTCCCGGTTTTGCCCAAGGTAAAGCTTGTTGGAATTTCCACATTAAAGTTTCCCATTCCTGAACTTTTTCGTTTTCGGCATCGGCTTTGTCTTTTTTATCGAAAGTGAAATCGGCATCTGCCTCGATAATCATGAACAATCGGTTTCCCGTGCAATAAATGTCTAGAACTTCAATTCCAGAATCTTGAATACTTTTTTTAATTTCTGGCCAGATATTTTCGTGCAGTTGTTTGTATTCTGCAATTAAATTGGCATCATCTTTTAAGTCTAATGCCAGACAAAATTTTTGAGTTGCCATAATTTTATTTTTGTTGATACGCTACAGCAGTTTGCTTGCTTGTGCCTAAACCTTCAATTC
The DNA here is from genome assembly GCF_034044945.1 of Flavobacterium sp. CFBP9031. Classification (NCBI taxonomy): domain Bacteria; kingdom Pseudomonadati; phylum Bacteroidota; class Flavobacteriia; order Flavobacteriales; family Flavobacteriaceae; genus Flavobacterium; species Flavobacterium sp. CFBP9031. The sequence goes on from NZ_JAXCWF010000010.1 coordinate 37,522, forward strand.
CTAATTCGATTACGTCGCCTGCTTTAATGTAAATTGGATCTGGTTTAATTCCTAATCCAACTCCTGGAGGCGTTCCTGTACTAATAACATCGCCTGGAAGCAAGGTCATAAACTGGCTTAAATAATGAACTAAGAACGGAATTTTAAAAATCAAGTTTGAAGTATTACTGTTTTGGAATGTTTTTCCGTTTACCGTAAGCCACATTTTTAGGTTATTTACATCTCCCACTTCGTCTGGAGTTGCCATAATTGGTCCAAGAGGAGCGAAGGTATCAGAACCTTTTCCTTTTGCCCATTGTCCGCCACGCTCGATTTGGAATGCTCTTTCGCTGTAATCATTCAAAAGGCAATATCCAGCAATGTAGTTTGGCGCATCTTCTTCAGAAACGTAACTTGCTTTTTTACCTACAACAAAAGCCAATTCAACTTCCCAGTCTGTTTTTTCACTGTTTTTTGGAATGATCAAATTGTCATTTGGTCCGCATAAAGAAGTCGTAGATTTAAAGAAAATAATTGGTTCTTCTGGAATTGCAGCGCCAGTTTCTTCACAGTGATCTACATAATTTAATCCGATGCAGATAATTTTTGAAGGACGCGCAACTGGCGAACCTAAACGTACTGAATCGCTTACTTCTGGTAGTGCAGGATTATTTTTTAAAGCTTCTTCTAATTTCGCTAAACCGTCATTTTCAAAAAAAGTTTCGTTGTAATCTGTTACGATAGACGAAACGTCATATCTTTTATCATTCAGTAAAACTCCTGGTTTTTCCTTTCCTTCTTCTCCGAATCTAATAAGTTTCATATTTTTATTTTTTTAGTAATGTGTATTTTTTTTGCCACAGATTAAAAGGATTAAAATGATTTTTAAAACTGTGCTTAATTTTTTTTGCCACGAATTGCACAAATTTTCTCGAATTAAAATTTGTGGAAATTCGTGAAATTCGTGGCTTATTTTTTTGCACGCAGATTTTGCAGATCGAGCAGATTTTTTTTAATCCTTTTAATCTTTTTAATCTGTGGCTAAATAAATTTTTAGTTATTTAATTTAATAAATCCACCATCAATTGGGTAATCTGAACCTGTGATAAAAGATGACTCGTCACTGCATAAGAATAACGCTAAAGTTGCAATTTCTTCTGGTTTTCCCATTCGGCCGATTGGCTGTGATTGTGAAAGTTTTTCGAAAATTTCTTCTTCTTTTCCAGGATAATTTTTAGCAATAAATCCGTCTACAAAAGGCGTGTGAACTCTCGCAGGAGATATAGAATTACATCTGATTTTATCATTCAAATAATCTTTTGCAACCGATAAAGTCATGGCCATAACCGCTCCTTTTGCTGTAGAATAAGCAAAACGATCTGGAATTCCAACCCAGCAAGCGATTGAAGCTAAGTTCAAAATTACACCTCCGCCAGAATTTCTCAGCGCCGGAATTGAAGCATGAAGACAGTTGTAAACTCCTTTTACGTTTACATTCATAATTCTGTCAAAATCAGATTCTGAAGTGGTGTCTACTTTTCCAACGTGAGCAATTCCAGCATTGTTTACTAGAATATTGATATTTCCGATTTTTTGGAAAGTTGAATTTACTTGTTCGTGGTTTGAAACGTCGCAGGCATGAGCAAAAACATTTCCGCCAGCGGATTTAATTTCTTCTACTGTTTCTTTTGCGCTTTCTTCAGTCAATTCTAAAATGTGAACTTCAGCTCCTTGTTTTGCAAATAAAACCGAAATCGCTCTTCCAATTCCGCTTCCACCGCCGGTGATAATTGCTTTTTTATTTTGTAATGAAAACATTTGATATAAATTTTTATGAGTTGTTTTTAATAGTCTTTTACAAAGATACGCCGCGTTTCCACGGAATAAAATCATCTTGGTTTAATTGTACCGCTTTCGGAATAATTTCACCACTTGCCGCTTTGATGCAATATTCTAAAATTTCCTCGCCCATTTCTTCAATAGATTTTTCACCACTGATAATTGGTCCGCAGTCAATATCAATAATATCTTTCATTCTGGTTGCCAGAACAGAGTTTGTAGCTACTTTAATTACGGGACAAACTGGATTTCCTGTCGGCGTTCCCAATCCAGTCGTAAACAAAATTAAAGTTGCTCCCGAAGCTGCTTTTCCAGTTGTTGCTTCAACGTCATTTCCTGGCGTGCAAACCAAACTTAAACCAGGTTTTGTAACTAGTTCTGTATAATCTAAAACATCTACAACAGGAGAAGTTCCGCCTTTTTTTGCTGCTCCAGCACTTTTGATAGCATCGGTAATTAAACCATCTTTGATATTTCCTGGAGAAGGATTCATGTGGAAACCAGAACCCACTTTATGCGCTAGTTCATCATAAGATTCCATTAAATCGATGAATTTTTTAGCCTTATCTTCCGTAATACATCTGTCGATTAAATTCTGCTCGGCACCGCATAATTCTGGGAATTCAGCCAAAAGAATTTTTCCGCCTAAAGCTACTACTAAATCTGAAGTATAGCCCACAGCAGGATTTGCAGAAACACCGCTGAAACCATCGCTTCCACCACATTTTACTCCAATGCACAAATCGCTTAAAGGCGCATCAGTTCTTTCGTATTGGTTGATTTCGATTAAACCTTCAAACGTTTTTTTGATGGCATTGGTAATCAAAACTTCTTCGCTTTCGGTTTGTTGCTGTTCAAAAATAAACAACGGTTTGTCAAACTCTGGATTTTGTCTTTTTACATCGTTTACAAAATCTTGAACTTGTAAATGCTGGCAGCCTAAACTCAAAAGCGTGATTCCGCCCACGTTTGGATGATTCGCGTAAGAAGCCAATAAAGCGCTCAAAGTAGAAGCGTCCTGACGCGTTCCGCCGCAACCGCCTTGGTGATTTAAGAATTTGATTCCGTCTACATTTTCAAAAACACGTTTGTTTTTTGGAGTCGGATTTAATTCAATATTGATATCGTTAATGTCATTTCCGTTCAAATAACCTTCTAATAATTCGTGCGTAAATTGGTTGTATTTGTCTGTTACAGCATAACCCAATTGTTTGTGTAATGCTTCTTTGATTACGTCAAGATTTCTATTTTCACAAAAAACAGTCGGGATAAAAAGCCAGTAATTTGCCGTTCCAACGCGTCCGTCTTTTCTTTTATAACCTTTAAAAGTTCTGTTTTCAAATTTAGAAACATCTGGTGCATTCCATTCGTAAGAAGCATTTCTGTAAGCATAAGGATCTGCGGCATGTTTAAGGTTTTCAGTCGTCATTAGACTTCCTTTTACCAAATCGTTTTGCACTTTTCCAACCAAAACACCGTACATATTTACTTCTTCTCCTTGCTTCATATCCTGTATGTAGAATTTATGTTTGGCTTTGATGAGGTCTTGTAAAACGTAAGTTTCATTTTCAAAATGAATGGTTTCACCTTTTTGAAGATCGGTTAAGGCAACCAATACATTATCGTCTGGATGCAGTTTTACAACCAGTTTTTTTGTGTTATTCTCAGACATTGTGTTGTTTGTTTTTTCTTTTTTTTTGATGTCACTGCTTTCGTTTTATAACAATTTAATCCCTTGATTTTGTATAGAATTCGTGCAGTTAACGAAAAATAAAATTAGTTTTTTTACACATTGGTTAATAGTCTAATATTATCCGTATCTAATCTTTAATTATCTTTGCAGTATGAAATTGGAACAAACCAAAATAGCGTCTTATCTTAACACGAAGGTTTCGGTGCTGAATCGTATTGAACCTTTTTTTCAAGCGCCTTTTCATTCGCATCCGGAATTGGAATTGGTGTATGTAAAAGAGAGTTTCGGCAAGCGGATTATTGGAAATTCGGTTATGCCGTTTGAACCGGGAGATATGGTTTTTTTAGGTTCTGATATTCCGCATGTTTGGTTAAATGATGAAAAATACTATCATGGAATTGAAGATTTAAGAGCCAATTCGATTGTCGTATATTTTCATAAAGATATTTTTGGTCCAACTTTTTATGAATTAAAAGAAACCCAAAAAATTAACGAACTTTTTTTTCAGGCAGGAAAAGGAATTTCGATTATCGGAAAAACCAATAAACAGATCGCAAAGAAACTAGAGAAGTTAGTTGCTAAAAAAGACTTCGAAGTTATTGTTGGGCTTTTCGAGATTTTGTCTATTCTTTCCGAAAGTCAGGATACAATTTACATCAACGATGAAATTTATTCGTTGATGCAGAAGGATTCGAAAGTAGATCGTCTTTCGGAGGTTTTTCAATACGTCAACAAAAATTATAAAAAGAATATTTCCTTGGAAGAAATTGCCGCTGTCGCGAATATGACGCGGACTTCGTTCTGCAGAATGTTCAGGGTAAAAACGAAGAAGAATTTTGTAGATTATCTGCACGAAATCCGAATTTCGAATGCTTGTAAATTGTTGTTGGAAACGGATAAAAGCATGTCTGAAATTGCGTATGAATGCGGTTATAAAACGGCTTCAAACTTCAATAAACTCTTCAAAAAAGTTAAGGGAATTACACCTTCCGATTTTAAAAATAATGCGAAGGTTAGTTTTGCCACAGATTATAAAGATTAAAAAGGATTTCAGAATTAAATCTGCTTGATCTGCCGAATCTGCGTGAAACAAAAAAATAAACACATAGAAACATAGAATTTGTCATCCATAAAAGAGTGAAAAAACAAATCTAGATTTGAACAAATAGTGCTATGTGAATTTAAATAAATGCCACAGATTAAAAGGATTAGAATGATTCGCTTTAGTTTGTCACCCTGAGCGGAGTCGAAGGGCTCTCCAATTGGACGTGGGCTTCGACTCCGCTCAGCCTGACAAAACTGGACGTAAAAATCCTTTTAATCTGTGGCAAAAAAAATTAAATAGAACGATCTAAATGTGTATAACCGCCATCAACATAAATAATCTGTCCAGTGGTATGACTTGATTTTTCAGACAATAAGAAAACCACCATATTCGCGATTTCCTCCGCTGTTGTCATTCTGTTTTCTAGCGGAATATTTTTGGTAATTGCAGCCAGTTTTTCTTCTTTATTTTCAAAAGTATTGATCCACGTTTCGTAAAGCGGCGTGTAACATTCTGCTACGATTACAGCGTTTACACGGATGCTATATTTTAATAATTCAACAGCCCATTCTCTGGTTAAAGCATTTCTTCCACCGTTTGAAGCGGCATACGCTGAGGTTCCGCCTTGACCTGTTTCGGCAGTTTTAGAACCGATGTTTACAATTGCTCCTTTTGATTCTTTTAAATATGGAAGAGCATGCTGCGCCATCAAATAATAATGCACTAAATTTTTGTGAAGAGAAGCAGCGAAATCTTCATAATTTCCGTTTTCTAATCCAACACCGTCATTAACGCCGGCATTGTTTACCAATCCGTCAATTCTTCCGAATTTTGCGATTACGGCTTCAACGGCTTTTTTGCAGTCTTCAGGTTTTGTCAAATCGGCGGCAACTTGATGCGCTTCTTTTCCAATGGCTTTTAATTCTTCTACGGCTTTGATGTTATCATTTTCGTTACGTCCAACGATAAACGGAATGGCATTTTCTTCGGCTAGAACTTTAACGATTCCTAAACCGATTCCTTTTGCACCTCCCGTAACGATAATGATTTTTTGGGTTAATGATAACTGCATGGTATTTATATATTATAATTTAAAATTCTTGTTTTATGAATTAGATTTTCACCCTGAGTGGAGACGAAGGGCGCTCCAATTGGACGTGGGCTTCGACTCCGCTCAGCCTGACAAAATCAGATATATTTTTTATTCAATGAATATACCTTAAAAATTTACAGCTGTTGTTCATGACAAACAACAGCTGTAAAGATAGAGAGAATAGAACTGATAATTTATTACCAGAACTTAACATAAAGAGCCACGATAATCAGTAATGTAATTACGATTAAAACTGTTGTTTGTGGCTGTACTTTGAACATTCCAGGTTCTGTCTCGAATGCTTTTGGGTTTACTTTTGGACCAGCGAAACTTATCAAAATCATTGCAATCATTGTGAATAAGAATGATAATCCCATACAGATGTGGAAAGGAATTTCAAAAGCTCCTTTTCCGTTATTGTAAGCGGTATATAAAAGTGTGTCGTTTCCAAATATAGCTGGAGCATATTCGTTGAATAAAACAGATAATAAGAATCCTAAAATTACCCCAACAATTGCAGCTGTTCCAGTAGTTCTTTTCCAAAACATACCTAAGAAGAACATAGCGAAAACCCCAGGGCTAATGAATCCAGTGTATTTTTGGATGTAGGTAAATCCTCCAACACCGCCAATTCCTAAAACGTCATTCCAAGTAAATAAAACAGCTAAAAGCATTGCAGCAAAAACGGCAAGTCTACCAATGTTTACTTGTTGTTTTTCACCAGCATCTTTCTGGATGTATTTTTTATGAATATCTAATGTATAGATTGTAGAGATACTGTTTACTTTTCCAGCTAAAGAAGCTACGATTGCAGCAGTTAAAGCGGCAACAGAAAGTCCTTTTAATCCAGTTGGCAAGAATGTTAAAACGGCAGAATAAGCACCATCTTTTCCTCCAACTAATTGTGGTAAATGTCCGTTTGTGTATAAAACGTAAGCAGCAATACCGGGTAACATTACGATAAGCGGCATTAATAATTTTAACATACCAGCGAATAAAATTCCTGTACGAGCGGTTTGTAAATCTGCTCCAAGTGCTCTTTGTGTAATGTATTGGTTACATCCCCAGTAATTTAAGTTGATGATCCAGATACCTGCAGCGTAAGATAACAATCCAGGGAAAGTTAAATATTTATCGATTTCAAGCTGAGAAGATGTTGCAGTTGGTTTTGGAATAATCATTTTAAAATGCTCAGGCGCCTCAGTCATTAATACTTTGAATCCTTCAATTGCACTACTGCTTATTCCTAACTTTTCTCCAACAGTTACCAATGCGATATAAGAAGTTACCAAACCTCCAATAATTAAAACGGCAACCTGAATAACGTCTGTATAAGCTACCACTTTCATTCCTCCAAGAGAAATAAATAGAGCAAAAACAGCCAATCCGATCATGATCGCGTGAAGATATTGACCTCCAGCAAGACCGTTAATGGCAACAGCTCCCAAATAAAGAATAGAAGTTAAGTTTACAAAAACGTACAAGAACAACCAGAAAACCGCCATAATCAAAGCAGTAGATTCGTTGTAACGTGTTTTTAAGAATTGTGGCATGGTGTAAATCTTGTTTTTAAGATAAACAGGAATAAACCACACAGCAACAATAATAAGTGCAATAGCGGCAAGCCATTCGTACGCAGCAACAGCGATTCCTAAAAAGAATCCTTCACCGCTCATTCCGATGAACTGTTCTGCAGAGATATTAGAAGCAATAAGAGAAGCTCCAATTGCCCACCAAGTTAAATTTCCTTCAGCCAAAAAGTAAGCTTTAGCGTCTTGTTCGTCTTGTTTACGTTTGCGGTAAACGGTGTAACCGTAGACCGAGACTACGATGAAATAAATAATAAAAACCGCATAGTCTGCGAAAGCGAGGTTTTGGTTCATTGTTAGTAGTATTTTAAATAATTATTATAGGGTTGTTTGTTTATGTGGTTTTAAATCTGTTTTTGTGTTGTCAAATCTTGTTAAAAATGCAAGATGTGTTTTATTTCTGTTATTTTTTTGCGAAAATAAAGCAGAAGCCAAATGTAAAATAAAAATTTAGAAATCAACTATTAGTAAATGTGTTTTTTACATTTATCCAGCAAGAATTGTGTTAAATTTTTAGATTTGGATGAAGTACAACACCAAACCGTTACGCTTTTACTAGGCTTTTGTAATGTACATCTGAAAGCTGTCTCAAAATTTCAGCACTTTTTTCAGGTGTAATATCACGTTGCGATTCGCCCAACATTTCATATCCGACCATGAATTTCTTTACCGTTGCAGATCTCAACAAAGGCGGATAAAAATGCATGTGAAAATGCCATTCAGGATGTATTAAACCATCTGTTGGCGATTGGTGAATTCCTGACGAATATGGAAATGAAGTATTAAATAAATTGTCATACTTCGTTGTAAGTTGCTTTAGGATTTTCGCGAAAGCGGTACTTTCATCAGCAGTAAAATTGGTGATTTTGTTTACAGCTCTTTTGCTGATAATCATGGTTTCGTATGGCCAGATTGCCCAAAACGGAACCAATGCCACAAAATGATCATTTTCGATTACAATGCGATCGCCAGCTTTCAATTCGGCTTTTACGTAATCTTCTAACAATGTTGTCTGATTTTTATCGTAGTACGATTTTAAGCTGTTTTGTGTTTTTTCAACCTGAGTTGGTAGAGAAGATTGTGCCCAAATTTGGCCGTGTGGGTGTGGGTTACTACAGCCCATAACACTTCCTTTGTTTTCAAAAATTTGAACGTGGTTGATAAATTTAATGTTTCCTAAATCGGTATATTCTTTCTGCCAAGTTCTAATGATGTTTTCAATATCGGCAATTTCCATTTCTGGAAGAGTCAGATCGTGTCTTGGCGAAAAGCAAACCACTCTCGAAATTCCTTGTTCTGGTTTTGCCTTAAAAAAAGTATGTTTAATATCATCTTCAAAAATGATTTCGTCCTGTTTCATAGCAGCAAAATCATTTTCAAAAACAAAACTGCTTTCGTATTGCGGATTATTCATTCCGTTGGCACGAACATTTCCTGGACACAAGTAACAAGTTGGGTCGTATTTAGGAAGTTCTTCAGTTGAAATAGTTTCATTTTGTCCTTGCCAAGGGCGTTTTGCACGGTGAGGTGAAACCAAGACCCATTCGTTAATTAATGGGTTGAAGCGTCTGTGCGGATCTTCGTTAATGTCAAAATTTTTCATTGTACAGTTGTGGTTTTAAAGTAGCGTTGTTCCGTTAGAGATTTTTACATCATAGAATTTTAATTCAATTCCAAATGTATCTAAATAAAGTTTAGAGAACTTACGCTTTACCTCATTTTCATTTCCTTTTTTAACTAAATTGATAGTGCATCCTCCAAAACCACCTCCCATAAGTCGGGAACCAATAATGGAATCATCTTCTTTTGCGGTATCAACAAGCATGTCTAATTCTTCGCAGCTTACCTCGTATTCTTTAGATAAACCATAATGTGTTTCAAAAAGCAGTTCTCCTAAAAGTTCAATGTTTCCTTGGTCTAAAGCTTCACAAGCTTTGATAACGCGGTTGATTTCTTTTACAACAAAATGAACTCGGTCAAAAACTTTTTCAGTCATTTTATCCTTTAAGCTCAAAACTTGTTCTACAGAAGAATCTCTGAAACTTTTTACTTCTGGGAAATGATTTTTTATGATAGATAAACCTTCCTCACATTCAATTCTTCTGGTATTATATTCTGATGTAAAAAGCGAATGTTTTACATTAGAATCAAATAAAATCAGAGAATAATCTTTGAAGTCGGCATTGTGATATTCAAAATCTAAAGTGTTGCAATCTAGTTTGATCACTTTATTTTCAAGACCGTGAACGCTTGAAAATTGGTCCATAATTCCGCAGTTGATACCAACCCAATGTTCTGCTTTTTGCCCTAATAATGAAATGTCTTTTTTCTCAATTTTTAAATCAAACAGCGATTTGATTCCGAAAATCATTCCGCATTCCAAAGCTGCAGAAGAAGACAATCCAGAACCAACCGGAATATTACTGCTGAAAACACAATTGAAACCTTCAAAAGAAAATCCGTTATCCTGCAATTGTTTGATTACGCCACGAATGTAATTGGTCCAAACCACATCGCTCAGTTTTACTTCCTGAGTCAAATCGATTTCGAATTCTTCATTCAAATCGATGGCAATTATTTTAGAAGTTTTGGTGTTGTTTTTTTCAAAAGCAAAGCAAATCACTTTGTCAATTGCAGCAGGCAAAACATAACCGTCATTGTAGTCAATATGTTCTCCAATGATGTTGATTCTGCCTGGAGAAAGTACCGTTTTTTGAGGAGAAGATCCGAAAGATTTCTCAAAAAAAGCAACGGTATTCTGTATTAAAATATCATTCATTATATAGTTAGTGTATTGTGGTTTTTGGAATTGTATTAATTTAAACTTTCAAATTTGTAAAGTGTTTTTTGCGTGTATTCCTCGCCTTTTTTCAAAACTGCATTTGGAAAATGAGCATGATTTGGCGCATCTGGGAAATTTTGAGTTTCAAAACAAATTCCGCTTTGCGCATTATAATCAACGTTTTCTTTTCCTTTCAGTTTTCCGAAACAATTTCCGCCTACATATATATGTACACTTGGCTGATCGGTATAAACATTCATTCTTAGGTTATTTTTTAAGCTGATTAACTGCGCTACGATTTCAGTTTTAGAATTCACCACAAAAGAATTGTCAATTGGAAACGGACAGCTTTTTGGATTTCTAAAATCAAATTCATGATTGGTTAAATCAGTAAAATTTCCTGTTGGAATATTATCAGAATTGGTTTCCAGCATTTTAGCCGATTTGATAAACATTTGCTGTTCTAAAACATTTCCGTCATGTCCATCCAGATTAAAATAACTATGATGCGTCAAATTGATAATAGTATCTTCTGTTGAGGTTGCTTTGTATTCTAACTTCAATTCATTTTCTTCGGTCAAAGTATAAGTCAAATAAACCGTCATTTCTCCAGGAAAATTTTCGTCTAAATGCTCGCTCAAAAGGGCAAAAGTAATAGAAGGATTTTCGCCAGAAGTTGCATTAACAACACTCCATGCTTTTCTTCCAAATCCCATTACTCCTCCGTGAAGCGTGTTGCCGTTGTTGTTTCCGTCTAGCTGAAACTTTTTATCGTCAAGGCTAAAAGTTGCATTATGAATACGACCTGCATAACGACCCACAGTAGTTCCGAAATATGGAGCACTTGGTAAATTGTATGATTCTAAATACGATTCTAAATTATCAAACCCTAATACAACATCTGTTAATTTTCCGTTTACCGGAATTTGGATTGAAGTTACAGTTGCACCATAATTGATGATCTGAACTTTCATTCCATTTTTATTAACCAAATCAAAAGAATAAATTTCTTCCTTATTGGGCATTAAACCAAATAATTTGCAATTGTGAGTCTCTTTTAAATGCGATATGTGTTTTATTTCCATAAAAATTTTACCAAAAATGAAATCCAAAAATAGAAACATTTATTATTTTTGCATACCAGTACCTACCAGTTTTTGCTATTTATAGTCAAAATGACTTTTATTATGAACATTATTTCAATTCACAATAACATCGGTCTGCCAAAATATAAGCAGATTATTCTTTCAATCGAAAAAGCGATTGAAGAAGGAAATTTGATTAAAGGCGATAGGCTTCCGTCGGTAAATAAAGTCTGTCTGGCTTTTTCTTTATCTCGCGATACGGTCTTATTGGCGTATGACGAATTGAAGAAAAGAGGAATCATTTATGCTATTCCAGGAAAGGGATATTACGTTAAAAGCGTTGAAATCACTATAACTCAGAAGGTTTTTTTGCTTTTTGATGAGTTGAATATTTTTAAAGAAGATATTTATAATTCGTTTTTAAAAAACATTGGAAAAAATGTTCAAGTCGATATTTTTTTTCACCATTTTAATGTTCAAGTTTTCAAAAAGCTGTTAAATGACAGCAACGGAAATTATACAAAATACATTATTATGCCGACGAACTTAAACGATATCGTGGATTCTATAAAAACCCTACCAGTAAGCGACGTAATTATTTTGGATCAGACCAATCCGGACTTAAAAATGTTTCCCGCAATTTATCAAAATCACCAAAAAGATATCTTTGAAGGTTTGATGAAAGGCAAATCGCGATTATCAAAATACAAGAAACTGATTTTAATTTTCCCTGGTTTTAGAGAACCTCCAGGAATGAAATTAGGGTTTGAGTCGTTTTGCCAGACTTATGGTTTTGATTATGAAGTTATTTCAGATTTCGGCAATCAATCTATTGCTTTGGGAGATCTGTACATTATACCGCATGATCGTGATTTGCTTTTGGTTATAGAAAATGCAATGAGCAGAAATTTAAAGTTGGGAGAAGATTTCGGAATTATATCGTATAATGAAACGCCATTGAAGAAAATTGCCGCAAACGGAATTACCACCATTTCAACCAATTTTGAATTGATGGGAAAAATTCTGGCCGATATGGTTTTAAAAGGAACAAAAGAGCAGATCGAAAATAGATCTGCTCTGATATTGCGTAATTCGCTATAAATTTCTCCCGCAGATTTAGCAGATGCAGGGGATTTTTTTTTATTAAATCAGCCAAATCTCCTAAATCTGCGAGAGAATAAATAAAGTTTATAAATTCAATACAAAATTATTGAGTAGTTTTTCTTCATATTTCTCTTTGTTGAAAGTATATAAGTAAGAACCTTTTCGAGAAGACTGCATGTCTTTTTCTTCTAGTTTATTTAGAATTTCCAGAGAGTTTATTTTACTGATGAAATTTCTTTTGTCCAATTCTTTGCTCAAAATAGCTTCGTACAATTCTAAAAGCTGACGCATTGTGAATTTCTCCGGAAGCAATTCAAAACCAATTGGTTTTACAGAAGTTTTATATCGAAGCCTCTTAATCGCATTTTGAACCATTTCGTTATGGTCAAAAATTAAGTTTGGAGCGTCGTTAATCGGGAACCATTCAGCGTGGTAATTCTGGATCAATTCTGCATTGTGGTTTTCGATGTTAATTAACGCGAAATAAGAAACCGAGATGGTTCTTTCTACAGGGTCACGATCAATTTCACTGTAAGCATGAAGTTGCTCCATATAAATATCGTTAAGACCTGTATAGGTATTTAAGATTCTGGTTGCGGCAGCATCTAAGACTTCATCGCGTTTTAGAAAACCTCCAATTAAGGACCATTTTCCTTTTTCTGGCTCAAAATCTCTTTGAATTAAAAGGATTTTTAGACCGTCATTGTCGAATCCGAAAATGATGCAGTCTACTGCCAGTAAAACTTTATCAGCAGAGCTATAACTATTTAGCATATATTATTAATTTGGATGGGTAAATATATGAACTTCTTAAAACGTATCATAATTTATTAATGTAGATTTCACACTTACATAATTAACTACTCAAATGTATAGTTAAAAAAGCTACTTTTTACATAAAAATAACATACAAATTGTCTTTTTAAGATTTTTTTAAGAAAAAAACAGGACAGTCAAGGATAGTTTTTTATAAAAATAGGTTCTGTTTAGTCAAAATGACTCAAAAATAAACAATCTTTTACCTACAAAACAATCTTTTTTTTAAATTTAAAACATTAAAAAACAGATTATTTATACTTTTTTTTATTCCCTTCTTTTTTTGATTAAAAAACGACTTTTTCAGTAAAAGTGTATTTTTTACACAATTAAAATCATTAAAACAGCAGTTTTTTTGAAAAAACCTTGAATTTTTAAATGTTAATTTGACACTTAATTTGCGATATGTGTTTTTTTTGAGCTCTTTTTTTGTGATATTAATTTGTTTACATGATTTTTTTTTAGTTAAATTTACAAATGTAAGATTAACACTTATTAACTAAACCACTAACCAATCTTAACTAAACCATTATGATTACAAAACAAAAATTACTTTTGTATTGCAATTTTCTATTGCCAAAAACAAATTGGATTTTAGCAGTTTTAATGCTATTATTTTCTGTTAATCAGATGTCTGCTCAAGGCAAAACGATAACAGGGGTTGTTACATCGGCGCAAGACAATCTTCCTTTGCCGGGTGTAAACATTATAATAAAAGGAACCAAAACAGTTGCTACAACTGGATTTGATGGAGAGTATTCGATTAAAGCATCCACAAATGATGTTTTAGTTTTTTCATTTATAGGATTTCAGAACAAAGAGATAGTCGTAGGAAGCCAGTCTAAAATTGATGTGGCGTTGGGCGAAGACACTAATAAACTTAATGAGGTAGTTGTTATTGGTTACGGAACTCAAAAGAAATCAGATTTAACAGGTTCTGTAAGTGTTGTTAACTTAGAATCGGCTAAAAAAGTAGTTACTTATGATGCCGCAAAAATGCTTCAAGGACAAGTGCCAGGTGTTACTGTACAATCTTCAGGAGAACCAGGAGGTTTTGTTAATGTGAAGATTAGAGGTATAACTTCGTTTAGCAACAATAATCCGCTTTTTGTAATCGACGGAATTATGGTCGATTCACCTTATGATTTTGCCCCAGGAGAAATAGAATCTATGCAGGTTTTAAAAGATGCATCATCGGCTGCTATTTATGGTGTTCGCGGTGCAAATGGTGTTGTAATTATTACGACTAAAAAAGGTAAGCAAGGCAAAATGGACATTAAATTCAAGTCTATTGTAGGTCTTCAAAATGTTGCTAAAAAGTGGGATGTTACAGATCGCGTTGGTTACCAGAAAATTACTAGCGAGGCCGAAAGAAACAGAGATATTAGAGCAGGCGTTCCAGTAAGCATTGCTCCAGGAAATGACCCAAATAGTGCATCGTACATATCAAATGTTGATACAGATTGGCAGAAAGAATCTTTTCAGACTGGTGTTGTACAAAATCAAGCCTTGACATTTACAGGAGGTGCAGAAAGTATTGCTTACAGCTTTAATGTTGACTATTTTAAAAATACAAGTTACATTAAAACACCTCAGGACTATGAGAGATTGTCTACCAATTTAAATTTAAATGGTAAAAAAGGAAAATTTAAATACGGTGCAAAAATAGCTTATACACAATCTGATAAGGAAATTTTTAATGAATACAATGCAGGTCAAACGGTTGTAAGTGATATTTTAGGAGCTATTCCGACTATGCCCGTTTATGATGCAAACAGACTTGGTGGTTATGGAGGTACAGACAATCTGACTCAGAGAGCAATTTCTATGAATCCTATTGGATACAACAATCTGATTGATAATAATGGAAAAAGAAACCGTTTTATTGGAGATGTTTGGGGAGAAGTAGAAATCGTTAAAGGTCTTAAATACAAACTGGATGTAAGTTACGATAGAACTGATTGGGAAAATAGAAAATTTATTCCACCAAGTGATTTAGGATGGTATTATATTACTACAAATGACGAAGCATCTCTAGATGTTGAAACAGGAAATGAGCTAAGAACGTTTTTGAATAATTTGTTAACTTATGAAGTGACTCTTGGGAAGCATAAAATTGACGCTCTTGCAGGTTGGATTCAGGAAAAAAGAGATTATCACAGATATAATTCAAGAGGTGTAGGTTACACTCCAAACGACATTCCGATGCTTCAATATGCTGATGCTAGAAATGCATCTGAATATAAATTTACGATTACAGGAATATCATACATCAGTAGATTAAATTATTCTTATGATGATAGATATTTAGTGCAGGCTAACTTTAGACAAGATAAAACGTCTCTTTTTAGTGAAAAAAATAATTCGGCAAACTTTTACTCTTTTTCAGGAGGATGGAAACTTAGTAACGAAAAATTCTGGACATTGCCAGAATGGATAAGCAATATTAAACTTAGAGGAGGTTACGGGACATTAGGAAATAATACTATTTCGCAATATTTCTTTGCTTCAACGGTAAACAGTTTTGCAGGTTATGATTTTAATAATGAGCTCGCTCCAGGAACAACTGTAGTTGCGGCACTGGACCCTAATGTAAAATGGGAAAAATCTACAAACTCAAACGTAGGTATCGAATTAGGTTTTTTAAACAATGATTTACAGTTTACAGCAGAATACTTTGTAAAAAAATCAGATGATTTATTGTTAGGCGTTCCGCTTCCGTTTTCTACAGGGGCATTTCCAGCAAGTGTTACCACAAATGCAGGATCAATGAAAAACTCAGGGGTTGAGTTTACAGCAGCTTACAGCAATCATCATCATAAATTTAAATATGATATTTCTGCAAACTTTGGAACACTGAAAAATGAAGTTACTAAAATCGGTGTAAACGGAAATCCGATCTACGGAGCAGTTTCTAAAACTGAAGTAGGAAGATCTGTTGGAGAAATGTTTGCTTGGGAAGCAGTTGGAATTTTCCAAAATGCAGCTGAAGTTGCGGCTTCTCCAACTCAAACGGGTGCAGCTCCTGGAGACGTGAAATTTAGAGATGTAAATGGCGACGGAATAATTACAGATGCAGATAGAACTTTCCAGGGAGTAACAATTCCTAAATATGGCTTCGGATTCAATTTCAGTGCTTCTTATTCTAACTTTGATTTCTCTATGTTTTGGCAAGGAGCGGGAGGTAACAAAGTATTTAATGCAATGTACCGCAATTTGATGATCGGACAATATACAAACCATCATACAGATGAGTTAAATTATTGGACACCAACGAATACCAATACCAATATTCCGGCTCCAGTTATTGGAGATCCAAATGGAAACAGCAGAGATTCAAACAGATTTATTGAAAGCGGTGATTATGTGAAACTGCAAACAATGGAAATCGGGTATAACATCCCGATAAAAGATAAATTTATTGAAAAAGCTAAGGTTTACCTAAATGGTCAAAATCTGTTGATTATCTCTAAATATAAAGGATATGATCCTGACTTTAACAGTGACGGATTACTTTCAAGAGGATATGATGCAGGATCTTTTCCAAATCCAAGAACAATTTCTTTAGGAGTAGAAGTAAGCTTCTAACCAGGTCTAACCATTAAAACGTATTAAAATGAAATCTAAATTTTTTAGCTATATAACCGTTTTCCTTTCACTAGCCTTGGTAACCACAAGCTGTGTGGATAACGAAGATTTGACTCAACTAGATCCAAATAATGATTCAGTCGATAACTTTTGGAAAACAGATGAAGATGCATTGCAAGGTGTAAATGCTGCTTACGGAAGTTTATTAACAGATGGAACTTACATGAGAAGTACACCATTATTGTTAGATGCAAAAGCAGATGATTCTCGTACAAACAGCCCTTGGGCATCAATGTATAATGTGGGGCACTTTAATTCAAATGTTGCAGATGCAGCGATTTATGGATGGGCTTACGAAACTTATTATCAAGGTATTTACCGTGCCAATCAAGTATTGACAAATGTACCCGGAATTGAATTTGAAGACGAAGCTTTAAAAAACAGAATTATAGGACAAGCTTATTTCTTAAGAGGATTGTACTTTTTTCATGCAGTAAACATGTTTAAGAATGTGCCTCTTCCAACAGAATTAGCGGTTTATTATCCTCAAAAAACACAAGACGAAGGCTGGGCACAAGTTATTGCAGACTTTAAAGCAGCAGCAGAATTACTTCCAAATTCTTATGTTGGCCTTTCAGGATTAGATGGAGGACAAAAAGGACGTGCAACTAAAGGGGCAGCGTTAGGATATTTAGGAAAAGCCTATTTGTTTACAAAAGATTTTACAAATGCTAAAACAACGTTTAAGCAAGTAATAGATTTAGGAGTTTATTCTTTGGTCGCAAATTACCGTGATAACTTCACAACAGCAAACGAAAACAATTCAGAATCTCTTTTTGAAGTGCAATTTAGCCGTGATGCCGGAGGTGTCGATTTAGGTTGGGGAGGTGCTCCTGCTTCTGGATGGGGAAAAACATCTGCAAGAGCCATTACCTATGCACCACGTGCTTTTGGATGGACAGACGTTCAGCCAACTTGGGCATTGTTTAATGAATTTAAAGAAGAAAAAACAAAAACAGGACAAGATGATCCTCGTCTAGATGCTACTATTTTTTACAATAAACCAGGCGGAATGCAATTGTACGGAAAAGATTTTGCCACATTCTATGCTTCAAGTCCAGCCGATTTAAATGATTTATTCTGCAGAAAATACCAAAACTCTGACGGACAATTTGCAGACGAATACGATTGGCGTTCCGGAATCAATGAGCGTTTATTAAGATATGCCGATGTTCTTTTAATGTATGCTGAATGTTTAAATGAAACAGGCGATACTCAAGGAGCTTATACTTACATTCAAATGGTAAGAGACAGAGTAAATCTTCCTGATTTAGCCACTGCAAAACCAGGATTGTCTCAAGCGCAAATGAGAGAGCAGATTGGTCACGAAAGATTTTTAGAATTTCCTCTAGAAGGACACCGTTTTGACGATATCCGCCGTTGGGGATGGCTTCAAGACCCTGCTAAATTAGCTTGGTTAAAAGCAAGAGATGCAGAGTTTAATTCTTATACAGCAGGAAGAGAATATTTCCCAATTCCACAATTAGAAATGGATAACAACCCGGGAACTGTTCAAAACGACAGTTATTAAGTTTTCACTCTCGGTTTTCAGTCACAGTCTCACTGTATACTGTAACTGAAAACTGAGACTATAATATTATGCCTTAGAATTTGGAATACAAGAGAAGTAATTTTTAACAGTAACTAAAATTAGAATAATGAAAACAATTACAAGTTTGATTTTATTAGCGATATTATTTGGGAGTTGTCAAAATGAAGATATTGTCCCAACACAAGAAGGAACAACAGCAGTTGTAAATGCAGAGGATTCAAAGGTTACCAATTTAACAGCAAAAACAGTCAGCGGAAATGTGCCATCACATGATCCAAGTACGATTGTAAAAAGTGGTGTTAATTATTATGTTTTTACTACAGGAGATAATATTCCAGTTACCTATTCAACAAATCTAACAAGCTGGGCTTGGGGAACATCGGTGTTTTCATCAACGCCAAGTTGGATTACAGGATATGTTCCAGGGTTCGTTAAGATCTTTTGGGCGCCAGATGTTGCTTGGTTTAATAACAGATGGAATATGTACTATTCCTGTTCTACATTTGGTTCAGCCACTTCTGCAATCGGACTGGTTACAACACCAGCCATTTCGCAAAGCGCGGGAACAACATGGACAGACAGAGGAGTTGTTGTTTCTTCTTCATCAGCATCAGATGTTAATGCAATCGATCCGTCAATTTTAGTAGATGGAAGCAATGTCTATATGGCTTACGGTTCATGGCATGCTGGTATTGGTGTAATTCAAATTAATCCTTCGACAGGAAAAACAACAGGAAGCAGAACCATTGTTGCTGGCGGAAACAGTGCATCTTGGGAGGCTCCTTGTTTAATTAAAGAAGGAAGCTATTATTACTTATTTGTAAACCGAGGAACTTGCTGTAATGGAGTTAACAGCACCTATTATATTGTAGTTGGGCGTTCTACAAGTCCGTTTGGGCCTTTTGTGGATAAAAACGGAGTATCTCTAAAAAGCGGCGGCGGAACAACCGTTCTGGCTTCACAAGGAAATTATATCGGTCCAGGGCATTTGTCAAGAATTACAGGAACGCAAAAGGGAGCGGTTCATTATTATGACGGAGCCGACAGCGGAAATCCAAAACTCGAAATTGTATACTTTACTTGGTCATCAGGATGGCCGACACTTTCTTATTAAAAAATTAAAATTCAGAGGAAAGTTTTCGGGCTTTCCTCTACAATAAAAACCACTATGAAAAAAGCACTTTTAATCACATTTCTTATTTCGTTTTGCAGTCAGCTGAATTTTGCGCAAACCACAATCACCATTAAAAATACGGCCGATGCGCCAACAATTGACAAAAATATTTACGGTCATTTTGCAGAGCATTTAGGGCGTTGTATTTACGGAGGATTTTTTGTGGGAGATACTTCGAAAATTCCAAATACAAAAGGAGTAAGAAATGATATTATTGCGGCTTTAAAAGATTTAAAAATCCCAAATTTAAGATGGCCAGGAGGCTGTTTCGCTGATACTTACCATTGGAAAGATGGAATCGGGCCACAAGAACAAAGACCAAATATTGTAAACAAATGGTGGGGCGGAGTTACTGAAGATAACAGTTTTGGAACACACGATTTCTTGAACATGTGTGAACTTCTTGGAGCAGAACCTTATTTATCTGGAAATGTAGGAAGCGGAACGGTTCAAGAATTAGCAGACTGGGTTCAGTATACGAACTTCAGCGGTAAAAGTCCGATGAGTGATTTACGTGCTAAAAATGGAAGAAAAGAACCTTGGAAAGTAAAGTATTGGGGAATTGGAAATGAAGCTTGGGGATGTGGAGGAAATATGACGGCAGAATATTATGCAGGAGAATACCGTAAATATGCGACTTTCATGTCTGACTGGGAAAATACGGGAGGAATCACAAGAATTGCTTCTGGATCAAACAGTGCAGATTACAATTGGACAGAAGTTTTAATGAAAGGAATTCCGCTAAATATGTTAGGCGGAGTTGGAGTTCATCATTATGCTGTAATTGACTGGGGTAAAAAAGGAGATGATAGAAATTTTACAGAAGAAGGCTATTTTAAAACGATGCAGTCGGCTCTAAAAATGGAAGAATTAGTTACGAAACATTCTGCTATTATGGATAAGTACGATCCTGAGAAAAAAGTAGCCATGATTGTTGACGAATGGGGAGGCTGGTACGAAGTAGAAAAAGGAACAAATCCAGGATTTTTGTATCAGCAAAATACCATGCGTGATGCGGTTTTAGCTGGAGCAACTCTTAACATTTTCAATAACCATGCAGATCGTGTTCGTATGGCAAACCTAGCACAATGTGTTAACGTTTTACAAGCTGTAATCCTTACAGACAAAGCTAAAATGATTGTAACGCCAACGTATCATGTAATGAAAATGTACAGCGTGCATCAAGATGCGAAGCTATTGCCAGTAAATTTCGAATCACCATCATACACTTTTAATGGAGAAAAACTTCCTGCGGTTTCGGTTTCAGCATCAAAAGATAAAAATGGCGCAGTTCATATTTCATTAGTGAATGTGGATGCAAAAAACAAAAACAAAATCGAAATTGATATAAAAGATTTAGGTGTGAAAAACTTCACAGGAACGGTTATAACATCGGCTAAATTACAAGATTACAATTCATTTGAAAACCCAAATAAAATTGTTCCAACAGCTTTTAAAGGTTTCGAAAACAAAAAAGGAAAACTTGAAATCACTATTCCTCCTTTCTCAGTTGTTGTTTTAGAAGGAAAATAAAATAGAAGCAGATGAAAAAGCAAAATTTCATTTTAAAAACCATTTCTTCCATCGGATTTTTTGTGGCAGCAATTCTAATGGCGAGCTGTTCTAAAGATGATCCAGCGGCACCTGAAGTTGGTGGGCCAGATCCTGTCGTACCGCCAGTGGTTACGCCAACATTTGCAGGGCCAACTTATGCAGATAATTATACTGCATTTGCAAGTTGGAACACTAGATCACAATGGAATCTGGCAAATGTACATGATCCATCAGTTGAAAAATCGGGAGAATACTATTATATGTACCAAACCGATGCTTCGTACGGAAATGCACATGAGGGTAACGGACATTTTTTCTATAGAAGATCAAAAGATTTAATCAATTGGGAATTTATGGGATCTTCAATGGCTCAGGCTCCAGCTTGGGTAAAAGATTCTTTAAATAATAAAAGAGCCAGAATGAGTCCAGCTCTTCCTCCGATAGAAAATCCAAATTACGGATTTTGGGCACCGTGCGTTCGAAAAGTAGGTAATGTTTTCAGAATGTATTACAGCATCGTCGTAACCAATCCCATTACTGGAACAGACACCAATACTTCTTGGACAGAACGTGCTTTTATTGGTTTGGCTGAAACAACAGATTTGGCTTCTAATAATTGGGTTGATAAAGGAATGGTAGTCTGCTCAGAACCTGACGGCGTAAAAAGTTATGTTAGAAATGGAGGAAACGATTGGGATGCTTATTTTAAATTCAATGCCATTGATCCGAGTTTTATTGAAACCCCAGAAGGTGAACAATATTTAATTTACGGTTCTTGGCATTCTGGAATTGCAGCTTTAAAACTAAATCCGACAACAGGAAAACCAGATAAATTAAAAACAATCGACGATTACGGAGTTCGAATCGCGGGTCGTGGAAATGTAAATTCAAATCGATGGCAAGCACTTGAAGGACCAGAAATTATCTACAATCCAGACACGCAATATTATTATTTGTTTCTGGCTTATGACGAATTATCGGTTGCTTATAACACACGAGTTGCGCGTTCTAAAAACATTCTTGGTCCTTACGTAACCAACACTGGAATGAGTATTACAAACGGCGCCGAATGTTTTCCATTGGTAACGCATCCGTATCAGTTTAAAAATCATACAGGTTGGGTTGGATTTGCGCACTGCGCTGTTTTTCAAAATCCAGAAACAAAACAATGGTTTTATGCTTCGCAGGCACGTTTGCCAGAAGGAGTTTCGGGAATTGCGGTTTCAAATGCAGTCATGATGGGACATGTGCATGGAATTCAATGGACAGAAGACGGCTGGCCTGTAATAGAACCAGAACGTTATGCTGGAGTTCCAACAACGACTTTTGCAGAAGGAAATCTGGTTGGAACATGGGAACAAATTACGATGAATTATCAGTACAAAACCATGCAGAAAGCGGTTACGATTTTTTTAACTGCCGACAAAAAAGTAAGTGGTGATATAACAGGCACTTGGTCTTACGATCCTGCAAAAAAAATTGCTACCATAAACGGAGTGAAATGCAACGTAATTGATGCCTGGGATTGGGAATCGGCAACCAGAAAAGTGACTTTAAGTTACACCGGAATTAATAGTGCTGGAATAGCGGTTTGGGGTAAAAAAATAAACTAGAAAATTCCAATTTTAAAGAATAGCCACAGATTAAAGAATTAAAAAAATCTGCTCAATCTGCATAATCTGCGAGAGAAAATAAGTCACGACCCGAGCGATAGCGAATAGGCGAAGCAATTCGCAAATGTAATTCGAGAAAATTGGTACAATTCGTGGCAAAAAATAACAACAAATGAAAAACCTATTTATAAACCTTTCTGTTTTGCTTTTATCAATTGTGGGAACAGCACAATCTGTAAAATTCAACAACCCCATTATTACAGATAAATATACAGGAGATCCTGCAGCATTGGTTTACCAAGACAAAGTGTATTTGTATGCAGGTCATGATGAAGCGCCAAACGATTTTAACTTTTATAAAATGAATGAATGGCTGGTGTATTCTTCTTCTGATATGAAAAAATGGGAATCACATCCTGTGCCATTGAAAGTAACCGATTTTAAATGGGCAAAAAGTGATGCATGGGCTTCGCAGGTAATAGAAAGAAATGGAAAATTTTATTGGTACGTAACGGTTGAACATGGAACTGTTCCAGGAAAATCGATTGGAGTTGCGGTTGCAGATAATCCGCTTGGGCCTTTTAAAGATGCATTGGGAAAAGCACTAATCACCAACGATATGACCAAGTTTAGCGACATAAGATGGGACGATATCGATCCGACGGTTTTTATTGATACTGACGGACAAGCCTATCTGTTTTGGGGAAACACAGCCTGTCATTACGCCAAATTAAAAGAAAATATGACTGAAATAGACGGAGAAATTTATCACATAAAATTACCAAATTTCACTGAAGCACCATGGATTCATAAGCATAACGGCTGGTACTATTTGTCATACGCATATGAGTTTCCTGAAAAAATTGCCTATGCCATGAGCAAATCCATTACAGAACCTTGGGAGTTTAAAGGAATTCTGAATGAATTAGCAGGAAACAGTAACACCAATCATCAATCTATAATTGATTTTAAAGGACAATCGTATTTCATTTATCATAACGGAGCATCAAAACCACATGGAGGAAGTTTTAGAAGATCTGTTTGTGTAGATAAATTATTTTATAACAAAGACGGAACAATGAAACGTGTCGTAATGACGTCTGAAGGAATACAGTAATAAATGTTCAGTGTTCAGTTACAGTTTGACTTATATTATCTAAAGCAGTTCTCATTTAGCCAAAACTTAAACTTACTTAAATCACTTATATGGTTTACAAAAATATAAAATATACAATTTCAATTTTTTTGATGCTGACAACTTCGGTAATTATGGCGCAGGAAATTGTCGTACACGATCCTGTTGTTATTAAGCAAAAAGACACTTATTATTTGTATTGTACAGGGAACGGAATCAGTGTTTTTAGCTCGAAAGATTTAAAAAAATGGAACAAAGAACCACAAGTTTTCAAAGAAAAACCAGTTTGGGCAGATGGCGTTGCGGCCGATTTTAAAAATCATATTTGGGCGCCAGATATTTCATTTCACAACAATACCTATTATCTGTATTATTCAGTTTCGGCTTTCGCCAAAAACACATCGGCGATTGGCGTTGCGACTAATACAACTTTAGATCCAAAAGATAAAAATTACAAATGGGTTGATCACGGAATTGTCATTCAATCACAACCAAACAGAGATATGTGGAACGCTATTGATCCGAATCTAATTTTTGATGAAAACAACACGCCTTGGCTTTCTTTCGGTTCTTTTTGGGAAGGATTGAAATTGGTAAAATTAAATCCCGATTTAAAATCGATTGCAGAACCTCAGGAATGGCATACGATTGCAAAACGCAAAAGATCTTTTGAATTAGCAGACTCAGATCCGGGAGATGGCGCGCTGGAAGCTCCTTTCATTTTTAAGAAAAACGGATACTATTATCAATTTCTTTCTTGGGATTTATGCTGTCGCGGAGAAAAAAGCACTTACAAAGTGGTTGTTGGAAGATCAAAAAATGTAGCAGGACCTTATTTGGATAAAGAAGGGAAACAACTCGATCAAGGTGGAGGAAGTTTAGTAGTTGAAGGGGATGAAAATTACTTTGGCGTAGGCCATAACAGTGCTTATACTTTTGACGGAAAAGATTATATGTTTTATCATGCTTATGAAAAAAAGTCCAATGGAACGCCAAGATTAGTGGTTAGAGAAATTAAATGGGATGCCGATTTCTGGCCTGTTTTAAAATAGAATACAAATACAATGAAGAAATATAACTTACCAATTTTAACGATTTTGATGTTATTACTTGTTTTGGCTTCTTGTAAGGAAACCAAAAATAAAGTGGTGCAAAATAAAACATCGGCCTTAAAAGCAGGTTATGAAATCGAACCGGTTAACATTCAAAATGTAAAACTGACAGATTCTTTTTGGCTTCCAATTATCAAAAGAGTGCAGGAAGTAACAATCGAATATGCGATTAAGAAATGTGATGAAGAAGGTCGTTTTGAGAACTTTTTAATCGCTGGAAAACAGAAAACTGGAAAAGTGCGAGGCGATATGCCTTTTGATGATACCGATGTTTACAAAATCATAGAAGGAGCATCCAACACTTTAATCAGTGCTCCGAATCCGAAATTGGAAAGAGTTTTAGATTCGATGATTGCCATTGTAAAAATTGGTCAGGAACCAGACGGATATATTACCACTTGGAGAACGATAAATCCCGCAAAACCACCAGCACCTTGGGTTCCTGTAATTGAAGGAAAACGTTGGGAATCTTTGCAGATTAGCCACGAATTGTATAATCCAGGACATTTAATTGAAGCGGCAATCGTGCATTATGAAGCCACAGGAAAAACCAATTTTCTTGACATTGCGATAAAAGCTGCCGATATGCTGGTGCGAACTTTTGGAGATAATCCAGGACAGGTAAAAGGAGTTCCGGGGCATCAGATTGTAGAAACGGGCTTGATAAAATTATACCAGATTACAGGAAAAGAAGATTATCTGAAATTGGCAAAATACTATTTGGACAATCGCGGAAATCCGAACAATCATAAATTATACGGAGAATATGCACAGGATCATATTCCTGTAATTCAGCAAAATGAAGCTGTGGGGCATGCGGTTCGTGCCGTTTATATGTACGCAGGAATGACCGATATTGTTGCCATGACCAAAGATAAAGCCTATGAAAATGCCGTAAATAATTTATGGGATAATATGGTCAATAAAAAAATGTACATCACAGGCGGAATCGGTTCAAGACACGACGGTGAAGCTTTTGGAGCCAATTATGAATTACCAAATCTAACGGCTTACAACGAAACCTGTGCGGCAATTGGCGATGTATATTGGAATCATAGACTGCATAATTTATACGGGAAATCACAATATTTTGATGTCATAGAAAGAACGATGTATAATGGATTAATTTCGGGTATTTCGCTTGACGGAAAACAATTTTTCTATCCAAATGCCTTAGAAGCCGATGGTGTTTACAAATCAAACAGAGGCTCTTGCACGCGTCAGGCTTGGTTTGACTGCTCTTGCTGTCCAACTAATTTAATTCGTTTTATTCCGTCAATTCCAGGATTGATTTATTCGAAAACAAAGAACGATTTGTATGTGAATTTATATGCTTCAAACGATGCTTCTTTCACCTTAGGAAAAACCGATTTACAGATTTCGCAACAGACTTCTTATCCTTGGAACGGAAAAGTTAGAATCTCGGTTAATCCTAAAAAAGAAAGCCAATTCACGATTAAACTTAGAGTTCCAGGCTGGGCAAGAAATGAAGTTTTGCCAGGAGATTTGTATACGTATAAGAAGGCTTCAACTCAAAAACCAACCATTACTGTAAACGGAGAAATAGTAGCAATTCAGCCTGAAAATGGCTATTTCAATGTGACTAGAAGCTGGAAAAAAGGAGACAAAATAGCGCTTAATTTCCCGATGGAAGTTCAAGAAGTAGAGACTAATTCTAAAGTTGAAACAAACAAAAACAAAGTGTCTTTAGAATATGGTCCGATAGTATATGCTGTTGAAGAAATCGACAATAAAAACAACTTTGATAAAATCGACATTTCTTCTTCAGATACTTTCAAAGTGAGAAAAGAAGCCAATTTATTGCAAGGTGTAAATGTGATCGAAAATTCAAAATTCAAAGCCATTCCATATTATTCTTGGTCAAATCGTGGAGTTGGAAAAATGAAAGTGTGGATTGATTTTAAAGACTGAATTCCTCACAAATAAATTAAATTCAAACAAACCAGTATAACATGCAAACAAACCTATTAAAAAATTGGGCACTTTCGGCCATTGTTTTTGTAAGTGTTTCTTCTTGTACAGATAAAAAAGCAGAAAAAGAACTGTCTAAAGAAGTGGCTACTACAAAAACAACTTTAACTAATAAACCTATAGTCTTGCAAAGAGCAGATCCTTTTATCTATAAGCATACAGATGGGTATTACTATTTTACAGGATCGGTACCAACCTACGACGCTATAGAGTTAAGACGTGCAAAATCTATTGCTGAGCTTCAAAATGCTGAAACCTTTAGAGTATGGGAAAAACATAAAAGCGGACCAATGAGTCGTCATGTGTGGGCTCCTGAAATTCATTATTTAGATGGAAAATGGTACGTGTATTTTGCAGCAAGTGAAGAAGAGGATATTTGGAAATTAAGACCGTATGTTTTGCAATGTACAGGTCAGGATCCTTTACGTGACAAGTGGATTGAACTTGGGCAAATGCAGGCAGCTGATGCAGATCCGAAAAGCTTTACCGATTTTTCTCTGGACGGAACTGTATTTGAGCATAAAAATAAACGCTATTTCTGTTGGGCAGAAAAAACAGGCGGACAGTTCGCTGCTTCCAATTTGTATTTAGCCGAAATGGAATCGCCAGTAAAACTAAAAACAGTTCAATTCATGCTAACGACTCCCGATTATGATTGGGAACGCGTAGGTTTTTGGGTAAATGAAGGTCCTGCGGTTATTAAAAACAAAGGGAAAATTTACATTACTTTTTCGGCAAGTGCTACTGGTTCTTGTTACAGTATGGGAATGATGGAAGCAGATGAAAATGCTGATTTACTAGATAGAAATTCTTGGAAAAAATCTAGATATCCAGTATTAAAAACCAATGAAGCCAAAAAGATTTATGGGCCAGGACATAACTCATTCACTGTGGATGAAAACGGAGAACCATTAGTAATTTATCATGCAAGGGATTACGAAAAAGCTGTTGGTGATCCAAAAGTGGTGCCTGCAACAGATAAAAGACCGTTGAAAGAAATTATTGCAGATCCATTATATGATCCTAATCGTCATGCGAGAATGATGAAATTAAAGTTTGATGAAAACGGTAGACCAATATTCGAATTTAACTAAAAAGGCCAAATGGTAATGGCGAAAAATCATTTGCAGTACCAATCAAAATTAGTTCAAAAAAAGTCAGTTTTTGGTAAGCGGATGTAAAGTTCAGTATGATTTTTCAGCTTATTCTGTGGCTGTTTTGAAAATTAAGATGAAATAATCGCAACATTATAAATGTAACATTGACATTTATTTTTTGTTTTGATCATAAATCCTTGTTTTGATGCATTTTTTGTAAAAATTAAAGAACAGAATTTTGTTAAGTGTTTTTTATACACTTATAAATTATTTATAATTATATTTGTCAATATTTTAAAAATAAAATACGAATGAAAAATTATGTAATAGGATTGGACTACGGAACAGATTCTGTTCGCGCGGTGCTAATTGATACAGAAAATGGGCAGGAGCTAGCATCGAATGTTTCTCATTACAAAAGATGGAAAAACAAACAATATTGTGACGCTTCTATAAACCAATTTCGCCAGCATCCTTTGGATCATATTGAAGGATTGGAAACGACGATTCAAAACGTTGTAAAAGAAAGTAAAGTAGATCCTTCGTTAGTAAAAGGAATTTGTATTGATACAACTGGATCGTCTCCGGTGCCGGTTACAAAAGACGGAACGCCCTTGGCCTTGACAAAAGGTTTTGAAGAAAACCCAAATGCGATGATGGTTTTATGGAAAGACCATACTTCTATAAATGAAGCAAACGAAATCAACGAATTGGCAGTAAGCTGGGGTGGAGAAGATGTTACAAAATATGTGGGCGGAATTTATTCTTCTGAATGGTTTTGGGCAAAAATCCTTCATATTGCAAGACAAGACGAAGCGGTTAGAAATGCAGCGCACACCTGGATGGAGCATTGCGATTTAATGACGTATTTGTTAATTGAAGATAAAGATTTAAAAACCTTCAAAAGAAGCCGTTGCGCCGCAGGTCACAAAGCAATGTGGCACGCAGACTGGAACGGATTACCGCCAGTTGAATTCTTAGAAAAATTACATCCGTATTTAGCGCAGCTTCGCGGTAATTTATACGATGAAACTTATACCTCTGATTTAGTTGCCGGAAATTTAAGCAAAGAATGGGCAGATCGTTTAGGGCTTTCGACAGAAACTGTTGTGGCTGTTGGAACTTTTGATGCACATTCTGGAGCGGTTGGAGCTAAAATCGAAGAGAATACTTTAGTTCGTGTTATGGGAACTTCAACTTGTGATATCCTTGTTGGTTCTTATGATGAGGTGGGAACAAAAACGGTTCGCGGAATCTGCGGACAAGTTGACGGTTCTGTTATTCCGGGCTTTATTGGTTTAGAAGCAGGACAATCTGCTTTTGGAGATTTATTGGCTTGGTACAAAGAATTATTAATGTGGCCAACTGAACATTTATTAGGAACATCTTCTGTTTTAAATGAGGCTCAAAAAGAGCAGTTAAGAGAGGAATTCAGCGATAAATTAATTGTAGAATTAACGAAAGAAGCAGAGAAAATCCCCGTTTCAGAAAGTCTTCCAATTGCTTTAGATTGGATTAACGGACGCAGAACTCCAGATGCTAATCAGGAATTAAAAAGTGCGATTTCGAATCTTTCTTTAGGAACAAAAGCACCTCATATTTTTAAAGCTTTAGTAAACGCAATCTGTTTTGGAGCAAAGAAAATTGTAGATCGTTTTGAAGAAGAAGGTGTAAAAATCGACAGCGTAATTGGAATTGGCGGTGTTGCTAGAAAATCTCCTTTCATCATGCAGACTTTGGCTAATGTTTTAAATAAGCCAATTAAAATTGCAGCTTCAGATCAAACACCAGCTTTAGGAGCGGCAATTTATGCAGCCGTTGCAGCTGGAATTTATCCAAATGTAATCGAAGCAAGCCAGAAAATCGGAAGTGATTTTGATGGTGAATATTTCCCTCAGACAGACCAAGTTGAAGCGTATCATAAACTGCTTTTGGGATACGAAAAATTAAGTGCTTTTGCAGATCCAAACCTTAAAATATCGCAACATGAGCTCTCAATATAAAGATTTAAAACAAGAATGTTACGAAGCCAATATGCAGTTAAATGCATTGAATTTGGTGGTGTATACTTTTGGAAATGTAAGTGCCGTGGATAGAAAAAATGGTGTTTTTGCCATTAAGCCAAGCGGTGTTCCTTACGAAGATTTAAAACCTGAAGATATCGTAATTGTCGATTTTGATAATAATATTATTGAAGGTACAATGCGTCCGTCATCTGACACTAAAACGCATGCTTATTTATACAAACATTGGCCAAATATTGGCGGAGTGGCTCATACGCACGCTACTTATTCTGTGGCTTGGGCACAATCGCAACAAGATATTCCAATTTTCGGAACAACGCATGCCGATCATTTAACAGCAGATATTCCGTGCGCGCCGCCGATGGCAGATCATTTAATTGAAGGAAACTACGAACACAATACCGGAATTCAGATTCTAGATTGCTTCAAAGAAAAGAATCTTTCTTATGAAGAAGTAGAAATGATTCTGATTGGAAATCACGGTCCGTTTGCATGGGGAAAAAATGCAGCAAAAGCGGTTTATAATAGTAAAGTCTTAGAAGTTGTGGCAGAAATGGCTTACTTGACTTTACAAATAAATCCAAACGCACCAAGATTAAAAGATTCATTAATAAAGAAACATTACAACCGTAAACACGGAAAAGATTCGTATTACGGACAGTAGTGATTTTAGATTTTAGAGTGCAGATTTTAGATTAAAGAAAATAGAATAAAGAACAAAGAGTAAAGATTTTCGTTAATCGTGAATTTTAGATAAAGAAAAACGATTTGACGATTAAACAAATAAACGATTAAACAAAATGATAGATATATCTCAAAAAGAAGTATGGTTTGTAGTAGGAAGCCAGGAATTATACGGTGAAGAAACACTTAGAAAAGTAGCGGAACACTCTCAGATAATTGCAAAAGGATTAGACGCTTCGTCTTCAATTCCAGTAAAAGTGGTTTACAAAGATGTGGTGAAATCTCCATCGCAGATTTTAGATGTATGTTTGGCGGCGAATTCTACTAAAAACTGTATCGGAATTATCGCTTGGATGCATACTTTCTCTCCAGCAAAAATGTGGATTGGCGGTTTAAATATCCTTAAAAAACCATTATGCCATTTACACACACAATATAATGCTGAAATTCCGTGGGGAAGCATCGACATGGATTTCATGAACTTGAACCAATCGGCTCACGGAGATCGTGAATTCGGTTTTATCATGTCTAGATTACGTAAAAAACGTAAAGTTGTTGTTGGACATTGGGAAGATCAAAGAGTGCAGAAACAATTAGGAATCTGGTCAAGAGTTGTCTTAGGATGGGACGAACTTCAAAACTTAAAAGTTGCTCGTATTGGAGACAATATGCGTGAAGTTGCCGTAACAGAAGGTGATAAAGTGGAGGCTCAAATTCGTTTCGGAATGTCTGTAAACGGTTACGATTCTTCAGATGTTACCAAACATATCGAAAAAGTAACTGACAAAGAATTAAATGATTTATTAGCCGTTTACGAGCAATCATACAACTTAACAGATTCATTAAAAGAAGGCGGTGCACAAAGAAGTTCTTTGGTTGAAGCAGCAAAAATCGAATTAGGATTAAGAGCTTTCCTTGAAGAAGGAGGATTCGGTGCTTTTACAGATACATTCGAAAACCTTGGAGCTTGGAAACAACTTCCAGGAATTGCCACACAAAGATTAATGGCCGATGGTTATGGTTTTGGTGGAGAAGGAGACTGGAAAACAGCTGCAATGGTTAGAGCTTTAAAAGTAATGTGTATTGGTTTAGAAGGCGGAACTTCTTTCATGGAAGATTATACATACCATTTCACACCACAAAAATCATATGTTTTAGGATCTCATATGTTAGAGATTTGTCCATCTATTGCTGACGGAAAACCTTCATGTGAAGTTCATCCATTAGGAATTGGAGGAAAAGAAGATCCTGCTCGTTTGGTTTTTAATTCGCCTGCAGGAGATGCAATCAATGTTTCTTTGGTTGATATGGGAACTCGTTTCCGTTTAATCGTGAACGAAGTTGAAGCTATAAAACCAATGGCAGAATTACCAAAACTTCCAGTTGCTAGAGTTTTATGGGATTGTAAACCAAATTTAGAAGTTGCAGCAACAGCTTGGATTTTAGCTGGAGGAGCGCACCACACGGTTTACAGCCAGTCAATCACAACAGAATATATGGAAGATTTTGTAGACATCGCTGGAATCGAATTATTGGTAATCGATGAAAAAACGACTGTAAGAGAGTTTAAAGATAAAATCAATGCTAACGAAGCGTATTTCCATTTGTTTCAACACGGCCTGTAAGGCGGTAAAATGTAATTTGTAAGATGTAAAATGTGAAAAAACTTAAAAAGGTAATTTTTACATTTTTAAAATGATTAAATTTCACATCTAACAATTTACATCTAACATTTAACTTTTTTACAAACCCAAAATTATCATTTATGAATGTATTAAAACGCTCTCTTTTCATATTAAGCATGCTTGGTATTGCTATAGTTTCAGTTCAGTGTAAAGGCGATAAAAAAGCTGATACAGAAAAAACGGAAGCCGATGCAAAAGCTTTAGTTACAATTGACAAATCGGAATATGGAACTACTGCTAAAGGAGAAAAAGTAGAAAGCTATAAATTGAAAAACCAAAACGGGATGGAAGTGGACATCATCACTTTTGGTGGAAGAATTACAGATTTGAAAGTGCCTAATAAAGCAGGTGTTTCTGAAAATGTAGTAATTGGATTCAGTTCTTTGGCTCAATACGAAAAAGAAAACCCTTTCTTCGGAGCTTTGATCGGAAGATACGGAAACCGAATTGCCAAAGGTAAATTTTCATTAGATGGAAAAGAATATCAATTGGCTTTAAACAACGCCCCAAATGCTTTGCACGGAGGTCCACAAGGGTTTTTTAATGTAGTTTGGAAAGCAGATGAGGTTAAATCTGGTGATACAGCTTCTTTAAAATTATCTTATGTAAGTAAAGATATGGAAGAAGGTTATCCAGGAAACTTAAAGGTTTTTGTGACTTATACCTTGACAAATGATAATCAGTTGGAAGTGCTTTACGAAGCAACAACAGACAAAAAAACAGTTGTTAATTTAACTCAACATTCATACTTCAATCTATCAGGAGATTTTACCAAAACAATCTTGGATCATGAATTGACTTTAAATGCTGATAAATTAGTTCCAGTTGATGCAGATTTGATTCCTACAGGAAAATTAGAAGATGTTGCTGGTACGCCTTTCGATTTCAGAACTCCAAAATTAATTGGAAAAGATATCAATGCTAAAAATGAGCAGTTAGAAAAAGGAAAAGGTTACGACCACTGCTGGGTGTTGAATAACCCTGAAAAAGGAAAAACAATTATTGCAAAAGTCTACCACGCAGCAAGTGGAAGAGTTATGGAAATGACAACAGACGAACCTGGAATTCAGTTCTACTCTGGAAATTTCCTTGATGGAACTTTACCAATGCCAAATGGAGGAACTTTTGCACACAGAACAGGAT
Source organism: Flavobacterium sp. CFBP9031 (assembly GCF_034044945.1). NCBI lineage: Bacteria > Pseudomonadati > Bacteroidota > Flavobacteriia > Flavobacteriales > Flavobacteriaceae > Flavobacterium > Flavobacterium sp. CFBP9031. Next base: position 70,960 of record NZ_JAXCWF010000010.1, read on the forward strand.
TATGTCTAGAAACAGAACATTATCCAGATTCTCCAAACCAGAAAAATTTCCCAACAACGGTTTTAAACCCAGGAGAAAATTATAAAACGAAAACTACTTTTAAGTTTTCAGTAAAAAAATAGTTTTAGAATCTGTTTATTAATTTAGTAATTTTCTAAAAACCTCGAAAGTAATTGCTTTCGAGGTTTTTTGTTTGTAAATGTTAGAGCGCATACTTTCAATAAGTGTTTTGTTAATTTTTTTGGAATCTTTCTTACATTTGAGAAATAACTATCCTAAAAAAAAACTTACTTATGAAGAAACCAGTCAAATTGCTAATGGCCGTATTAGCTTATTCTATATGTGTAATAGCAAACGCTCAGGTTCAGATGAATTTTAAATTTGATACGCCTTATGGTAAAAATTCCGCTGTCGGAAAATTTGCCGAACTCAATGGTGCTAAAATCTACTATGAAGAATACGGAAAAGGCGAACCTTTGTTATTGATTCATGGAAATGGAGGAAATATTGAATCAATGGGAAATCAAATTGATTATTTTAAAAGTAAATACAGAGTTATTGCTGTTGATAGTAGGGGACAAGGCAAGTCGGAGCTGAAAACGGATTCTCTTACCTATGTGCAAATCACAAAAGATATGGAAGGATTGGTTAATCACTTAAAATTAGATTCGATAAGTGTTATTGGCTGGAGCGACGGAGGGATTGTTGGGTTGCAAATGGGGATTTCAGGAAAATCAAAAATAAAGAAAATTGTAGCGATGGGTGCCAATTTACAACCTGATTCCACGGCTATTTATTCGTGGGCGGCAAAAGATGTTCAGAATTTGAAAAAAATGATTGCTTCAAAAATTAAAGAAAAAGATACTAGCGAAAATTGGAGTCTAATGAAACAAACTGCAGGGCTTCTAGTAGATCAGCCTAGTATTGCAGTAAAAGATTTATCAAAAATTAAAGCAAAAGTACTTGTAATAGCTGGAGATAGAGATGTAATCAGAAATGCACATACAGTTGAAATTTTCGAAAATATACCTAAAGCACAGTTATGCATTATGCCTGGAGAGACTCATTTTGCACCCGCATCAAGTCCGGAATTGTTTAATGCATTAGCAAATAAATTTTTATCAGAACCTTTTAAAAGACCAGATTCAGATTGGACGAAATGGGGTAAATAAAATTGAATCAACAGAATTGTGTTATTTTAGCCATGAATTTCAACTTCATTGAATTCGTGGCTAAAAAACAAAAAAAATGACTTTCAAACACACATTCAAAGCAGAAGCAAATTGGACTTCAAGTCAAAAACAAGAAAATTCAGCTTCAAAATTCTACAGCAAAAGCCATCAAATCAAAATTGAAGGAAAACCTGTTTTAGACGTTTCGGCTGCTAAGGCTTTCAAAGGGGATCCAGAATTATACAATCCGGAAGATTTATTGTTAAGCAGTTTAGTTTCCTGCCATATGATGTCGTATTTATATGTCTGCTCTCAAAACGGAATAGAAGTTCTCGAATATTCAGACAACGCAGAAGCAACGCTCGAAGTAAATCCAGATGGAAGCGGGCGTTTTGTTGAAGCAAGATTATATCCGAAAGTAAAAATCTCAAATCCAGATCAAATAGAATTGGCTTTAGACTTGCATCATAAAGCAAATCAATTGTGTTTTATTGCTAATTCTTGCAATTTTCCTGTTTTGCATAATGGAAGTTGTGAAGTAGTATAAAAGAAAAAACCTCTTCCGTTAAGAAGAGGTTTTTCGTACCCGGAGCCGGAGTCGAACCGGCACGGTTTCCCACAGGTGTTTGAGACCAGCGCGTCTACCAATTCCGCCATCCGGGCTTAGCAGACGAAAAAATAACCAAAAGCGATTATTTTAACGCAATAGAATGAAGTCATAAATGGCGCCATTCCTTTAACACGGTGCAAATGTAAAAAATAATTTTAAACGAACTACTAAAAATACTTAAATTTTTGCTTTCAGTGTTCAATAAATTTTATAAATTTGCAGCTCGTTAAAACGAAGCACACACAACTAACTACATCCGAGACATTTATACGCATTCCGCTTTATTGAAATATAAAGCTGAATTTTTTTAAAAGTAACGGGATAAAACAACAAATTACAATGTCGCACCTAGAACCAGAAGCTAAAATTTTTGCTTGTTCACAAAGTGTTTATCTTGCAGAAAAAATTGCAAAAGATTACGGAATTCCGTTAGGAAAAGTAACGATGTCAACGTATAGTGATGGAGAATTTCAGCCGTCTTACGAAGAATCAATAAGAGGTTTACGAGTATTCATCGTATGTTCAACTTTTCCAAGTGCAGATAATCTGATGGAATTGTTGTTAATGATTGATGCGGCAAAACGTGCATCAGCAAGACATATTACAGCTGTTATGCCTTATTTTGGTTGGGCAAGACAAGATAGAAAAGACAAACCAAGAGTTCCAATTGGAGCAAAGTTAGTGGCAAACCTATTGACTGCTGCAGGAGCAACAAGAATCATGACTATGGATTTGCACGCAGACCAGATTCAAGGATTCTTTGAAAAACCAGTAGATCATTTATTTGCATCTACCATCTTTTTACCATACGTAGAAAGTTTAAAATTAGATAATCTAACAATTGCATCTCCAGATATGGGAGGTTCAAAAAGAGCATATGCTTACTCTAAGTTTTTAGAATCAGATGTAGTAATCTGTTACAAACAAAGAAAAGCAGCCAACGTTATCGACACTATGGAGCTTATTGGTGAAGTAAAAGGACGTAACGTAATCTTAGTAGATGACATGATCGATACAGGAGGGACTTTAGCGAAAGCGGCAGACCTAATGATCGAAAAAGGAGCGCTAAGTGTAAGGGCAATTTGTACGCACGCTATTTTATCTGGCGGAGCATACGAAAAAATCGAAAACTCAAAATTAACTGAGTTAATCGTAACAGATTCTATTCCGTTAAAGAAAGAGTCAAAAAAGATAAAAGTGGTAAGCTGTGCGCCTCTATTTGCTGAGGTTATGCAGATGGTTCACCACAACAATTCCATCAGTGGAAAATTCATTATGTAAAAGCAATAGGCTATAATAAGCTATCGCAATTACAAAAAAGCTTAAAGTGTAGTGCTTAAAGCTTACAAAATAGAATATTTATATTAATAACTATATTTTTTTTACAATGAAATCGATTACAATTAAAGGATCAGAAAGAGAAAGCGTGGGCAAAGTGTCAACTAAAGCCTTACGTAATGCTGGAGCGGTTCCTTGCGTGTTATACGGAGGAAATCAAGCAGTACACTTCTCAGCAGACGCTGCAGCGTTCAAAAACTTGGTTTACACTCCAAATGCACACACAGTTGTGATTGAGCTTGGAAAAGGAAAATCATTCAATGCAATTTTGCAAGATATCCAAGTTCACCCAGTAACTGACAAAATTTTACACATTGACTTCTTCCAATTATTTGATGATAAAGAAATCACAATGGAAGTTCCTGTGAAAATCGTTGGTACATCTAAAGGTGTTCTTGCGGGAGGTGTTTTACGTTTAAACCAACGTAAATTAAAAGTTAAAGCTTTACCAGCAAATCTTCCTGATTTCGTTGAAGCTGACATCACTCCACTTGAAATGGGTAACAAATTATACGTTACTAAAGTTGGAAAACCAGAGTACAAAATTATGCACCCAGACAACACTGTTGTTTGTCAAGTAAGAATTTCTCGTGCTGCTATGAAAGCTGCTCAAGAGGCTGCAAAAGCTGCAAAAGCTCCTGCAAAAGGAAAGAAAAAATAATTTTTTTTCAAACTATACAAAAAGCCTCAATCTTACGATTGGGGCTTTTTTTTGAGGTTCTGAGATGCTGAGTTGCTAAGGTTCTAAGTTTTTTACTGCAAAAGTGCCTCGACTCCGCTCAGCCTGACAAATAGTATACGTATTAGGTTGAGCGGAGTCGAAGCTACTTTAAGAATTCTCTAATTGCCACATTCTCAAATTCTCTAATTATTTTTTAGAAGCAGCAACTTTCCGTTTTCATAAGACGTAACATTCCTGCCATCCGCTGTATCTTTTCCTGGCTAAAGAAGCCAGAAAAAGGATGCCGCTCCTGTCAGGGCTAGCAAGAAAATATCTTTTTCATAAGATTCTAAGTTGCCAAGATTCTGAGGTGTTAAGTTTTTTTTCGTCATTGCCAGGCTGAGCGGAGTCGAAGCCCACTCAAAATATGGAATTTAGATTATCGAGCTTCTTGCATTTCTTTAATTTCGTTTAGGATGGCAATAAAATCTGCCAGAGACATTTTCTTTGTGCGCTTTGCAATCTCTATAGAAACTATTTCTTTGCGTTCTTCGCGTAAACCTTTGCGAACTTTGCGGTTAAATTTCACCCAGTAAACAATTCTCTAATTTTCACATTTTCAAATTATCCAATTGCCACATTCTCTAATTAATCTTACTTTTGCAATCATGATAAAATGGATAACAAAACTGTTTTCATCGCCATCAAAAGAAGGGAACACACAAGATAATAGCAAACCGGAGGTTCACGAACACCAAAAAAACAATATAGAAAGCGTGAGTAAAAAATATTTAATCGTCGGATTAGGAAATATCGGAGCCGAATACGTAAACACCAGACATAATATCGGATTTAAAGTCCTAGACTTTTTAGCAAAAAAAGAAGGACTTTCATTTGAAACCGTAAAATTAGGCGCTTTGGCTGAATACAAATTTAAAGGAAGAACCTTTTTTCTTTTAAAGCCAAACACTTACATGAACTTAAGCGGTAAAGCGGTAAAATATTGGATGGATAAAGAAAATATACCATTAGAGAATATTTTGGTCATTACAGACGATTTAAATCTGTCATTTGGCACTATTAGAATCAAACCAAAAGGAAGCGACGGTGGTCATAACGGTTTAAAAAACATTAATTTGGTTTTAAATACACAAAATTATACACGCTATAGATTTGGTATTAGTGATGAATTTAAAAAAGGGCAGCAGGTAGATTATGTTTTAGGAGAATGGACACCTGAAGAAGAAGCAAAACTTCCAGAACGTTTAGAAACTTCAGCAGAAATTATTAGAACTTTTGGAACGGCTGGTTTAGAAAATACAATGACAACATTTAATGGAAAATAAAGATTTTCAGATGTTTATATTGTAAAAATGTAAATTATCAGAGAATTTAATTCAATTATAACGAAATAGTATTTTCAATTCCAAAGTTAAATGTCTAAATTTGGGATAAATTATTTATAAACCATAAAAATCATAATACCATGGCTTTTGAATTACCACAATTACCTTATGCATACGATGCATTAGAACCACATATTGATGCACGTACAATGGAAATCCATCATACAAAGCACCACAACGCCTACACTACAAATCTTAACGCAGCTATTGCTGGAACAGATTTAGAAGGAAAAACAATCGAAAACATCTTAATCAACTTAGATAAATCTAACGCTGCAGTTCGTAACAATGGTGGAGGTTTTTACAACCACAATTTATTCTGGACTGTAATGTCTCCAAACGGAGGAGGATTGCCTACAGGTGATTTATTGGCTGCAATCGAAGCTTCTTTCGGATCATTCGAAGAATTTAAAGCAAAATTTGCTAAAGCTGGAGCTACACAATTCGGTTCTGGTTGGGCTTGGTTAACAGTTCAAAAAGGAGGGAAATTAGAAGTTGTAGGTACTCCAAATCAAGATAATCCACTAATGCCAGAAGTTGCTGGTAACGGTGGGACTCCAATCTTAGGAATGGACGTTTGGGAGCACGCTTACTACTTAAACTACCAAAACAGAAGACCAGATTATATTGAAGCTTTTTTCAGTGTAATTAACTGGACAGAAGTTGCTAGAAGATTTGCTTTAGACAAATAAGAAAATAGAATAAAGAATAAAGATAAAAGACGAGCCCAAGTGCTCGTTTTTTTTTATATATACATTTCGTCTATTCTCTTTCCTCTATTTTCTTTCCTCTATTTTCTTTCTTCTATTTTCTTTCTTCTATTTTCTTTCTTCTATTTTCTTTTCTATCTTCTCAAAAAAAAGAAAAATAAAAAAGGCAGATATTACTCTGCCTTTTTTGCCCCAAATCTACCATAAACTTAACCTACTAATGTTATGGTTCTGTAAAGGTATAGCAGATATTTTTTTGAATGAAACATTTCAGATAAAAGGCAAGTATATCCGATAAAAGACCTGTATTACCAGTTTTTAAAATTTCCTAGATTTATTTCAATAAAAAAGGCGGAATTTCTTCCACCTTTTTTGCCCCAAATCTACCATAAACTAACCTACTAATGTTATGGTTTAGTAAATGTATGGCAGTAATTTTTATAAAGAAAAATTTTTAGATGAAAAGCAATTATACTCGATGAAAAGTATTTAAGCAACTGTTTTTCAATTAATTACGATTAAAAAATAAAAAAGGCGGAAGTTACTCCGCCTTTTTTGCCCCAAATCTACCATAAACTAACCTACTAATGTTATGGTCTAGTAAATGTATGGCAGTTATTCTTGTGAAGAAAAATTTTTAGATAAAAGGTAAGTAAATCCGATGAAGAGATATAATCGGCTGTTTATAAATAGTTTGAGTTTATTCCAATAAAAAAGGTGGAATTGCTTCCACCCTTTTTGCCCCAAATCTACCATAAACTTAACCTACTAATGTTATGGTATTTCAAAAGTATCATAGCTTTTCAACTTCACCAAAGAAATAGGATGAACGGCAAAAAAAACCGATGAAATGCACAATTTAACCTTTTATTAGTATTTTATTAATACGCTCTAGCGTCTTTTCCTTCGTAAAAATTCATGAAAGCACGATTTACAACTCGATTTCCACCCGGAGTTGGGTAGTCTCCTGTAAAGTACCAGTCTCCTAAATTTTTAGGACATGCTTTGTGTAAATCGTCTACGGTTTGGAAGATGATTTTAACTTCAGCATTTATTTCTGGTGAGCTTAACATTTCTGCTATTTTATCTGAAATCTCCTCGTCTGTAAACTGGTCGTAAATTGCTGTTACGTAGTTTACAACATCTTTATCAAGGAAATTTTCTTGAGCTTTACATTTTGCATATACTTCATCTACAATATGGTAAAGATTTCTTTCTTTTAATAAAGCAAGAGCAGCTCTAAAAGCAACTAGGCCTTCTAGTTTTGCCATATCAATTCCGTAACAATCTGGATAACGAATTTGTGGTGCAGATGAAACGATTACGATACGTTTTGGTTTCAAGCGATCCATCATTTTAATGATACTCATTTTCAATGTAGTACCCCGAACAATACTGTCGTCGATAATTACCAAATTATCTTCTGGTTTAATTACACCATAAGTAACATCATAAACGTGAGCCACTAAATCGTCACGGCTGCTGTCTTCGGTAATAAAAGTTCTAAGTTTAGCATCTTTAATTGCTACTTTTTCAGTGCGAATTTTTACAGCTAAAAGTTCCTGAAGGGTTTCTGTCGTTAATGTATTTCTATTTTCAAGAATATAATTGTTTTTTCTCTGGTTTAAGAAATCCTGAGCAGCTTCAACTAAACCATAAAAAGAAGTTTCGGCTGTATTTGGAATATAAGAGAAAACAGTGTTATCTGTATCGCTATCAATAGCTTTAAGAACAGCTGGTAAAATTAATTTTCCTAAATCTTTACGTTCTTGGTAAATTTCGGCGTCGCTTCCTCTTGAGAAATAAATTCTTTCGAACGAACAAGCTTTTTTGATTGTTGGTTCCAAGATTTGATTCATAGAAACATTTCCGTTTTTCTTAATGATTAAAGCGTGGCCCGGATCGATTTCTTGAACACTTTCAAAAGGAACGTTGAATACAGTTTGAATAACAGGTCTTTCAGAAGCTACGACCACAACTTCATCATCTTGATAAAAGTAAGCTGGACGAATTCCTGCTGGATCTCTAAAAACAAAAGCATCACCATGACCTAATAAACCAGCCATTGCATAACCTCCATCTAAGTTTTTGGCCGAACGGCCTAATATTTTAGCGATATCCAAACGTTCTGCAATTACTGGAGAAGCTTCTCTTTTAGAATATCCTTCAGCTTTACAGTCTTGGTACAATTGCATTACTTCCTTGTCTAAGAAGTGACCAATTTTTTCCATTACCGTAACAGTATCAGCCATTTCTTTTGGATGCTGTCCTAATTCAACCAGATTTTCGAAAAGCTCCTTAACATTGGTCATGTTGAAGTTTCCTGCCAAAATCAAGTTACGGTGCATCCAGTTACTTTGACGTAAGAATGGGTGAACGCTTTCGATGCTGTTTTTTCCAAAAGTTCCGTAACGAACGTGGCCTAAAAACAATTCTCCAACGTACGGAATATTTGCTTTTAGTTCTTTCATGTCGTCTCCCAGTTCTGGATGCGCTTTTAGTTCTTCACTAACGCGCTCATTGATTTGTTTGAAAACATCTTGGATAGGTTGCGAATGATTTGATCGAACTCTGCTAATATAGCGCTGTCCAGGTTCAACATCAAATTTAATGCTAGCAAAACCAGCTCCGTCTTGTCCGCGGTTGTGCTGTTTTTCCATCATTAAATACATCTTCTGGATTCCGTAGAAAGCAGTTCCGTATTTTTCTTTATAATATTCAAGCGGTTTTAGTAGTCTAACTAAGGCTATACCACATTCGTGTTTTAAAGCGTCGCTCATTGTTTTTTGTTATTTGTGTGTTGTTGTAAGTTGTGTGTATTAACGTAATAAAAAAAGCCCCGTTTTATCGAGGCTCTTAGGCATTATATTTCTATGTCAAACTGAGTTAACGACTTAAATTGTTGTAATCGAATCGCTACTTCGGCTTTGCTTAATGTTTCCATCCTTTCAGTTCCAAATTTTTCAACGCAGAACGAAGCTAAATTTGAACCATAAATAATTGCATTCTTCATGTTGTTAAACGAGATGTTTTCGCTTTGCGCAATAAATCCAGAGAAACCACCTGCGAAAGTATCTCCAGCTCCAGTTGGATCAAAAACATCTTCTAATGGTAAAGCTGGTGCAAAGAATACTTCTCTGTTGTGGAATAAAAGTGCTCCGTGCTCTCCTTTTTTGATCACCACATATTTTGGCCCCATGTCTTGGATTTTAGAAGCTGCTTTTACTAATGAATATTCGCCAGAAAGCTGTCTAGCTTCTTCATCATTGATTGTAATAACATCTACACGTTTAATAACGTCTAATAATTCAGGAAGAGCGCAATCCATCCAAAAGTTCATTGTATCTAAAACAACTAATTTTGGTTTTTTCTCCATTTGATCTAAAACACTGCTTTGAACTAATGGATGTAAGTTTCCTAACATGACAACATCAGCATCTTTGTAGTTTTGAGGAACCTTCGGCTGAAAATCAGCTAAAACGTTCAACTCTGTTACAAGAGTGTCTCTAGAATTTAAATCGTTGTGGTATAAACCGCTCCAGAAAAAAGTCTTTCCTCCTTTTACAATTTCGATACCAGAGATATCAATATTTTTTGAAGTTAAAAGATCTAAATGTTCTTGAGGGAAATCGTCGCCAACTACAGAAACAATGGCCGATTCCAAGTTAAAAAATGAAGCTGATAAACCAATATACGTTGCAGCACCACCTAATATTTTATCTGTTTTTCCGAAAGGAGTTTCAATCGCGTCGAAAGCAACTGTTCCAACAATCAATAGTTTATTCATTTTATGAATTTCGAATTAGGGTGCAAAGATACTTCATAAGTTACAATCTTGCAATGGTTTAGGTTCTCAAAATTTTCTTAAAAAAATGACAACGATTTCGGAGTAAAACTATTGTAAATGAATTGGTTAAAATTGATTTTTTAACGAGATTAAAATATGTTTTTTAGATTTAAATTGCAAGTTTTTTGAAAATAATTGCGAATAATTTACAGTCGATTCTTCTATCTTAATTTTTTAAATGAAGAAGATTTTCTTTTTCGATTGAAACACGAAAAATTCTTGCGAATGATTTCTTAATTTGTTTTTCTATTTTTAATCCAATTGATTGCATCTTTCATAGGCTCTTCAGAGTCTGAAAATGCGGTATTATGACCCAAGTTTGGAAATAATTTATACTCATAAGGTTTCCCTTTAGATTTTAATGCATCAAGATATTCGATGGAAAGATCCGCAGGAACTTGAATATCCTTGCCTCCAAAAATCCAAAATCCAGGAATTGATACTTTAGCAAGTACATCTTTAGGATCTGTGTCGACAAACTCGTATTTATCAGGGTCATTGAATACATGTTTTCTTGCCTCTTCCTCTGAATGCGTATCCCAAAAAGAATTATTTCCATTTGTATAAAATTGGAATCTCAATTGTTCTTTAACTGTTATAAGAGCTCCGCTAAAGATGGTCATAAATTTAACTTTCTTATTTTTCTCTGCAGCCAATGGAATTATCCATCCCGCTTGACTGCCTCCAATTAAACCGATTGGTATTTTATTATTGGATAGAGATTTAGATAAATTATTTACAGCAGCACTCGCGTCTAAAGACAAAAGGTTTAGATTGGAGAAATCGACATTGTTAGTTCCTACTTCAGGTCCGGCATATACACCGCCTGATTCTCCGACTCCACGTTTATCATACGTTAAAACGGCAATTCCATTGTTGGCTAGAATTGTAGCAAAGTCTATCATTCTTTTTTCTTGCCCAGATCCATGAACAATAACAACGGCAGCCTCAATGTTGTTAGGTATAAAAACAGTTCCAGCGAGTGAAATTCCTTCACTAACAAATTTTATTTCCTTAGTAGTAAAGCTTGTTGAAATTGCTGATGCATAATTAGTGATAGAAAACAACAATATTAAAAGAGAATAGGTATATGTTTTTTTTGCTCTTAAAGAGTGTTTAAATATTGCCGTTTTATTTTTCATCTTTAAATCTATAGTTGATACTTCTTATCAAAATAATTTTTCAAAATCCCAACCTGAATCAAAATCATAATGGGAACAATTAAAATGGCATACAAAATGTTTTTAGAGAAATGAATTCCTGAAAAGGCTGTTGACATTCTATCAGAATATAATTTCCCAACTTCGTCAATTTTGAAATCAGTTTCTGAAACTGAGAATAGAGATACATAAATTACTAATGCCGCTACCGCCAAGCCGATCGAAATCCAGATTGGTTTAGAAATTAAAGGTTTGTATGTTTTCAATTTTTTCTCCTCTAAAATTTGAACATTTGCCATAATTTTTGAAGTGAAATCTATTGATGGTGACTGCAGTTTTTCCTCAGCCATCATTTTCTCAATAAGTTGTTCTATATTTTTATCGCTCTCTTTCATAACATTCTATTATTTCTGGTTCTAACTGCTGTCTCAAAATTACAGCTAATTTCTGTCGGCTCCTAAATAATTTTACTTTCGCATTATTGGCCGAAATGTTCATTATTTTTCCGATTTCCTCTAAATTCTGATCATCAAAATAAAATAAGGTTAAAAGGAAGTTTTCGTCACTGGGTAATAAATTTAAACATTTTTGAATGGTTTGCTTTCGTTCTTTTTCTTCCAAGGCGCTCAAAGCATTGTCCATTGTTTTGATTAAATGAGACGAAAAATCATCAATAGAAATATTTAAATCTTCTTTTTTATTTTTCTTTAAACGATCTAGACAAGTATTGTAAGCAATTTTATAAATCCAGGTCGAAAATTTAGATTCTCCTTTAAATTTAGTCAGCGAATTATAAATCTTTATAAAAGTGTCTTGTGCAACTTCTTCTGCTTCTTCCCGGTTTTTAACCATTTTAAGAGCCAAAGTAAAGATCATATCTTTATAACGATCCACAAGAACGGCAAACGCATTGGTCTCGCCTTGCAGAATTTTATCGATATAATGTTGATCAGGTATTGTGCTCATATTATATAGGACGACAAGTTGTTTGTTTAGGTTACAAGAAAATTGAAAATAAATTCCAATTTTCAGGAAAACTGCAAATATCAAATTCCAATTGCCACTCTTTAATATATAATTAAAGTACAGGAGTTGAACTTTGTCAAAGTTTTAAACTTTGACAAAGTTGTAGCGACGAATAAATTCAAGTCAAAATTAGTTGATTATCAGTTAGTTTTAGAGCTTGGAATTTAAAAATTGAAATTTTTCACCAAAAGTTGTAACCTGATTTTAAAAACCCTCGTCATATGGGATATATCAATCAATTAAAAACGTAAAATATCATGGACGACAAAATTTTAATTCCAATTAGCTTTTTCTTAATGATCTTCGGAATTGTTTATCTTATTTATTCAACAAGAAACAGAGAGCGTCTAGCTCTTATAGAAAAAGGAGTAGATGCCAGTATTTTTATTCAGGGAAAAGGAAATGGAGTTCCAGCTTGGAAAATCTTTGTAGTAAATCTAGCATTCTTATTAATAGGTAGCGGTGTTGGAATTTTTCTTGCGCTGTTAATTACAACTTATACCTCTTTAAACGATGGAGCGGTTTATCCTTCAATCATTTTTATCATGGCGGGAATCGGACTTTTGACTGGATTTAAAACAGCAAAAGATTTGGATAAAGAGTAAATAAAAATAAAGTTAGTACAAAAAACGCATCAAGTAATTGATGCGTTTTTTTTATTCTTTTGATCCGATGGTTTCGTAATAAACATCAACGGAAAGTTTTGGTTGCATAGATGCCATAACAGCCAATTGATCGCAACGCTCATTTTGCGGATGATTGTTGTGGCCTTTAATCCATTTAAAGTCGACTTGATGTTTGCGGTACACAATTAGAAAACGTTTCCATAGATCTGGATTTTTTTTATCCTTGTATCCTTTTTTCTCCCAGCCAAAAACCCATTTTTTTTCGACAGAATCTACAACGTATTTAGAATCGGAAACTACAAGGACTTTCATATTTGGTTTTTTGAGTTTCTCTAAGCCTACAATTACGGCTAGAAGTTCCATTCTATTATTGGTAGTAAGACGAAAACCTTCGTAAAATTCTTTTTTATGAGGAGTGCCAACCAATTCCATTACCACGCCGTAACCTCCATTACCAGGATTTCCTTTTGCTGCGCCATCTGTATATATATGTACTTCGTGATTCATTTAATTTTAGATTTTAGATTTCAGATTGATCTAAAATTGATTTTTGTAATTGATTTTTGAATTGATTTATTTTTCCAATATTCTATGAATAATCTCTGGAAAATGTTTCTGCTCCAGTTCATGAATCTTTTCTGCAACTGTTTCAGGTGTGTCTTCATCAGTTAAGGCAACATTTGCTTGAAAGATAATGGCACCTTCATCATAGTTTTCATTAACGTAATGAATCGAGATTCCTGTTTCTTTCTCCTTATTATTTACAATTGCTCTATGAATGTGCATTCCGTACATTCCTTTACCTCCGTAATTAGGTAAAAGTGCAGGATGTATATTAATTATTTTGTTTGGATATTGTTCGATTATGTTTTCTGGGAACTTTAGTAAGAAGCCAGCCAAGATTATTAAATCTGGGTCGATTTCTTGTACTTTTTGTAGTACGTTTCTTTCTAAAAGTTCGTTTTTTGAGAAGATTTCGACTGGAATTTGATGATTTTTTGCTCTTTCAATCACTTTTGCCGAAGCATTATTTGTAAATACCGAAACGACCCTTGCAATTTCGGTGTTCGAAAAATATTTCATAATGTTCTCTGCGTTAGTTCCTGATCCTGAGGCGAAAACGATAATTTTTTTCATAGGGTTGTGTGTTTTAAGACTGCAAAAAACGGAATAAAAATCGAAAATAAATAGCTTTAAAAGACCTTTCTTGAAATTAATTTTATAAATTAGTGTCACATTTATAAACTAAATAGTTGTTTTAAAATAAAGTTTTTTATTTTTGCCAACAAATTAAATTCTAAAATTAAAGATTATGTCAGACATTGCATCAAGAGTAAAAGCGATTATCGTAGACAAATTAGGTGTTGACGAAAACGAAGTTGTAACAGAAGCAAGCTTCACTAATGATTTAGGAGCTGACTCATTAGACACTGTTGAGCTTATTATGGAATTCGAAAAAGAATTTGATATTCAAATTCCAGACGATCAAGCAGAAAACATTGCTACTGTTGGTCAAGCTATTTCTTATATCGAAGAAGCAAAAAAATAATAATACCACACCCGATTTCTAAAAATCCCAATTTTTGAAATTCCAAATTCCAATTGGAATTTGATTTTTGAAATTTGAAATTTTTAAGAGTCGGGTGTTATTATTTTTTAAATTTTTAAATTTCGATTGATTTTCAATCAAACAAGATATATTTATATAAATACCCATGGCTCTTAAGTAGCAATACGATTAAGAAAGCAATGGGTTTTATTTGTTTAAGACACAAAATACATATTTATGGCATTAAGGCGAGTTGTTGTAACAGGATTAGGTGCACTTACTCCTATTGGGAATAATATCCAGGAATATTGGAATGCACTTGTGAATGGAGTTAGCGGAGCCGCTCCGATCACATATTATGATACCGAGAAACACAAAACGAAATTTGCCTGCGAAGTAAAAAACTTCAATATTGAAGATTACATGGATCGCAAGGAATCTCGTAGATTAGATAAGTTTGCACAATATGCAATTGCTGCCAGTGATGAAGCTATTAAAGATGCTGGAATCACAAATGATAACGTAAACAAACAAAGAGTTGGTGTTATCTGGGGAGCAGGAATTGGAGGTTTAGAAACTTTTCAGGATGAAGTATTGTATTATGCAAAAGGCGATGGAACTCCAAAGTTCAATCCTTTCTTTATACCTAAAATGATTGCCGATATTGCTCCTGCGCATATTTCTATGCGTAACGGGTATATGGGACCAAATTATACAACGGTTTCTGCTTGTGCATCTTCTGCAAATGCATTAATCGATGCTTTCAACTACATTCGTTTAGGAATGTGCGACGTTATTGTTTCTGGTGGTTCTGAAGCTGCAGTTACAATTGCTGGTATGGGAGGATTTAGCTCAATGCACGCTTTATCTACAAGAAACGAAAGCCCAGAAACGGCTTCAAGACCTTTTGACGCAACTAGAGATGGTTTCGTTTTAGGAGAAGGAGCAGGAGCTTTAGTTCTTGAAGATTATGAGCATGCTAAAGCAAGAGGTGCAAAAATCTACTGCGAAATTGGCGGTGGAGGTATGTCATCTGATGCTTACCACTTAACTGCACCACATCCAGAAGGAATTGGAGTTATTGCAGTAATGGAAAACACATTGAGAGATGCTGGTATGACACCTGATCAAGTTGATCATATCAATACTCACGGAACTTCTACTCCATTAGGAGACGTTGCAGAGTTAAAAGCAATTAGTAAAGTTTTTGGTGATCATGCTAAAAACATCAACATCAACTCTACAAAATCTATGACAGGACACTTACTTGGTGCTGCCGGAGCTATTGAAGCAATTGCTTCTATCTTGGCAATGCAACACGGTATTGTTCCTCCAACGATTAACCATACAGTTGTTGACGAAAACATTGACCCATCTTTAAACCTTACTCTAAACAAACCTCAAAAAAGAGAAGTAAATGTTGCTATGAGTAATACATTTGGTTTTGGTGGACACAATGCTTGTGTATTGTTTAAAAAACTAGCTGATTAATTTTCTGTATATGAATATTATCAAAAAAATATTTTCTAAATCCCGTTCTCTAGAAGACGGGATTTTTTTTGACACTATTCAGAAAATTCTTGGTTTTCCGCCTACAAATGTTGATTTTTATCGAAGAGCTTTCACACATCGCTCTTCTAATAAATTGGATCAAAATGGGCACCCTATAAATTACGAACGCTTAGAATTTTTAGGAGATGCGATGTTAAGTGCCGTTATTGCTGCACATTTATTTAATAAAGCTCCAAATGGCGATGAAGGTTATTTAACCAAAATGCGTTCGAAAATTGTGAGCCGAGAACATTTGAACGAATTAGGAAAAGATTTAAATTTAGTACAGTTTGTAGAAAGTAAAGTGCCTATTCAACACTTTGGAGAAAACATTCATGGTAATATTTTTGAGTCTTTAATTGGAGCAATTTACTTAGATAAAGGCTATTCTTTTTGCGAGAAATTCATCCAGAAAAGAGTAGTCACTCCTTATGTCGATATTGCTCGACTAGAAGGAAAAGTTATAAGTTATAAAAGCCTTGTTATCGAATGGTGTCAGAAGGAAAAAAGAGTTTTTCATTATGACATTTTTGAAGACAATGGTATAGACGGCCAGCGTTTATTTGGTGTCAAATTGAGTATTGATGATAAAGTTGTCGCAAGAGCGCGCGCAACATCAAAAAAGAAAGCAGAAGAAAAAGCATCGCAAAGAGCTTATTTTGCATTTCAAGAGAAAATTGACAAGAAATAGCTGCAAAAATGTTGTAACTATCACAAGGCTACAACGTTTTCGTTTATAATTTAACAAAACAAGCATGTCATAACTGTTGATGCTCCGTTTAGAAATAGTATATTTACAACTTGATTTTTCAAGACATGGCTATTCATAAATTGGATTTAGACGAATTTGACGAAATTGATTATTATTTAATGGCAATTCATACTTCATTAGAAGATTATAGATTAGCCTATTTTATCAATAAAATCCTTCCGATCAACTTAAGTAAGAGCAAAAACGAGATCCATGCTCAAACTAAGGAAGGTGAAGCAAATTTTTCCAGATTCTATTATTATGATGAAGAAAAAGCTGTTTCCTGGAATTTAATTCAGAATAAAAATGAAATCATTTCTGTGAGTACAAATGATTTTCAGAATTTGTTTTCTAATGAAACAAGTGAGGTTTCTACAACAATTCATTTACTTCCTGAATTTAAAAAAGTCGATTTTTTCCTGAAAATTGATAATAGCGAAGAGGCGCTTAATTTTTCAGAAATTCAACAAAAATTAAACACAATAGAAAGTATTGCGGCTATTTATGCCGTT
This sequence comes from Flavobacterium sp. CFBP9031, assembly GCF_034044945.1. Classification (NCBI taxonomy): domain Bacteria; kingdom Pseudomonadati; phylum Bacteroidota; class Flavobacteriia; order Flavobacteriales; family Flavobacteriaceae; genus Flavobacterium; species Flavobacterium sp. CFBP9031. The sequence continues at coordinate 87,879 of NZ_JAXCWF010000010.1, forward strand.
GATACAGACAAAATAAAATCAAAAAACAATCTAATTTTTTAAAAAAAATGCTAACAAACAAGAAAACCAAAATTGTTGCTACACTTGGCCCCGCTTGTAGTACAAGAGAGATCATTAAAGATATGATCGATGCAGGTGTTAATGTGTTTAGAATCAATTTTTCGCATGCAGATTACGAAGGAGTAAAAGAAAAAATCGACATTATTAGAGGATTAAACGAAGAGTTTGGTTACACAACTGCAATCTTAGGAGATTTGCAAGGACCAAAACTTAGAGTTGGTGTAATGGAAGAAGGAACTGTGGTAAATGATGGTGATGAAATCACTTTTACAACTGCAGAGGATATTATCGGAAATGCAAAAAAAGCATTTATGAAATATCAAAATTTCCCAAATGATGTAAATGTTGGAGAGCGTATTTTGCTTGACGATGGTAAACTTATTTTTGAAATTGTTTCAACAGATAAAAAAACCGAGGTTGTTGCTAAAGTTATTCAAGGTGGAGAATTAAAATCTAAAAAAGGAGTTAATCTTCCAAACACAAAAATTTCTTTACCAGCTTTAACAGAAAAAGATATTGCAGATGCTATTTTTGCAATCGAACAAAAAGTAGACTGGATCGCACTTTCATTCGTGAAAACTCCACGCGATTTACAAGATTTGCAAGAGTTAATTGCAAAACATTCAGAAGTTAAAATTCCAATTATTGCTAAAATTGAAATGCCAGAAGCTCTTGAGAACATGGATAAAATTGTAGCATATTGCGATGGTTTAATGGTTGCTCGTGGAGATCTTGGTGTTGAGCTTCCTGCTCACGAAGTTCCATTGGTGCAAAAAGATTTAATCAGAAGAGCTAAAACAGCTAGAATTCCTGTTATCGTTGCTACACAAATGATGGAAACAATGATTACAAGTTTAACTCCAACAAGAGCAGAAGTAAATGACGTTGCTAACTCTGTAATGGATGGCGCAGATGCTGTAATGTTGTCTGGAGAAACTGCTACAGGAAACTATCCAGTACAAGTAATTCAAAGAATGGCGCAAATTTGCGAGGCTGTAGAAAACTCTCCGCTTATTCAAGTGCCTCAAAATACACCACAAATTAAAACTAAACGTTTTGTTACTAAAACAGTTTGCCACCAAGCAGCGTTATTAGCTAACGAAATTGAAGCTAAAGCAATTTGTACGCTAACTAATAGTGGTTATACAGCGTTCCAAATTTCAGCTTGGAGACCATCAACGGCTCACATTTTAGTATTTACTTCAAACAGAAGAATCTTAACACAATTGAATTTATTATGGGGAGTTAAATCTTTCTACTATGATAATGAAGAAAGTACAGATGATACTGTAACAGATGTAAATCAAATTGCAATCGAAAAAGGTTATGCACAAAAAGGAGATTATTTAATCAATCTTGCTGCAATGCCAATTAAAGATAAAGGAATGGTTAATACGATGAGAGTTTCTGAAATCGAATAATTTATTCTTTAATAATTTAAAAAAAGCCGCTTCTGTAAGTGGCTTTTTTTGTTTTAGCCTGTTTGTGCAAAACTTCATTTGCTTTCCTGATTTAGCTATTTTGTCTTTTAGAGGATATTTCTAAAATCGAATTTCTCACAATTTGTTAAAATTTTACCTGAAAAAGAAGATTTTTTTGTTTCATTAGGTCATTTTAAAAAAATAGCTCCTCAAAAAATAAACTCCAATCATTATTTCCCTCTTTTTTTTCTTTTTTTTAAATTAAAACATAACTTCTTAATTTTCTGATGTTTTAACGTGTTTCATTTTTTAAAATGAAACATTTTGGTGCAAATTCTCCAATTTTCTTGTTTCATATTATAAAATGAAACAAGTTTATGCCGAATAAATTCAATAGTTCGCTTTTTTACTAGTTAAATTTGAGATACTTAAGAAAAAGTTAAAAATATTTTGTTTCAGATTTTAAAATAAAAAATGAATTTGAAACATTCAAAAAAATGCAACCCAGATTAGAAATGCCTTTTCAAAGTTTATCATTTTTCCTATTTATTTTTTTGCTTTTCAAACTCATATAAATAAGTATCATTAACGAATTTTTATTATCATGAAACAAATCAAATTTAAGTACGGATTTGCAGATACCTTGAGAGTATTTGCATTGCTGTTTTTTACGGGAGTTTCTGTTACAGCACAGAGCAAAAAACCAAATATCCTAGTGCTTTGGGGAGATGATATTGGAACTACTAATATAAGTGCTTATAGTGATGGACTTATGGGATACACTACCCCAAATATTGATCGCTTAGCCAATGAAGGTTTACGTTTTTTACATTATTATGGAGAACAGAGTTGTACAGCTGGGCGTGCAGCATTCTTAACAGGACAGCACGGTTTAAGAACTGGGCTTACAAAAGTAGGTTTCCCAGGAGCTCCAATGGGAATGAGTCAGTTAGATCCTTCTGTTGGAGGAATCATGAAAAGTTTAGGATATGTGACTGGTCAATTTGGTAAAAACCACGTTGGAGACCGAAATGAGAGTTTGCCAACCGTTAATGGTTTTGATGAATTCTTTGGAAACTTGTATCACTTAAATGCTGAAGAAGAACCAGAATTGCCAGATTATCCAAAAGATCCAGAATATTTGAAAAAATTTGGACCACGTGGAGTTTTAAAATGTACTGCAACAAATGCTGATGACGCTACTACAGATCCTCGTTTTGGAAGAGTTGGAAAACAAAAAATTGAAGATACTGGAGCCCTTACCAAAAAAAGAATGGAAACTATAGATGATGAAACCTCTGCCGCAGCAATTGATTTTATCAAGAGACAAAGCGCTTCGGGAAAGCCATTTTTCTGTTGGTTTAACGCAACTCGTATGCACCTTCGTACACACGTAAGAGCTGAGCATAGAGGCAGATATACTCACGGAGATAGTGAATATATCGACGGTATGATTGAGCATGATGAAACTATTGGAAGTATCTTAAAAGCACTAGACGAGTTAGGAATTGCTGATAATACTATTGTAGTGTATTCTACAGACAATGGACCTCACATGAATACTTGGCCTGATGGTGCGATGACACCTTTCCGTTCAGAAAAAAATACGAACTGGGATGGAGCTTTCCGTGTACCATGTATTGTACGCTGGCCAGGGCATATTAAGCCAGGAGCTGTAACTACAGAATTGATGAGCCATAATGATTGGATTCCTACATTCGCTTCAATCGCAGGTGAACCAGATATTGTGAATAAACTTTTAAAGGGATATTCAGCAAATGGAAAAACCTATAAGGTGCATTTAGATGGTTATGATCAAAGTAAATTTTTGGAAGGGAAGACAGAAAAAAGTTTCAGAGAAAAATTCTTTTATACAGATGATGATGGACTTTTAGTTGGTTTAAGAGAAGGGGATTATAAGTATGTTTTTGCAGAACAGCGACTAGAAGGTACAATGGGAGTTTGGGCAGAACCGTTTACAAAACTACGTTTACAAAAGATTTTCAATTTGTATCAAGATCCTTTTGAGAGAGCAGATATAACTTCTAATTCATTTTGGGAATGGCAGTTAAATCACGTACAGTTAATGTACGGTGCAATTCAAGATGTGGTTGCATTTGCAGAGACATTTAAAGAATATCCTCCAAGATCAATTCCACCAAGTTTCTCTGCTTATACTATTATGGAAGAAGCAATGAAAGACATCAAAGCACAAAAATATGTAGAGAAAAATGTTTTACCTAAGTTAAAAGAAGAAGAGGCAGCTTCAAAAAAGAAAAAATAAATAATCTAAAAAAAGATTCAGATTGAAAAGTCTGAATCTTTTTTACTAACATAAAAACATCATGAAAAAAAATATATCAATTTGGTCTTTGGTGGTTTTGTCTTTGTTTTTCTTTTCCTGTAAAAAATCAGATACTTTAACTGCTCCAACAGAAAATAAACAAACAGAAACTACCGCAAATAGCGGAGATCCATTACCAAGCTGGAATGATGGAGCTTTAAAAAAAGACATTATCGCTTACGTTGAAAAAGTAACCAAAGAAGGAAGTCCGGATTTTATTCCGGTAGAAAGTAGGATTGCAACCTTTGATAATGACGGAACTCTATGGGCAGAAAAACCATACGTACAAGAGCTTTTTGCTTTTTATAAAGTAAAAAAAATGGTAGAAGCTAATCCTGCTTTAGCTCAAAAACAGCCATTTAAAGCCGTGGTTGAAAAAGACAAAACGTTTTTTGAAAAAGGAGGCGATAAAGCACTTATTGAACTTGTTGCGGCAACTCATACTGGAATGACAGAAGATGAATTTGAAGCATCAGTGAATGATTTTTTTAAAACATCGCAATATCCTGGTAAAAATGTTCCAGTAAAACAAATTAGATATCAGCCTCAATTGGAACTTTTGAATTATTTGCGTGCAAATGGTTTCAAAACTTTCATTGTTACTGGCGGAACGGTTGAAGTTGTTAGAGCAATATCTCAGGATTTTTACGGGATTCCAAAAGATCAGGTTGTGGGAACGTCTTTCAAATATAAATTTGATGATGCCAAAAATGCAGTTTTAAGAGAACCAGGATTAGATCATTTTAATGACAAAGAAGGAAAACCTGTTGGCATACAGCTACACATTGGTCAAAGACCTGTTTTTGCTTGCGGAAATGAAGGTGGAGCTGGCGACCTTGCCATGTTGAGATATTCTTCTGGAAGTAAATATCCATCTTTTCAGTTAATTGTAAACCATAATGACTCCATTAGAGAATACAATTATCAGGAAAAAGATAATCTTTCATTAAATACGGCAACAAAATATAAATATCATGTAATAAGCATGAAAGACGATTGGGAAAAAATATTCTCAGACAAATAATTAGAATTTGAAGTAAATAGATTTTCTATCCAAAAAGTTTAGAATTAAAGATTGTATTAATTTATTCCAGAACAGCTTATGAAAACAAATTTTAGATCAATCAAACCAGTCAGTCTCTTAAAGACTTTTGGCTTGCTTTTTTGCTTCTTGATAGCCAGTATTGGTTATGCGCAAAAAAGTCCAAATATTATTATTTTATTATCAGATGATACCGGATGGGGAGATTTAGGTCCTTATGGCGGTGGTGAAGCTAGAGGAGCCGCAACTCCAAATATTGATAGAATGGCAAATGAAGGTATGCAGTTTTGGTCTTTTTACGGACAGCCAAGCTGTACGCCAGGAAGGGCAGCGTTAATTACTGGAAGAATACCTAATAGAAGTGGTATGACAACCGTTGCTTTTCCGGGTGATGGTGGAGGTTTGCCAAAAGCAGAGTGGACACTAGCATCTTTATTAAAACGTAAAAATTACAATACCTTTTTTGCAGGAAAATGGCATTTGGGCGAAGAAGACTATTCTATGCCAATTGCACAAGGTTTTGATGTGATGAAAAACGTAACGCTTTACCACTTAAATGCTTATACCTATACAGATCCAGATTGGAATGCTGACATGCCAGATGATATTAGAGCAACATGGGTCAAAGGAACCAAAGGTGCTTTAGAAGGAGAGGCTGGAAAACCATATAGAGAAGTTAGAAAAATAGATGGAAAAGTAATTCCGTTTTTGGATCAATATACAGAAGAAGAGTCTATAAAATGGCTGAAAGAAAATGGTAAAAAAGATAAACCGTTTTTTATGGAAATCTCTTTTGCAAAAAATCACCAGCCAAATTTACCGCATCCTGATTATGCAGGGAAATCTGCAGGTAAAAATAAATACGCCGATTGTATTGTTGAATTAGATGCAAGAATTGGCCGTATTATGGATGAAGTTCGTAACATGGGAATTGCCGAAAACACTTTAATCATTTATACGGTTGATAATGGAACTTGGCAAGACGTTTATCCAGATTGTGGATACACTCCATTTAGAGGAACAAAAGGAACAGATCGCGAAGGCGGAAGCCGTATTCCAACTTTAGCGTGGTGGCCTGGAAAAATTAAAGCCAATAGCAAAAACAGCGATATTTTAGGAACACTTGATTTTATGGCAACTTTTGCTGCTTTATCAGGGCAGGAATTGCCAACAGTAGACAGAGAAGGCAAACCAACTATTTTTGATAGCTATGATATGTCGCCAGTTTTATTTGGTACAGGAAAATCAAAAAGAAACATGTGGCTTTATTTTACAGAAGACGAATTGGCTCCTGGAGCAATTCGAATTGGAAAATTTAAAGCGGTATTTAACTTACGCGGAGACAATGGTGCGCATACAGGAGGTTTGTCAGTCGACTCTAATTTAGGATGGAAAGGAGCGGCAAGTTATGTGGCAACCGTGCCTCAGATATATGATTTATGGGCAGATCCTCAAGAACGTTATGATTTGTTTATGAATAATTTTACAGAGAAAACATGGTTTTTGCCTACTATTCAAAACATTCTTGCAGAGTTCGTTAAAACGTATGAGAAATATCCGCCAAATCCATTGCAGAGCCAAATGTATCCTGGTCCAACTACAATTAATGATTATTTGATGTTTAAAAATGTTCAGGAAAAACTGAAAGCCACAACAACTGCAAAAAGAAGCGGAGGCGGATGATAAAAACTAAGTTTTGAGTTAGTTATAAAAAAATGAACAGTTTCTAGTTGCTAGAAGCTGTTCATTAATATAAATGTTACTAATCTTTTAAAATGGCAGTTTTATGAATTATATTTTCAATAAATTATTTTTCTGTATAAGTCTTTTTGTACTGTCATTTACGGGTTTTGCACAAGAAGAACCAAAACCGGGAAATAGTGCTCAGGAACTTGCCGATAAAATGGCAAATCCGGTTGCAAGTTTAATTAGTGTCCCGCTTCAAAATAATCTTACCTATGGAATTGGTCCTTATAATGGATCAAAATATCAGATCAATATTCAGCCCGTTGTCCCTTTTAAATTAAGTGAGAATTTAAATTTAATTACGCGTTATATTCTTCCAGTTGTAGATCAACAAGATGTTACAGGAGAAAACACACATGAGTTCGGTTTAAGCGATGCAACGGTTACAGCATTTTTTGCTCCTAAAACTAAAGGAATTATTTTAGGTCTTGGTCCTGCTTTTTTGGTGCCAACTGCTACAGAGAAACTTTTAGGAACAGAAAAGTTTGGAATTGGACCCAGCGTTTTGGTCATGCATCAAGGAAAAGGACTTTCGATTGGTTTTCTAGCCAATCAAATTTGGTCTGTTGCAGGAAATGCCGACAGAGCAGATTTTAATCAGTTTTACACGCAATTATTTCTAACACATAGTTATAAAAGCGGTGCAAGTTTAGGAATCACTTCAGAAATAACCCAAAACTGGGAAGGAAAAACGACTCTTATTACAGTGAGCCCAAATGTTGGCGCAATTACAAAATTAGGCGGTCAGACCATGCAATTTGCGGTTATGCCATTAATACCAGTTGTCGGGCATCAATCTATAAAACCAGATTGGGGATTAAGAGCGGTGGTAGCATTTATATTTCCGCAGTAAAAAAAGAAGTTAAGACGATCTAATTTTAATTATCGGATTATGGAAGAAGATTCAAAACATACAGCCGAAACCGTATTTAATCCGATAGCATCAAAGGCGGAACGTTACCAAAAAGGAGCTTCGATTAGAAAGAAAATCCCTTTGGAGAAACATAGAGAATGGAATTCTTTTAAAAACCGTAAAAATCCAGTAGATATTTTAATTCAAACTAGCGAAGGAAGGGTTGAAAGCCTGTTGCCTATTCGGTACAGAAGAATGATGGAATCTCCTTTTGCATTTTACAGAGGTGCCGCTGCTATCATGGCTGCCGACTTGGCTCACACTCTGGTATCGGGAATAAATCTACAGCTTTGCGGTGATTGCCATTTGATGAATTTTGGCGGATTTGCAACTCCAGAACGGAAACTGGTTTTTGATATTAATGATTTTGATGAAACTTATCCAGGACCCTGGGAATGGGATGTAAAAAGACTTGCGGCCAGTTTTGTTATCGCAGGAAGATGGCGAAAATTTTCCAATAAAAATTGTAAAGAATTTGCTTGGAATGTTGCAGACAGTTATAAACGGCACATGTTGGATTATAGTAAACTCTCAGCGCTTCAAATTTGGTATGCCGATATTGATCTGGCAGAACTGATTGAATTAGGCCGAGACAAAGACTTTAAAGAATTTGACCAAAAGAGAATAAAAAAAGCATCAGAATATACTGCCCATGAAAAGGAGTTTGCCAAAATGACCTATTTTGATGGAGCCAGAGCACGTATAAAAGATGATCCGCCTTTGATATTTCATCCAACCGGAGATCTTGAAAAACAAGTTGCCAAAGAAGGAGAAATTATACACAATAGATATTTAGAATCCCTTTCAGAAGAAAAACAAGTTTTGCTAAGCAGATATAAGCTTCATGATATAGTCATAAAAGTTGTTGGGGTTGGCAGCGTTGGAACATTGTGCGGCATTAGTCTGCTGATGTCGGCAACAGGAGAACCTATTTTTTTACAGTTTAAAGAAGCCCGAAAAAGTGTCTTAGAAGGCAATGTAAAAACACAAGGAAAATACAGCCATCAGGGCGAACGAATTGTAATGGGACAAAAATTAATGCAATCGGCATCTGATATGTTTCTAGGCTGGACAGACGACAGCAAAAACAAGTTCTTCTACATACGCCAGCTTAGAGATGCTAAAGTAAAACCGGTGCTAGAAGTAATGAAACCTAAAAATATGGCAGAGTACGCCAAAGCCTGCGGATGGGCACTTGCAAGAGCTCACGCACGTTCGGGAGATCCTTCGCTGATTTCAGGTTATATTGGAGATACAAACGAATTTGCCAATGCCATTTCGGAGTTTTCAGTTTTATACGCCGATCAAAACGAATCGGATTACAACAAAATGCTGGAAGCAATAAAACATGGCAAACTGCCTATAGCTGCAGAAATTTAATAAGCATCATACAGATAATGATGTAGCTGTACAAGGTAAATAGAACTTTAAACAATCTTAAAATTTTGAACAAAATAGGTTCAAAAATGATAAAGTAAGATTTTATTTATTTAATACTGTTAATTAAATAAAATGATTTATCTTTGAGAGTGATCTAAGTAATTGTTTAGTAGGTGTTTGTGTCGTACTGACAATTATTAATACATTTTTGCCCTCCGTTCAAGATTTTTACGATTTTAATACATTCGAGTTAAACTGATTTAATTATTAATTTAATAAATACCACAACATGAATATTAAAAGAACAAGTCTTCGTATACTCCCAGTCTTATTTTTGGGTTTGTTTTACAGCTGCTCTCCAACTGTAAAAGTTACAACTGATTATGATCATTCTGCTAATTTCAGCGAATACAAAACTTTTGCGGTTTATGACTTAAAAGCGCAGCAAGGTCAAGTAAATCAGTTAAATGTTGATCGTGTTGCAAAAGCAATCCGAAATGAAATGCTTGCAAAAGGATTTACAGAATCCAGCAATCCTGATTTAAAAGTGAATGCCGTTTCTATCTTAAAAAATAAAACTCAAGTAACAGCCGATAGTAATTTTTATGGCTATGGAGGAATGTATCGTCCATACGGATATTGGGGCGGCGGTGCCATGATGGGTGGTGGTAGCACAACATTCAATACCTACGATTATGTTGATGGATCATTAATTATAGATATCGTATCTTCAAAAACAGACAAGCTAGTTTGGCAAGGAATCGGAAATGCCGAAATTGACAGTAAACCAGACAATCCAGAACAATTCATCAACGATGCAATCAAAAAAATATTAACTGGTTTTCCTCCGGGAGCAGTTAAAAAATAACTACAGCCCAATATTGTACTTGCCAAAGTCTGGCAAGTACAATGTTTATACTTCTACATACGCCCCCCCATCGTATTCTATTTTTAAGATTTTAAGAAAAATAATTGTTACTAATTTAAGCTTAAAAAAATGATCGATATTTTACTTTCCCTTTTCTTTTTTATAGCCACAATTGCTGGCCTGGCTACTGCAATTATGGTTTTATTTTCCAGAAAAAACTATTCAAAGAGTTTCTTTTTGGGAATGTTCTTATTGAGTCTTGCGTTGGTAAGTATCTACAATTTTTATTTGTCGGCCAATTTATTTAAAAATTTCCCAGATCTATTTACCATCACAAAAGCGTTTATATTTTTAACCGCTCCTTGCTCATTTTTGTACGTTAGAAACATTTTATCATTAAATAAAAGTTTCAGAAAATACGACTGGCTGCATTTTGTGCCATTTGCTATTTATTTCTTTTTAACGCTCGTTGTTTATGTCGGAAGTTACACTAATATAAAAGCGGTCCATTATATTGCGGGATTAATTAAAAATCCATTTTCTGTTTTAACACTGACGATTTGGCTTTTCTATGTCTTTTTTCAAACCATGTTGATTTTAAACTATGATCTGAAAAAATTTACAGGAAACCAATTTCATCATAATAAAGTAATTAACTGGATTAGAGTATATAATCTCATGATTTTGTTTTTGTTTTCGGCACTTTTTGTACATCATTTTTTATTGCAAAAAGTAGAGGCAACAGATCTTTCGTGTTACATTCTCATTTCTTCTGTATTGTTTTTTACGGTTGGCTGGCTTTATTTCAAACCTCAAATCTTTCATGACGAAGAAGAGTCATTCGATTTTGTTGTCGACAATACATTAATGGTAAAAACAAAAGAAACAAAGAATACGCTTCCCATTGCAAACGAACTGACTCTTGAAAAAAGAGAAGAATACCTTTTAAAATTAGATTATGAGTTAAACTCTAAAAATCTATTCTTAAAAAAAGATTTTGTAATAAGAGATTTGGCTGAAGAAACAGGAATATCGGTACATCATTTATCCAATTTGATTAATTCTGAATTTGGTCTTCATTTTCAGGATTATGTTAATCTCAAAAGGATTGAATATTTTAAAGATAAAATAAACGATCCCGAGTGGAAAGACTTATCCTTAGAAGGTATGGCTTGGGGGTCTGGTTTTAAATCCCGAACAACTTGTTTTAGAGCTTTTATAAAACATACTGGAAAATCTCCTTCAGAATATTTTAAAACCATACGAATAAATCCGGATCATAAAGGAGCGTATTATTTTAAATAAAATTATCTCCTTCCAAAATAGCGTTGTTGACAGCGGTTGTAAAGTCTTAATTTATTTTAAAACATTTCAGCATGAAGGTAAAAAAAAATTTTTCAATACAAACATTCCGATCAATATATGCAGCAATGCTTTTATTGATTTCTTTTTGTAGTAATGCTCAATTAAAAGGTGGGCATATTTTGGGTGCAATGGGGCTTCAATCTGGAACTCAGGCTCCAGATAAAACATTGAGCGTCTACATTCCAGGTTATATTTATAGTGCATCTTCTTTAAGAAATGCTGACGGAGATAAAATGGGCAATCCAGATCTTACCATGTTTATAACAGGCGTTGGAGCAAATTATGTAACCGATTTTAAAATTCTAGGAGCCAATTACGGTGCTACAATTCTGTTGGCTGGAGCGTCTAATACGATTCAAGGAAGTTATGTAGATTCTAAAAGCAGTTTTGCTTTTACAGATATGTACATACAGCCCGTTCAGTTAGGCTGGCACAATAAAAGAGCGGATTTTGTATTCAGTTACCAATTGTATATGCCAACAGGAAAATATGAACTTGGAGCTAGCGATAATAGCGGTTTAGGAATGTTTATGAATGAGTTTTCGGCAGGGACAACTTTATTCTTTAATGATAAAAAGACATTTCATTTTTCTGCTTTAGCCTCTTATGAAATCAACGGAAAAAAGAAAGACACCGATATAAAAACAGGAGATATTTTAAGCATCGAAGGAGGTTTGGGAAAAACGTTTTATTGTATGAATGCCGAAAAAACGGCTCCAAAAGGCATTTTCAATGCAGGATTGATCTATTACCTGCAATATAAAGTGTCAGACGATAAAATTCCAGTAGGAAGCATTTTGGTTGTTGAACCCGACAAAGATCGAGTTGGCGGACTAGGCGCTGAGGTAAATTACTTGCATCTTGGCTGTATGACCTCGGCAGGTTTTAGATGGATTGGCGAAGTAAATGCAGTAAATAGATTTCAGGGAAATACTTTCTTTATTACGCTGGCACACGTATTCAGTTTCAAGAAAAAATAATTGCTAGAGATTTTTTTTGACGAAGTGAAAATTTAAATCTAAAACGATAAACACTGTATGGAAAACAAAAAAACAACAAAAAAAAGCGTTCTGTTTTTGCTTTGCATGATTGTATCGTTGAATTTTTTAAATGCTCAAAAGCATCATGCCGTTATGAAAGATTCGCTAGACGGAGCTTTTGATTTAAGCGATTTTCTTATTTATGCCAACGGATTTATAGTCGTGCCAACCATAATTACAGAGCCCGCTGTTGGAGGATTTGGGGCTGCAATTGCACCAATTTTTCTAAAAAAACGCGCTCCTGTTATTGAAGCAGACGGAAAAAAACGATTTATAAATCCAGATATTACAGGAGGAGTCGGAATGTATACGGCTAACAAAAGCTGGATGGCTGGCGCTTTCCGTTCTGCAACCTTGGTAAAACCTAAAATTCTGTACCGGGCTTTTGCGGCTTATGGCGATATGAATTTATCCTTTTATGCCAATAACTTGCCCAATCAGAAAGATGAGGAATTTAAATTGAACTTTAAATCTACTATTTTTTATACACAATGGCTCAAACAGTTTAATAATGCCAAATGGAGTGTAGGACCTCAGTATTTGTTTTTAAACTCAAAAATAAACCTGCCCGACTTTAATCTTCCGCCGCCATTTGTAGATCCAAAAGACATAAAAAGCACCATAAGTCAGCTTGGAGCCGCACTCCAGTTTGATGGACGTGACAATATATTTACGCCAGATAAAGGAATACGGCTTCAATCCGATTTTTTCTGGTCAGATAAAGCGCTGGGAAGCGATTATCAGGCGTGGCGCATCAATTTATCGGCAATTGGATATTATCCGTTGGCGAAAACCTTAATTGGCGGACTCAGGATTGAAGGGGAGCAGGCGTTGGGGAGTCCGCCTTTTTATTTAAAACCAGGAATTAATATGCGCGGAATTCCAGCCGCGAGATACATGGGAAACACCAGTATTGTGAGCGAGTTAGAATTTCGATGGGATCTCTACAGGCGATGGAGCTTAATGGGTTACGGAGGTCTCGCCAGCGCCTTTAACGATTGGGATCAGGCTTTTGCCAAACCCGTTATTTACAGTTACGGAACCGGTTTTAGATACCTTATTGCCAGAAAGTTTAAACTCCGAATGGGAGTAGACGTTGCCAGAGGGCCAGAAGAGTGGGCCTACTATATTGTTTTTGGAAGCAACTGGATGCGATAGATTTTGAAGTAAAAACTTGTAAGAAGTTAATTTATAAATTAATAACCGCAAAAAGTCTCAATGATATGTTATTGAGGCTTTTTGTGTTAAATGCCTTAATAATTATTGCCGTTAAGAAAACATTAACAACTAAACATTGCACAAATTGTATAATATTTAATTGTTTTGTAACAAATTGGAAACATTGGAGACTAATTTTGTTAAATCTTAAACATAAATTATGAATACATTTTCATTCAAATCAGTGTTTGCTGCTTCAGTATTTTTGGCTGGAACTGCAGGCTGTTTTGCGCAAGACATTTTAGTAAATTCACTTAAACTAAATGCAAGCGACAAAAGTAAAGAGAACTTCAAATTTACAGAAGTAATTAACCTAGGTACAACATCGGTAAAATCTCAAGGATCATCTGGAACTTGTTGGAGTTACTCAACAAACTCATTCTTAGAGTCAGAAATGATTCGTTTAGGAAAACAGCCAGTTGAGCTATCTCAAATTTATTCTGCAAGAAACGTGTATGTAGAAAAAGGGGTAAACTATGTTCGTATGCACGGAGCAATTACGCTTGGTGACGGAGGTGCTCTTCACGATGTAATTAATATGTACAAAAAATACGGAACTGTGCCAAGAGAAGTTTACACAGGATTAAACTACGGAACAGACAAAAACAAATTTGCTGAAATGGGAGCTCTTATGGAAAGTGTTCTTGCAGCAGTGGTGAAAAACCCGAATGGAGAATTGACTCCAAACTGGCAAAAAGCATACGCAGCTGTTATTGATTCTTATTTAGGAAAAGTGCCAGATAACTTCACATACAAAGGAAAAAACTATACGCCACAAACTTTTGCTAAAGAAGTAGTAGGGATTAACCCAGACGAGTATGTAGAAATATCATCTTTTACAAACGCTCCGTACTACCAAAAAACAACTATGATGGTGCCAGACAACTGGTCATTGGATCAAGTTTACAACGTAAAAGTGAACGATATGACAGACGTTATCGACAATGCACTTAAAAAAGGATATACTGTAGCTTGGGCAACAGATGTTAGCGAGAAAAGTTTTAGCTGGAAAAATGGTGTAGCTTATGTAGCGTCTAAAAAATTCGACGACATGACAGCTGAAGAAAAAGCAGACATGTTTAACGGACCTAAAGCAGAACCAGAAATTACTCCAGAAATGCGTCAGGCTGCGTTTGATAACTACACTACAACAGACGACCACGGAATGCACATTATTGGTCTTGCAAAAGATCAAACTGGAAAAGAATACTATATCGTAAAAAATTCTTGGGGAGAAACAAACGACTACAAAGGTTTCTTGTTTGTAACTAAGAACTTCGTAAAATATAAAACTACTGCATTACTAGTAAACAAAGGAGGAATTCCTGCTGAAATTGCTAAGAAATTAGGGGTTTAATTAACCTTAGAGTTTTACAGAAAATAGAGAAGCGGCACGATCTTGGGATTGTGGCGCTTTTTTGGTTTTTTGCAATTATTCAAATCCATAATTTCTTATTAATTCTGGACTAACATCATAAATTTCTCGATTTTTAAGTTCAAAATAATTAATTATATAAATTAAGTTATTTATGTTAACTGGTAAAGAGAAGTCTGACATTGCAATTTTTAGTAGTAATTCGCCTCTATCAAATTTGATGATTCTTTTAGCTAAAGAATGATCAGATTCAAAAATTTCAATTAATTGAGGTTTCATAGGGGTTAATTGGAATTTCAATCTAAATTTTGTGCGTATTAGAGCCTCCCAATTTTTATTTTTAAAATGTTGATAGGCCAATTCATTAAAAAGACTTTTGAGAGCAATATCATTAGTTTCCAGATTTGCATATATTCCATTTAAAAGTCGTTCTTTTTCTTTATGTGATTCCCAGTCTTGCTTACATTTATATCTTAAATTATGATCGATTTCATGCCATCCTTCTGATAGCATAGTCCTTAATTGTAATTCAAAAGTTTTATCAATAAGTTTTAAGTCTTCATTTTGAGAAGAAAATTGGATTTCTGTAAATGTGTCAATTTGTTCACTATTAAAAGAATATATTATATTTGTTCTTTTAGGCTTAAAAACAGTTAATGCTAACTCATCTATTTCTTCATCTACAAATTTAAATTTATCATTAAGTATTTTTTTTACTAAATGTATGTCATCTTGAAAGTATGTAACTATTCTCACGCCTATTAAATCTTGAATTTTTTTTCCATCAACTTTGTAAGGAGTTCCTTCAGCAGCCTTTCTTTGAATTTTTTCGGTGATTGATTTATTGTCTTTTGTTCTACTGAATAATCTGTATAATAATCCAATTTTATCTAATTCATCAGAGATTTTTTCAGCGATATTCTTCTCAATCATTTGTAGTCCTGCAATCATTCTTTAATGTGTATTAGGTGATTAATAGCTTCTCTTGTTATAAAACCAACATCATCTTTAAAATGTAAGTATTCTTTCTTTTTGAGATTATCTATTATCTTACTTACTTCACGATCTGTATAATCAGTTAATATTTTCTTTATATAAGAAAATTTTCTAGCACGCGGTTTGATACCATCTACTTGGAAGAAATGTTTTAAAACATCTTCTTCAGTCAATTTCTTATTTGCTTTTTTGCCATCTTCTATTAAAAGCCGATTTTCTATTTCTTCTAAAAAAGAATTGTTTGTATTACAGGCATAAATTGCAAAATTGATAAATTCAATCTTGTCAGAATTAGTAATTTCACAAGAGTAAAAACCACAGTTTTGAAAAGATGTTTTTTCAAAAATCGAAGTGTTAAATTTGCAATTTTCAAAATTCACACTTGAAAAATTGCATTCTATAAAATTAGAAGAGGAATCAAAATTTATATTTCTAATTGTTTTGTCAATGAGAAATAGATTAGTATAGCATCTTGAAAACTTTTTAATTAAGTTATAATCAAGTTCAAAGTAAAAATTCATGTCAAATTTGAAATCATTTTCATTGTAAATTTCCCATAGGAGAATTTTATTATCATGATTTTGAATTTTAAATGATTCGATTGATTTTAATGCAAAATCTTGAGGTATTACCTCTGTAAAATTTTTATAATGTTCTTGAAATTTTTTGTAAATTAAATTTTCACCAATGAAATTGCCAAATATGTAATCGTTAACAAACCCTACATTGCCATTGTTTTTTCGATCTAGAAAAACATGATTAGATAAAGTATCTACTAAGTCTTCAATAGTTGGTCTTTCCTCTGCTATGTAATCTCTTAAGCTATCTTGTAAAATTTTTAAATTATATTCTTTAATAAAATCTTTTATAGTGTCTTTAGATTCGGCTGTGATATTAAATTCAGACATAAATCGATTTAATTTTCTAAAAATCCTTAATTGGGATTCATTAGATAATTTTAGGTTTTGTCTTACCTGTTCTCTTTTAAGTAAATAATCGAAATATTTATTTATTAATGCGCCGTCTGAATTTAAAACATATTCAGATAATTTTTCAATTGAAATGTTTCTCAGATATGATAACAATACGGGATTAGCAATTTGCTCTAAAGGAAAAGAGGAATTCTCAATTAGTTCAATTTTATTATTATCCAACCAGTTTTCAATAGTAGGTTCTTTTATCTCAAATCTAGCCAATGAAAATTCGTTTTGAGATTCAAAAATTGCATTTAGAAATTCATCACTATTAAAAATTGCTGTTTTTCGTGATGTAATTATTATTTTGGCCTGTCCTTTTAAGAGATCTATAATTGTAGTTAACATGCTTTCTACTTCATCTTTATTGCTTTCTTTAGATATTAACTCATCAAAACCGTCAATAATTAATGGGATTCGGCCCTTAAATATTTGCTCTAGCACGATATTTTGCTTTATTCCATTTGGAAATTGTTCGTCAATTTCATTTAGTAAAATATGTTTAAAAACTCGTGCTTCTCTATTTCTAGATAACTCAGTAAAGAAGGGCAGTTTTTTGCAATCTTGAACTGAAAATGTGTTTAAAATTTCGTTTGCTGTACAAGTTTTACCAAAACCAGCTGGTGCTTCAATGATTACGAATAAGGCTCCCGAAACATCTGACAGATAGTTGTTAATTTTATCTATTAGAGTTATATCAGTACTTCCGTTATATGATGTATTTTCTATTACATTCCCATGTTCATTTTGAAATATCAAGTCAAAAGAACTTTCGATGTATTTGTATTGGCTATTTTCTGGTAAATTGTGAAGTTGTCTATTTACAAAATGTTTATATCTATTTCTTAGTTCATTACCTAAAGGAGTTTTTATAAAAAAACCATTAAAAAGATATTCTTCAATAGATTCTTCGGAATTGAGAATTTTTACATCTGTAGCATAACCTAATTCAGAGTACTCATGTTTATATTTGGAGACATCATACTCTTCGTCAAAAGAGATTATTTCAGCGGCATGGTACATTCCATATCTTAATGTGTAAACTCGAACCTTATTGTTTGAGTTGTCAGCGAGAATGTAATTATACGATTTAAACAAAGCGTCAATTTTGTGAATTCTATCCTCCGTCATTTTTTGGTTAAATTATTGGTTAGTTCTTGGTTTTGTAAATTAAATGTTTAATGTAAATATGAGACTAGGTATAAATACCTATTTTTTAATATTTTATAGATTTTTTTATTTCCATTAATGAATAATTTTTATTGAATTAAGAGAAGTTTTATTTGTTATTATAAATAAAAAGAGGTGCTTATAAAGCACCTCTTTCTTTTATATATTTTCAAAACCAGAAATCATTTCATCTTCATCAACTTCTCCAAATACTCCACTTTATCCTTTTCAGCTTGAACCAAACGCTCATAAAGTTCCACAATTTTATCAATTGGGTTGAAAGTGCATTCTAGCGCATTTGCATTAACAATACTATCGGTTATATCGTTGTCATATACATTATTAAAATAATTAACGACACCTTCATCTGAAAAACTTTTTATCGAATCAGCGGAAACTCCTAAAGCCTCTGCAATGACGTTTAGTTTTTCATCGTCAACTGTTTCGCTTCCTTCAATATTAGAAATCGTCTGTTGGCTCATGCCAATAGCAATGGCAAGTGCTTCTTGTTTCATTCCTCTAAGCTCACGAATGCGGCTTATGTTTCTCCCGATATGTTTTGGTTTTGCTGTTGTGCTCATACTTCAAAGATATTAAAAATCCTTAAAAATTAAGATATTGGTAAAAGACTATCTTTTTTGGTGAATTACCAAACCCGATGTTTTGTTAGAATGTATGCTATCGTTTATTTAGCCGAAACAAAAATACAATTTTTCGTACAATAATTAGTTATAATCAAAAACCATAAATAAAGGCCATGAAAACAGAAAACGAAAGCAATGCCAATCAAAACAAAATAATAGAATCGGTAGCTAGATTGGTATCAGATCTTTGTTTCGACGGAGAATATAAAAACCATACAGAATACTTAACCGAGATTTTCGAGCATCTTCTAGAAACGGAATCGGGAGACAGCCGTTCTTTACGAATTAAAATGCTAAGCTGCATTAGAACGAGTAAAATGCTAGCAAAAGCGCTAGAACCATTTTCAGACGA
Organism: Flavobacterium sp. CFBP9031; assembly: GCF_034044945.1. Classification (NCBI taxonomy): domain Bacteria; kingdom Pseudomonadati; phylum Bacteroidota; class Flavobacteriia; order Flavobacteriales; family Flavobacteriaceae; genus Flavobacterium; species Flavobacterium sp. CFBP9031. The sequence continues at coordinate 106,787 of NZ_JAXCWF010000010.1, forward strand.
AGAAATACAAAAAGCCTGCGTTCAAATGATAAATGGGTAAAAAGAAGTATTTTATCGGTTTTCTAAGTAATTCGTGGTCAGAATAAAAGCTAACTAAAAGAAAATCAGTAACTTTAGCCTGAGTTTTTTAATTGGGGGCATCTAATTTTATTCAAAAATCATGAAAAAGTATGTAGCAATTTTATGTACACTTGCGTTCGTATTTTCTCTCGGCTGTTTTGCTCAGCGCACCAACCATGCCTCCGCTTCTCCAGCAACAGGAAAAACGACACTTTTGACGGATAGTCTTTCTAATGATGATTTGGTCATTCAATCTTATTATGTAGAAGAGAGAATAAATAAACTTTTTGGAGGTAGAATTATTACCTACCAAGTTTCAAAATTGGACATGGTCGACACTTACGATCTTGGACCAAACAATACTAGAACAGTAATTCCTAATTACGTAAAAAGAAAGCCTAAGGTAGCTCCAAATGCAATAGAGACCAAAACGCTTGTTGCAAGTTCGTCTGTCTCTGTAGAGCCCGTTAAAGTCGAAATTACAGCTCCCGCTCCAACAACTTCAAAATATGTAACCGTTAATATGGTTGATACCTACGAAAAAGTTATTGATAAAGGGTATAAATCTATCGATATGCTTAAAAAAGTAGCCGACCGTTTTTATTTTGAAGGGAATCTAAGCGCCGCAGCGGGCTATTACACGCAATTATTTGAAGAAGCCAAAGATTTAGAAGTTATTTATTATTACAGATATGCACAGTCCTTAAAAGCAATAAATGAAAATGAAAAAGCAAATACTTTAATGAAAAGGTTTAAGAGTGAAACTTTGAGTATGAAATAGAGTTTTACCTTTCGTAGGTTTTTTTAACGCAAAGAGCACTAAGATTTACGCAAAGGGCGCGAAGTTTTTTTAACGCAGAGAGCGCTAAGGTTTACGCAAAGTTCGCAAAGGTTTTTTTAAGTTAAATCTAAAGATTAAGTTCGCAAAGCTTTATGAGTATAAGGGTTTGCGAATTTTTTGTTTTACCTACAGTTCGTCAGGATGACAAGATTGAGTTAGTTTTTTTACCGCAGAGTGCGCTAAGATTTACGCAAAGTTCGCTAAGATTATTTTGAGCTAAATCTAAAGATTAAGTTCGCAAAGCTTTGTGTAGATAATGCTTTGCGAATTTTTTGTTTTACCTACAGTTTGTCATCCTGAGGAACGAAGGATCACACTCGCATATCGACACAGATTGACGAAATACTTTGTAGAGTTTCTAGTGCGATCCTTCCTTCGTCAGGATGACAAGATTGAGTTAATTTTTTTAACGCAAAGTGCGCTAAGATTTACGCAAAGAGCACAAAGCTATTTTAATGTGGAGTTTAGCCAAAATCTAAAGATTAAGTTCGCAAAGCTTTGTGTAGATAATGCTTTGCGAATTTTTTTGTTTTACCTACAGTTTGTCATCCTGAGGAACGAAGGATCACACTCGCATATCGACACAGATTGGAAATATGCTTTGTAGAGTTTCTAGTGCGATCCTTCCTTCGTCAGGATGACAAGATTGGGTTAATTTTTTTAACGCAAAGTGCGCTAAGATTTACGCAAAGAGCACAAAGGTATTTTAATTTGGAGTTTAGTCAAAATCTAAAGATTAAGTTCGCAAAGCTTTGTGTAGATAATGCTTTGCGAATTTTTTTTTGTTTTACCTACAGTTTGTCATCCTGAGGAACGAAGGATCACACTCGCATATCGATACAGATTGGCAACCTTTGCGATCTCTTTTATAGATTCCTATTAAGTCTCGGATAAAAAAAAACTCTTAGCGTCCTCTGCGTTAAATCTTTGCGACCTTTGCGTAAAAACCTTGCGCTCTTTGCGGTTAAATAAGCAGTCCTATAATATTGGAATTTGGGCAAAAAAAAAAGACCATCATTTCTGATAGTCTTTTTTGCTCCCCCTCTTGGGCTCGAACCAACCCCGATAGCTATCGGGGCTCTGATTAACAGGTTAGTTGTATTTTTCTTTCAATTTTAAAATAATATCGGGATACTTCATTAAGTTTTCAATATAAGTTTTGCTCTTCATGTTTTTGATATGCTTTTCTATTGAAAGTGCTTGGGTTTTGTTGGTACAGTCAAAACTAAGAAACAAAGTCCAGTCATTTGCATTTGCTGTAAATTTGTTGGAAGGTGAATTTTTGTGAAATTCCAATCTTAAGTCAAAATTAGTTGTATAACCAATATAATAGCGATTAAGCTTTAGGGAGTGTAAAATATATACAATATGATTCATGGTATAGGGATAAAAAAAAATACCACTTACATTTGTAAGTGGTATTTCTTAAGCTCCCCCTCTTGGGCTCGAACCAACCCCGATAGCTATCGGGGCTCTGATTAATAGGTTAGTTGTATTTTTCTTTCAGTTTTAAAATAATATCGGGATACTTGATTAAGTTTTCAATATAAGTTTTGCTCTTCATGTTTTTGATATGCTTTTCTATTGAAAGTGCTTGGGTTTTGTTGGTACAGTCAAAACTAAGAAACAAAGTCCAGTCATTTGCATTTGCTGTAAATTTGTTGGAAGGTGAATTTTTGTGAAATTCTAATCTTAAGTCAAAATTAGTTGTATAACCAATATAATAGCGATTAAGCTTTAGGGAGTGTAGAATATATACAATATGATTCATGATATAGGGATAAAAAAAATACCACTTACAATTTGTAAGTGGTATTTAATAAGCTCCCCCTCTTGGGCTCGAACCAAGGACCCTCTGATTAACAGTCAGATGCTCTAACCAACTGAGCTAAGGAGGAATCACCTTAAAAGGTTAATATGTTTGCTAAAAAAAGTTGCTCCCCCTCTTGGGCTCGAACCAAGGACCCTCTGATTAACAGTCAGATGCTCTAACCAACTGAGCTAAGGAGGAAAGTGTTGCTCTTTTTAGCGAGTGCAAATATAAAACTATTTTTAGTTTCTCAAAAACATTTTCACTCTTTTTTTGACTTTTTTTTACTTGCCTACAATTGCTTTGTAAATGTCGTTACCATTAGCAAATAGTAGTAGTGAAATAAGTAAAACAAAACCAACCATTTGCGCATTCTCTAAGAATTTATCGCTCGGTTTTTTGCCACTTACAATTTCATACAATAAAAACATTACGTGTCCACCATCAAGTGCCGGAATTGGCAATAAATTCATAACTCCAAGCATAATTGACAATAAAGCTGTGATTGACCAGAAAACTTCCCAGCTCCAAGAACTAGGGAAAATATTGTAAATCGCAGCAAAACCACCCACTTGTTTGTAAGCTTTAGTTTCTGGATTAAAAATCATCTTCAATTGTTTTCCGTAACCTACCAATTGATCTTTTCCTTTTTGAAGACCAACCGGAATAGATTCGAAGAAACCGTATTCTTTTGTACTTATTTTATAGTATCCTAGTTTTTCTAATGATTTCATATCTAAACCACCAGAAACGACACCTAATTTACCATCATTAGTAACTTTTAGAGTAATTGGAGTTTCTTTTAGATCACGTAAAACAACTGCAGGAATTTGTTTTCCTTTGTTCATATCCAAAACAGCTTTAGCTTCATCAAAATATTTAATTTTTTGTCCATTAAGAGAAAGAATCAAATCTTTTGGTTTTAAATTTTGGTTTGGAGAATCTTCCGCAATTTGGCTAATTGCAAAAGGTCTACGAATTCCAACAAGAAGCCCTTTTTCTGTTTTAGAAAGTTGGTCAACAAAATCAGTTGGCATAGTAATCGTTTGCTGTTGTCCGTTTCTTTCAATCAAAACGTGTTTTGCCATGATTACATTCATGTTCATATCACTGTCAAAGTTTTCTACCGCTTTACCATCAATAGAAATAATTTTATCACCAGTTTTAAAACCAGCTTTAAGCATAGCAGGATTTTCAATCGCAACACCATCTTTTAAGTCAGAGTTTGCAATGTAAGTATCTCCGTAAGCAAATGCCATTCCGATATAAATAATAAAAGCTAGAATAAAGTTTACAGTAACACCGCCAAGCATAATAATTAAACGCTGCCAAGCCGGTTTAGTACGAAATTCCCAAGGCTCAGGCGGAAGCGCCATTTGCTCTTTGTCCATACTTTCGTCAATCATTCCAGAAATTTTCACATAACCACCAAGCGGAAGCCATCCGATACCGTATTCTGTTTCTCCGATTTTCTTTTTGAAAAGTGAGTATTTAACATCAAAAAACAAATAAAATTTTTCGACTCTGGTTTTAAACAATTTAGCAGGGATAAAATGCCCTAATTCGTGAAGAATAATAAGTAAAGATAAACTCAATAGAAATTGAGAGAGTTTGATAACTATATCCATTTTTTGTTTTTAATTCGTATTTAACGCACAAAAGTAGCGTTTTCTATTTTAATATAAGAGTGCAAGATAGTGTTTAAGGTTTTAAATGTTTGTTAATAATTATATTAGTTTTTATTAAACAAAAAGTAAATCTCACTTATTGCATTAGTACTTCATTGCATGAAAATGTTACAAAATGTCCTATTCTGATATTTTTAAAACTTATTGGGGAGGTGTTTTTAAAATTTCAATTCTAATTTCATTTTTTAAGCTTAAAAGATTATTCTTAAATAGTTAACAAAACTATTTTGAATTTCTTAAAGACTTTTTTGTTTTATTAATTTTTTACAGTGAGAATATGAATTTTATTAGACAAATTGAAAGAATCAAAAAAATGCATAAGTTAATTTGCGGAGAAAAAACAGGCTCTCCTTTAGCATTTGCCAAAAGGTTATGTTTGAGCCGAAGCCAGTTTTATAACGAGCTAGATCTTATAAAAGAACTCGATGCGCCAGTAAAATATTGTAAAAAGAGGGAGACATTTTATTATGAAACTCCTTTTGAATTGATATTAATTTTTTCGCTAAAAACAATAAAAGATGATGAATCAAGAGAAATTTTTGGCGGTTCTAACTTCCGTCCAAGTTTATTGGACGGAACTCTGATAAGTTTGCTCTAACAAAATGCTTCTCGAGAAAATGAATTTTGTTGGATTTATTAATTAACCATTTAAATTTTAAAGTTATGAATTTAGAAGAATTGAATTTAGTTGAACTTAATGTTCAGGAATTAGAAGAAGTAGTAGGAGGTCATGAACCTTGTTTCTGGGCTGGTGTAGCAGCAGTAGCTTTTCCATGGGCAGCAGGAGCATGTTTGGCATATGTTATGGCACAATAATTAATTAGAAAAATGTAACAATGAAAACAGAGAATTTAGAATTAGAACAATTAAGTGAAATTGAGTTAATCCAAATTGAAGGAGGATCTCATTTAAAAGATTTTGTTGAAGGCATTGCTTGTGGCTTAGCATTTGCCGGATTTTTAGCTTCGGTTTTATAAATCTTTAAGAATGAAACTGTCCCTAACTTGGACAGTTTCATAAAAATTTAAAATACATCCTCAGAAGAGGTTTAAATACCCTTGTTTATGAAAAAAAAAATTATCTTCATTTTAGGAATAATATATTTCATTACGATTGTTATATTAAGAGAATATCCTGAAAAACACATTAGCTCTTTTTTAATCGGAATTTCTTGTTCGTTAACGGTTTTGTTTTTTATATATATAGTTAATAAAAAACAAAAAATTAAAAAATAAATAGTTATGAATTTTTCTAAAGGATTTTTAAAAGAAGGCCCCTTTCTTAAAATTGTTTTATTGATAGTTGCACTATCGTTTTTGTTGTATTGGGCAGGTTGTGTGTGTGGCAAGTTTACATATTATATATGCCATTAACTCTTTAAAACTAATCTCTTTCCAAAAAATAAATTGAAAATTCCACAGGAGTTGCTAGAAATTATAAAATCATAGAAAATGAAAGAAATCTCTATTGATTCTAAAAAAGTTCAAATTTTAGGAATGCTAATAAGTGTTCCGATTGTTTTGCTTTTCCTATTTGTTTTGTATTTGACATGGAATGAGATTTTTGCAGCGAATTTGAAAGTAGTAAAGCAAACATTTCAGTTTTTTGATAATAAAAAACTAAACGTACTTTTAATTTTATTGGTTCCTAATTTAATTATTTGCGTAGGTATACTTGTGCATGAAATTATACATGGAATTTTTATGGCGCTTTTTTCAAAAGAAGGATGGCAATCGGTAAAATTTGGTTTCATTAAGAAATATTTAATGCCTTTTGCAAATTGTATAGAACCGTTAGAATCCAAGAAGATGTTAGTTGTTGCACTTGCACCATTTTTTATTCTTGGATTATTGCCTTCAATTTATGGATTTCTTTATAATAATTTGACTTTTTTATTTATTGGCTTTTCCATGACTTTAGGTGCAGTCGGAGACTTTATCTATGCTTATTTAATATTCAAAGTAGGTTTAAATCATAAATTATTAGATCATAAGAGCAAAGTTGGTTTTATGATCATAGATTAAAATGAAATAAAGTGATCCAGCAAGAAAGAAGAATATCTATTCATCAAGGAAGTAAAGAAGAAGCAACTGTTTTGAAAATGTTATTGGAAAGTTTTTCTATTCAAGTTTTTGAAGATGCATCACTAATGTCTGTTTTGAACCCATGGGGAGTTTTAGTTGGAGATATAAATGCTATAAAACTAAAAGTAGCTGAAGAAGATTATGAAAAAGCAAAGGCAATAATTGATAATTACAATTCTGGAGAATACGATATTTAATTTATTGACAAGCACCGTAAATTAATTGATATGCAGTTTAGTTCAGACCCTATAAACACTCTCGAAAATCTTATTGCAAAAAACAAAACAAAAAGCTTTTCAATTTATTTGATAATTCTTCTTGCTGTTATCACTTTTTGGGGATTATTGCCAGTAATTAAATTAGATATAAGCAGTCAGAGTAGAGGAATAATTCGAAGTAAAATAGATAATGTTCCTGTTACAACAATTGTAAGTGGCAGAATAAATTGGATAGCTTTAAAGAATAATGTTTTTGTAAAAAAAGGAGATACACTTTTAAAGATCTCTAAAGAAAATTTGGAAAGCGATAAAAGAACCCAAGATACATTGTCAAGCTCTGTTTTGTTGTTGTTAAGTGATATTTCAAATCTTTTACAAAATAAGCCATCACAATTACAGACATCCACAGCGCGTGAAGATTTATTTAAATTTCAATCTGGAAAAAATGAACTGCAAAGCAAAATTTCTCACGCTCAGATAAATTATGACCGAAATAAGATTTTGTACGATAAAGATATTATCGCAAAAGCAGATTTTGAAAAATATGAATATGAGTTAAGCTTAGCCAAACAAGCATTGCAAAGTTTTATAAGTCAGCAAAAATCAACATGGGAAAATCAGAAAAGAGATTTAGAAGAACGATTAAAAAATCTTAATGGAACTGTTGCTAAAATAAACGTTGAGGCCAATAATTATTTCGTTTTGGCTCCCATTTCTGGAACTATAGAAAACTTTTCAGGGATTCAAAAAGGTTCTTTTATAAACGTATCGCAATCTATTGCAACAATTTCTTCTCCAGATCATCTTATTGTTGAGAATAATGTTTCTCCAAACGATATTGGTTTGATAAAGAAAAATCAAAAAGTAAAATTTCAAATAGATGCTTTTAATTATAATCAATGGGGGTTATTGGAAGGGAAAGTAATTGATATTGACCAAAATATAACAATGCAGGGAGAGCAAGCTTTTTTTAAAGTTCGCTGTGCATTAGATTCTAAAACTTTACATCTAAAATCAGGATATAAGACTGATGTTTCAAAAGGAATGACCTTAACTACGAGATATATAATTACACGCCGAAGTTTATTCGATTTGCTATTTGACAAAATAGACAATTGGCTCAACCCAAAACAACTATCAGCTTAAAATTAAATGGCTTCAATAAAAATAAAACAACATGATATTAAAGATTGTGGCGCTGCTTGTTTGGCATCTATTGGAAACCATTTCAAAGTTAATCTTCCAATAGCGAGAATTCGTCAGTATGCCAACACAGATAAGCGAGGCACGAATGTTCTTGGAATAATTGAAGCTGCCGAGAAAATGGGTTTTACAGCAAAAGGAGTAAAAGGAGGTTTAGACTCTTTAGATAAAATACCGCTTCCTGCTATTGCCCATATTATTGTAAAAGAGCAATTGCAACATTATGTAGTTATTTACAAAGTTGAAAAATCTACAATCACGGTTATGGATCCAGGTTTTGGCAAAATGGGAACATACACTTTTGAAGAATTTCAAAAAATATGGACAAGTGTTTTAATTCTTTTTGCACCAAATGATGATTTTAAAATAGTAGATGAAAAAACGTCACCTATAAAAAGGTTTTGGAATTTAATTCAGCCACACAAAACTATATTAATTCAAGCATTAATTGGCGCTATAGTATTTACAGTTTTAGGATTGGCTATGTCTATCTATATTCAAAAAATAACAGATTATGTTTTGGTTGATGGCAATAGAAATCTTCTTAATTTATTAAGTGTCTCTATGATCGCTATTATTTTGCTTCAAGCTTATATTGGGTCAAAGAAGAGTGTTTTTGTGATGAAAACTGGTCAGTTAATCGATGCTAAATTAATCTTAGGTTATTATAAACATTTGCTTCATCTGCCTCAACGATTTTTTGATACCATGCAGATTGGAGAAATCACATCAAGAATAAATGACGCTGTAAAAATAAGATCCTTTATAAATGAAACCGCAATCGAAATGATTGTAAATGTTTTTATTGTTGTCTTTTCATTTGCATTAATGTTTACTTATTATTGGAAATTGGCTTTGGTCATTATTCTGGTTATTCCGTTTTATGTTTTTGTTTATTTTCTGCTAAATAAATTCAACAAAAAGGTTGAAAGAAACATAATGGAGAATGCGGCAGAATTACAAACACAATTAGTTGAAAGCATTACGCATGTTAGAACTGTAAAGGAATTTGGGATTGAAGAGTTTTCAAATTTAAAAACCGAAAACAAATTTGTAAAACTATTATTCATAACCTATAAATCTGGTCTAAATGGCATTTTTGCCGCAACATCGACACAGTTTCTGGCATCTGTATTTACTGTAATCTTAATGTGGATTGGTTCAGGTTATGTAATCGACAGAGCAATTACTCCTGGAGAATTGTTTTCCTTTTATGCGTTAATCGGTTATTTTACTTCGCCCGTTGCATCCTTAATTAATATGAATAAAACAGCACAAAATGCACTAATTGCAGCAGACAGACTTTTTGAAATCATGGATTTGGAAAGAGAAGAAACAGAAAACAAAATTGAATTATCAAAAGAAAATTTGGGAGATATAAAATTTGAAAATGTTTCTTTTCGGTATGGATCTCGAGTCGAAGTTTTTAAAAATTTTAATGCCATATTCAAGAAAAACCAAACAACAGCGATTGTAGGTGAAAGCGGTAGCGGAAAAACTACTTTAATTTCGTTATTGCAAAACCTTTACCCAATAAAAGAAGGTAAAATTAATATTGGAGATTTTGATCTTCAACATGTTCATTATAAGAGTTTAAGGAAAATTGTTGGTGTTATTCCCCAACAGCTTAATTTGTTTTCTGGAAATATTATAGAAAACATTGCTTTAGGGGAATCTTTTCCTAATATTCAGAGAATTTTAGAGCTCTCAAAACAACTTGGAATTCATGAGTTTGTCGAAAAATTGCCAAACGGTTTTGAAACACAGATTGGTGAAAACGGAGCGATGCTTTCGGGCGGACAAAAACAAAGAATTGCCATTGCAAGAGCATTGTATAAAAATCCTGAAATCTTATTAATGGATGAAGCGACTGCATCATTAGATACTCATTCAGAAAAAATGGTGAAAGATGTTATTGATAATTTTAAATCCTCAGGAAAAACTATAATCGTCATTGCACATCGCTTGAGCACAATAGCCAATGCAGATACTATATTAGTTATGAAAAATGGTTCAATTGTGGAATCTGGAAATCATTTTGATTTGTTAGAACAAAAAACGGAGTATTTCAATTTGTGGAATAAGCAGAATTTGATTTAAATGTTTGTTAATTAATAAACATTTCGATTTCTCGTTTTAACAAGATACTGTAACTTTACTTTTTGAACACTGCCTTAATCAATTGGCAGTATAAACTCATTAAAAGTTACACGTATATGGCAACGAAATTATTTTCTCCGCTTACTATAAAAAATATCACTTTAAAAAATAGAATTGCAATCTCGCCCATGTGCCAGTATTCTGCAGTTGACGGATTTGCAAACGATTGGCATCTGGTTCATCTAGGAAGCCGTGCCAGTGGAGGCGCCGGACTAATTATTCAAGAAGCGACGGCGGTTTCTCCAGAAGCGAGAATTTCTCCAGCCGATTTAGGAATCTGGAAAGACGAACACATCGAAAAACTAAAACAAATCAATGCTTTTATTGTTTCTCAAAATTCGATTCCAGGAATTCAGTTAGCGCATGCAGGAAGAAAAGCAAGTGTTTCGGCTCCATGGTTGGGAAATAAAAAATTAGATTTCGCTCAAGGCGGATGGCAAACCGTTGCACCAAGTGCGATTCCGTATCATGACAACGAACCCTTTCTTCCAGAAACGTTAGATAAAAACGGAATCCAGAAAGTGATCTCCGATTTTAAAACGGCAACCAAAAGAGTAGTCGAAGCAGGATATCAAGTTGTAGAAATCCATGCGGCTCACGGATATTTATTGCACCAATTTTTATCGCCTTTAACAAACGTAAGGACAGATGAATATGGAGGAAGTTTCGAAAACAGAATTCGCTTCACTTTAGAAGTTGTAGAAGCAGTACAGTCAGAATGGCCTTCAGATTTACCTTTATTGGTTAGGATTTCAGCAACCGACTGGGCAGAAAATGGTTGGAACCCAGAAGAATCTGTACAGCTTTCCAAAATATTAAAAGAAAAAGGAGTAGATTTAATTGATGTTTCGTCAGGCGGATTGGTTTCGCATCAGAAAATCACATTAGGACCAGGTTATCAAGTTCCATTTGCAGAAAAAGTGAAACAAGAGGCGGGAATTTCTACAGGCGCAGTGGGTTTAATTACTGAAGCCAAACAAGCCGAAGAAATTTTAAATAAAAGCCAAGCCGATTTAATTCTGTTCGCCAGAGAATCTTTAAGAAAACCAAACCTTCCGTTGGATTTTGCTAAAGAACTAAACGACGATATTCAATGGCCAAAACAATACGAAAGAGCTAAACTTTAAATATTTTTATTAGCCACAGATTAAAATGATTTTTTTTAATTTTTTTTTTTTCGCCACGAATTGCACAAATTTTCACAAATCGTTGCGTTCAGAAACTTAAAAAAATTAGTGAAAATTTGTGTAATTCGTGGCAGACAGAAAATCCTTTTTAATCCATATAATCTGTGGCAAAAAAAACATAACAACATGCAAAAGATAAAGACAGCACTATTATCATACGGAATGTCGGGGAAAGTTTTCCACGCTCCGTTTTTAGATATTCACGAAGGATTTGAACTTTTAGGTTCTTGGGAAAGAAGCAAAAAATTAATTCAAGAAGATTATCCATACGTAAAAAGCTATGCTTCGCTGGACGAATTATTAAAGGATGATGTCGATTTGGTAATTGTGAATACGCCAGTTGGAACGCATTACGAATATGCTAAAAAAGTGCTTTTGGCAGGAAAACATGCTGTTGTAGAAAAAGCATTTACCACAACGGCTGAAGAAGCAAAAGAATTGGCAAAAATCGCGAAAGAAAAAGGATTGAAATTGGCTGTTTTCCAGAACAGAAGATGGGATAGCGATTTTAAAACTGTTAAAAAAGTAATCGATGATGGTCTTTTGGGAGATTTAGTGGAAGCCGAATTTCATTTTGACCGATACAATCCGTTATTGAGCCCAAAAGCGCATAAAGAAACTGCCAATGATGGAGCAGGAGTTCTAAAAGATTTAGGGCCACATATTATAGATCAGGCGGTAAGTTTATTTGGCTGTCCAAAAGCTGTATTTGGAGATATTCGGGTAACGAGAGAAAATTCTGTTGTAGACGATTGGATCGATCTGACTTTGTTTTATTCTAATTTCAGAGTCCGTTTAAAAGCAGGATTTTTTGTGAGAGAAGCCAATCCGGCATATACCATTCACGGAAAAAAAGGCTCTTTCTTAAAACCTCGCGGAGATGTTCAGGAAGACGAATTGAAAATTGGTAAAAAACCGAACCTAGATTCTTGGGGAACAGAAGATGAAAGTTTACAGGGACTTTTACACACCGAAATAGACGGTAAAATTATGCGAGAAAAAATACCAACGCTTCAAGGCAATTATTTCAGTTTCTTCGATGGCGTTTATGATTCTATTGCAAACAATAAAACAGAACCTGTTACCGCAGACGAAGGTGTAAAAGTAATGCAGGTTATAGAAGCCGCAATTGCGAGTAATGCCCAGCAAAAGGTAATAGGCATATTATAACACATTCCGTAGGAATGTCTCATTGGTAGTAATGCAGGTTATAGAAGCTGCAATTGCGAGTAATGCCCAGCAAAAAGTAATAGGCATATCCTAAAAACATTCCGTAGGAATGTCTCGTCGGTAGTAGAAAAAAATAATATTCAGGTGCATTTACGTTCCGTAGGAACGTTTGATTTTGCGCATTATTTTTTAATAATCTAATGTCTCAAACGTTCCTACGGAACGTAAAATATTGGCAACGATTTTTTTACCAACGAAATGTTCCTACGGAACAGAGAAATATAAATAAAAGGGGATGTCTTAATTTTTGAGATTATCCCTTTTTTATTTTCTTAAAAAAATCAAACCAATTATAATTCTACTAAAGCCGAAAAATTGTAATTTTAGTAATAAGAATTCAACTCAAAACCTTTGAATTTATAAACAATAACGTTGTATATTGTGTATAACCTTAGACTTTATGCACTTTAACGAGCGTTTTTAGTATTTTTGATCCTATTCCAATAAAATTCAATATGCTGTTAAACATTAATCCATTATCGCTTTTTCAGACTAAAGCCAAAATCAAGAAAGTATTTAGAGAAGCCAAAGCTTCCTATTTAAATCGGATTCGTTTTGCTGTTGGAATGTTTTATTTCGGAATGGGTTTGAGTTTTGCCACATGGGCTAGTAGAATTCCAGATATCAAAACAGCTTTGCATTTAACAGAAGGAGATTTAGGTTCTATTCTTTTTGCACTTCCGGTTGGACAGCTAATTGTTATGCCTTTTTCAGGAAAAATGGTAACCAAATTCGGCAGCCATCGTATTCTAATTTTCTCTTTAATAATGTATGTTTTGTGCTTAATCAATTTAGGTTTGGCGACAACATCATTACAATTGTCATTAGGATTATTTTTGTTTGGCGTGTTCGGAAATCTTGCCAATATTGCCGTAAACACGCAAGGGGTTTATACTGAAGTTTTGTTTAAAAAAACAATCATGTCCTCTTTTCACGGAATGTGGAGTTTTGCGGGATTTACAGGTGCATTGGTAGGTTTGGGAATGCTGGCTTTAAATTTAAGTCCGCTGCATCATTTTATTATTGTAGCCGGGATTGTTTTATTAATGGTGGCATTTAACTTTAAATTTTTGGTTAGAGCCAAAGAAAAAAAGAAACCAAAAGAAGAAGGCAAAAAGCTATTTGTAAAACCAGATACCGCTTTACTTTGGTTAGGTGTTATCGGATTCTGCAGTATGGCCAGCGAAGGCGTTATGTTCGACTGGAGCGGCGTTTACTTTAAAGATATTGTAAAAGCACCTGGACCATTGGTGGTTTTAGGCTACACTTCTTTTATGATTATGATGGCTAGCGGAAGATTTCTTGGCGACGGATTAATCAATAAATTTGGACGTGAACGCGTTATGCAGATCAGTGGAGTTATGATTTCAGCTGGACTTTTTACAGCTGTTTTTCTTCCTTATATCATTCCGTGTACCATTGCCTTTATGTTTGTAGGTTTGGGCGTTGCAACGATCGTTCCTACAGTATATAGTATTGCAGGTAAAAACCCAACAGTTCCAGCTGGAGAGGCTTTAACTATTGTTTCGAGTGTAAGTTTCTTAGGTTTCTTAATGGGGCCACCAGTTATTGGACACATTGCACAAAGTTTCGGACTGCAGTTTTCTTTTGCCTTTATCGGAATTTTTGGTGTTCTAATCGCTTTTATGGTTTCTAAAATTAGAACTGAAGCGTAATGAACTCCCTTTGTAAAATTGACTTCTTTTAACTATTCTTTCATTATATTAAAATAAATTTGAAAGAATTTAATTACAATTAAATATTTTGTTTATTTTTGAATTTCAAACTTCAAGCGCTGAAGTTTGAAATTTTTTTTTTCCAAAAACCAATTTTATCTTTTGAATTAAGGATTGTAATCCTAGAATATTTTCAAAGTTAATAATAGGTTTTAATGGTAAAAAAATACGCAGTCTTCTTTATTTTTTGGTTCTTTAATTTTGCTTTTTCGCAGAAAGAAATTACGGTAACAGGAATTGTTATTGATGCCCGAACACAGAATCCGTTGGAAAGTGTAGTGGTAACGATACAGAACACAGCCGTGATGCAGCTTACGTCAAAAACAGGGAAATTTGAACTTCATATATTTCCCAAAAAAGAACAGCTGCTTTTACTAAGAAGTCAAGGATACAAAGATTTTCTTTTAAAAGTAAAGTCTAATTCTGGGCAAGATATTGATCTTGGAATTTTACAATTAGAAGACACTTATTCAGACGAGGTTCCGGCTGCATTGATTACGCTCTCAGATAATGATTTTTCAGATGATAATAGTTCCTCAGAAATGACATCTGGACTTTTACAATCTTCAAGAGATGCTTTTATGCAGGCATCGGCATTCAATTGGGGACAGGCTAGATTTCGTGTTCGCGGTTTAGATAGCGAAAACGCCATCACGATGCTTAACGGAATGCCAATGAATAAAATTTACGATGGCAGACCACAATGGGGAAATTGGGGCGGTTTAAATAATGTGCTCCGAAATCAGGAATTCTCAGTAGGAACAGCAGCTTCCAATTATACTTTTGGAGGCGTTTTAGGAACACAACAGATTTTTACTCGTGCTTCTTTGTATAGAAAAGGAACATCACTAACATTTTCGGGAAGCAATACCACTTATTTATGGCGGGCAATAGGAACATATGCTTCGGGAATGAATGCTTCTGGTTGGGCTTTTGTAGTTTCGGCTGGAAAACGCTGGGCAGATGAAGGGTATTTTGAAGGAACCAATTTCGATGCCAACTCTTTTTTTCTTAGTGTCGAAAAGAAGCTAAACCATAGGCATTCTTTCAATTTTACAGGATTTTACACGCCAAATTCTCGCGGAAAAAATTCTGCTAACACGGCTGAGGTAACTGATTTAATCGGCGAAAAATACAATTCGTACTGGGGATTTCAGAATGGTAAAAAGAGAAATGCAAGAATAAAAAATGTAGAAGAGCCGCTCTTTATGCTGAATCATTATTTTAAAATTGATGATAAAACCAACCTGAATTCTGCCATTATGTATCAATTTGGAAAAGTTGGAAATAGCAATATCGATTATCAAAATGCTGATAGTCCCGATCCTGTTTATTACAAAAAAATGCCAAGCTATTTTAGTTCGCTTTACGCGAAAGATCAAGGCGAATTTTCGGGTGCGTTTATTCCAGACTATGAAAATGCAGAAAAAAACAAAGTGGCATTTCTGGACCAGTCACAGATAAATTGGGATGAGATGTATTTTGCCAATCAAAAAATAGGGCAAAATGGTTATTTGCCTGCTCAAAGTCATTATGTGCTTTATGAAGACCGAACAGATGATCAGACTTTGGCAGTAAATTCAAATCTGAATACACAGATAACTCCCAATATTTCTTTTGATGGCGGATTTACTTTTAAGAAATTAAAATCGCATAATTTTCAATATTTATTAGATCTTCTTGGTGGCGCTTATTTTGATGATATTGATCCGTTTTATAAAGGAAGCCTTTCGCAATCCGATTTGCAGCATCCAAATCGCCAAGTCGCAAAAGGAGATATTTACGGATACAATTATAATTTACTGGCGAATACTTTAGATGTTTTTGCGCAGTTTAAATTTAGCTATAATAAAACAGAATTCTTTTTGGCGCAATCCTATTCCATGTCAGATTACCAAAGAGAAGGGTTATATCAAAACGGATTGTATCCAACAAATTCGCTAGGAAAAAGTGAGAAAGTAAATTTTGAGAATTTCGGCTTCAAAGGAGGTTTCACCTATAAAATTTCAGGAAAACAATTGTTGTTTTTTAATGCTGCACATTTTACCAGAGCGCCTTCGCTTCGAAATACGTTTTCAAATTCACGCTTAAATAATAATGTCGTTGACGGAATCGAAAGTGAAAATATCAGTAGTGCCGAGGCTAATTATGTATACCGTTCTGCAAAACTCAAATTACGTTTAACAGCATATTATTCTTTGATTAAAAATACTTCAAAAACTTCTTATTTCTATGCAGAAGGAATTTTTGACAACGGTTCGGGTTATGATTCAACCAATGCATTTGTAAGTCAGACTTTGACCAATTTGGATAAGAAAAATACTGGAGCAGAATTAAGTTTTGAATATCAGATTTGGCCAACAGTAAAAACAACTTTATCTGCAGCATTCGGGAATTACATCTACAATAGCAATCCGAACGTAATCATTGTAAACGATGCCAATAGAGCGAAAGAAGGAGCGCAAACGTCTTTTGATTTTGGACGCGCTTATTTAAAGAACTACAAACAGCCAGGAACTCCACAACAGGCCTATTCTTTTGGATTAGAATATCGTGATCCAAAGTTCTGGTGGATTGGAGGCAACATCAATTATTTGGCAGAAAGCTATATTGATGTTTCACCAATTTCTCGTACTTCTCAATTTTATATCAATCCAGCCAATGGTTTTCCTTTTCCTGAAGCAACTTCCGAAAGAGGAAATGAATTATTAAAACAAGAAAAGTTTAATCCTGCTACATTACTAAATTTTAGCGGAGGCAAATCTTGGCGTATTCATAAAAAATACGTTGGACTTTTTGCCAGTATAAATAATGTTTTCGATTTAATGTATAAAACTGGTGGTTTTGAACAGGCAAGAAATGCCAATTTTAGAGCACTAAATCAGGACGCATCTAGTGGAACGCCATCTTTTGGACCAAGATATTATTATGGCTATGGCCGAACTTATTTTCTAAATCTTACAATCGGTTTATAAACCTATTCCTTATGAAAAAACTAATTTTATTTTTTGTTATATCGTTGCTGTATGGTTGCAGTAACGAGGTTGAAACACCAGAATTAAAATGTAATCAACCCAATTTTACTGTAAACAAAACGGTAGCAAAAGTATACGAGCTTTCGGGAACGACTGCTAAACAATATTTATATGATGATATCATAGAAGCTTATGTTGTATCGAGTGATGAAGGCGGTAATTTTTTCAAAACGATTTCATTACAGACAAAAGAAACTGAAAATGCGCCTGCTATTGGTTTTAGTGTTCCAGTTGATGCCACCAATACTTACATTGATTATCGAGTGGGAAATAAAGTGTTTGTAAAACTTAAAAATCAATTTACAGATTTGTATTATGGTGGTTTAAGAATTGGAAGTTTGTATGTGAGCAATGCTGGAGACCCGACAATTGGAAGGATTTCTCAAAACGAATATAGAAATGTGTTGAATGCTTCCTGTACAACTATAGACGAAAATCAATTGGTGAAATCACTTTCTGTGGAAGAAGCGTTTTCAGATTCTAAACTAAATACTTTGATTGAATTAAATGATGTTGAATTTACAGAAGCGGCATTAGGACGCCATTATTTTGAAGAATCCAATAATGTAGGAGGTTCAACGAATTGGTATTTGAGGGATAAAACAGGAAATCAGATTATTTTTAGAACAAGCGCTTATGCAAAATTTGCAGATCATTTTGTGCCAGAGGGAAGTGGAAAAGTGAGAGGTATTCTAACAAAATTTGGTTCTGATTATCAGTTTATGGTCCGATATGAAAGTGATATTGTAATGAATGGGAAAAGAAGTACTCCATTTTTTTCTGAAGATTTTCAATCGGTTAAAAACAATGTGAATTTTGCACTTCCAGGTTGGAGTAATATTGTTGAAAAAGCAGCAAAATTGTGGAAAAGCATGGTCTATTCTGGAAATGGTTATGCAGAATTTAATACCACAAGTACAACTGCAGCTGAGAATATAGCTTGGTTAGTTTCACCAAAAATAAATCTTACGGGTTATAAAAATGCTGTTCTCTCGTTTAGAAGTGCACAGCATGATTTGAAAGTAGATTCGCCTCTAAATACTTTAGAAGTTTATGTTTCAACCAATTTTGACGGTGCAAGTGTGACCAAAGCAAAATGGACAAAATTGGAAGCAAAAGTGCCAACGCTTTCAACGCCTGCTCGAGAATTTATAAGTTCTGGCGGAATCGATCTTTCTGCTTATTCTGGAAACATACATATTGCATTTAAATATATTGGTTCTGGAAAAGACAAAACATTAAATGGCGCTTTTATGGTAGATGACGTAAAGATATTTGGAGAGAAGTAAAAACTAATTTAGAATAATGAAAATAATGTACTGATTTTTAAAGTATTATTGAAAAGTTTGTAGTTTTTGTATTTCAAAACGTTAAAATCTAATTGAATTTTGTACTTTGGTCATCCCAAATCAATACAAATACCACATGAAAACCTACTTTATTGCCATCTTAATGATGGTGTTTCCTTTCTTGATGCACAGTCAAGACGACGTTAAACTAAAGCAGATTAACATTGTAAGAACAAATTACCAAAACTCTAAAGACGGCGAAATTGTTAATAAAACGATAGTTTTTAAAGAAGGTAAACTTCAAACCATAACCACTTCAGATGTTGTACAGCATTTCTATTACAACAAAAACGGCTTGCTGGATATGACTGTAAAAGACAAAGTTGGAAGCGATTGGAAAGAAGTAATCAACTATACTTACAACGCTGATAACAACATTACCAAATTTGTGAAAAAATATCAGGAAGGGCCTAATTATATTACAAAAGTAGTTTCTTTTGTATATGAAGGAGCAAGGGTAAAAGTAACTACAAAAAAGAGTACCAACCATCAGAATTTAGTAGACGATATTGAATATCTTGTTGAAAACGGAATTATTGTAAGACGTACTTCACGAGATAGAAATAAGGCTATTATTGGAAAATTAGAATATGTTTATGTAAACGATAATGTGTCAAGACATAAAGGATTGGTAGGAGATAAAATTTCTAAATCATACACTTACGATGATAAAAAGTCGGTTGACCAGTTAATCGTTCAGAGTCTTTTTGGAGATAATTACAAAGTAATTGTTCCGATGGTTTCTTATCATGAAGAGGAATTTGAGTTTGAATCTATTTCTTATAATAACGAAATGAATTTCAGCCCATCATCTACAGCTTTAGTTGCGGTGAGCAGAAAATACAAATACAACAAATTAAATTACCCAATTTCTTGTTCTCAAATAGAAGAAAACGGAATTGTGAAAACGGAAAAAACGTTTATTTACGAATAAAGGTTTTAAACTTAGACCATTCATTTGAAAAGTGGAGCTTTAGTTGAGTTTATCTTGACGGGTTCCATTTTTTTTTGAATTATAATGTCTTAATATAAACGTAAAAACAAAATTGTATAATTGATTGTAGCTGACAAATGATTAAATTTGCACCTTATTCAAGACTATGTTAGAAAAAGAAGTTATAAATTTTGAGAGAACAGTTATCGTTGGTATTGTTACTCAGAATCAAAGTGAAGAAAAACTAAATGAATATTTAGACGAATTGGAGTTTTTAACTTTTACCGCTGGAGGTGAAGTTATTAAACGTTTTTCGCAGAAAATGGAACGCCCTAATCCGAAAACTTTTGTTGGAACAGGAAAAATTGACGACATCAATCTTTTTGTAAAAGAGAACAAAATATCTACTGTAATTTTTGATGATGAATTAACGCCATCTCAGCAAAAAAATATCTCAAGAATAATTGACTGCAAAATCTTAGACAGAACGAACTTGATTCTAGATATTTTTGCACAGAGAGCCGAAACTTCATACGCAAGAACGCAGGTAGAATTGGCGCAATGCCAATATTTGTTGCCAAGACTTTCTGGTTTATGGACACACCTTGAGCGTCAAAAAGGGGGTATCGGTATGCGTGGACCTGGAGAAACGGAGATTGAAACAGACAGACGTATTGTACGTGATAGAATTTCGTTGCTGAAAGATAAAATCAAAACGATTGACAAGCAAATGAGTATTCAGCGAAGCAATCGTGGAGCAATGGTTCGTGTAGCTTTGGTTGGATATACCAATGTTGGAAAATCGACTTTAATGAATGCAATTGGTAAAAGTGATGTTTTTGTTGAGAATAAATTATTTGCAACTTTAGACACAACAGTTAGAAAAGTGGTTATTAAAAACCTTCCTTTTTTGCTTTCTGATACAGTTGGATTTATTAGAAAATTACCAACACAATTGGTTGATTCTTTTAAAAGTACCCTAGATGAGGTTCGTGAAGCCGATTTGTTGCTTCATGTGGTAGATATTTCTCATCCAGATTTTGAGGATCATATCGAGTCTGTAAATAAGACTTTACAAGAGATCAAAAGCAACGATAAACCAACCATTATGGTTTTTAATAAAATCGATGCTTACAAACATTTAACTATCGAAGAAGATGATTTGATTACGGAAAGAACCAGAAAATACTGGACACTTGACGAGTGGAAACAAACTTGGATGAGTAATGTTGGTCAGAATAAAGCTTTATTTATTTCTGCAAGAAATAAAGAGAATTTCGAAGAATTCAGAGAAACAGTTTATGAAGCTGTTCGCCAGATTCATATAACACGTTTTCCTTATAACAATTTCTTATATCCAGATTATAAGGATGCAGTTGAAAAGGATGAAGAAGAGGAATAATTAACCGCAAAGATTATTTAAATTATCTTCAGAAAGTATAAAGTTCGCAAAGCTATATGTAGATTTAGCTTTGCGAACTTTGCATTTTTATAAAAACGTAGCTTATGAAAACCTTGGCGTTTTTTAAGATAAAATATTAGCAGTTTCAATTTTCAGATTAAAATCCAAAATTAACGCCTAAACCAAATACTTGTCTGGTTTGAAGCCCTCTGAAGGCATTGTCATCATATATTGCTTGAAAAGCAAAATTTGCAGATAAGAATTTGTTAATTTTCATAATGATATTCAAAGAATAATTGATATCTACATTTTGAGGATCTTCTAGATAATTAGAATATAAATTAAGTGTGTTTTCTGCCGTTACATTCGTCATAATGGCTAATTTGTAATAAACTGATGCATAAAAACCCAGTTCATAGCGCATGGTTTTGCCTTCATCAACACCAAAATAATCTCCATCTACATAAGGCAGGCCAGTAAACCTATCTATGCCGCTTGTATAAGCGTTGTCTACAAAAGTGAATTTTGAAGTCAGTGGTGCAAAGTTAATTTTAAGATTTTCATCTTTAGACCAATAAATACCAGGTCCAGTGGTAAGATATCCTGGCGACATAAATTTCGTCTGTTCAGTTCTGATCTCTTTACCGTTGGCATCCTGCCCATAAATATAACCTGTCGTAAATTGAGTTCTGAAGTTTAAGAAATAAGAGTAATACCATTCACCAAAGGCTCTTTTACCAAGAATGGAGTTAAATTCTAAACGGTCATCCGTTTTTTTTCCGAAATCAGTATTTTTAGTTTGTAATAGACCGTATGACGCTAGTATTTTGTTGTCCCAGGTTACATCTTCTTTTTTGTAATTGAAGTCGTAATTGATTCCGAGTGTTCCCGAAAAGCTGTCTTCACCTCCCGCAATCCAGTTATTGAAGCTGGACTGATTTAATAAAAGAGATACGGTTCCTTTTGCTTTCCAGCCTTCTTTTTCAATTGTATCATTGATTTTTTTTACGGCTTTTTCGGTGTTTTGTGCTAGTTCTTTTTCGGTGTTTTGGGCTTGAACAAAAGTAAGATTTGCTAAAACGAAGAGCAATGATAGAATCTTTCTCATGGTTTTTAGTTTAGAGTGTATTATCAAATATACTAAAAACCAATGGAAAGTTAAGAGATGTTATCCTGTTATTGCAGGTTATTTCTTAGATTCTTTGTATAAAGGCACTGCAGAGCATGCTTCGCCGTACATAATGCTTCTGGCAAATGGCTGAAGATAAGTTGTTGCCAAAATGTAAGCCCTCATAGGAACGGGTTTTCTCGAGCAACCTTTTACAATTACAGGTTTGCCTTTGTATGCAGAGTAATCAATTTTAGTTAGAATTTCTTCGTAAAGACTGGCGTCAAGATCTTCAATTGTTCCGTTAACGACTTTTTTTGCGAAAGGTGCTAAATGAACACTTACCAAAATTAATGCCCAAGCCGGAATTATAGCATCTGTACTGCAGTGTACCGCCACATATTGATCTTGATATTGTGACCAATCGTGGTTTTTAAGGTGTTCTCTAAAGTCTTTTTCTTTCAATAAAAATCCCTCCAAAAGCCATTGCGAAATGTCAATCTGCACACGCATTCCTTTTGGATAATAATCCTCCAAATCAAAAACTTCTAAAGCACTATTGGCAACTTTATTGATAATTTCTTCCATATGAAAAGTTAGTTTCAAGTTTGAGGTTTCACGTTTCAAGTTGTGTAACCTGAAACGTGAAACTTTAAACCTGAAACAAATATTAAAGCATTCCTAATTCTAATTTCGCTTCTTCGCTCATTAAATCTTTGCTCCAAGGCGGATCAAAAGTAATTTCAACGTCAACATCTTTAATGTTTTCGATTGTTTTTACTTTTTCTTCTACTTCTCTTGGTAAACTTTCGGCAACTGGGCAGTTTGGAGAAGTAAGCGTCATAAGGATTTTTACTTCGTAATCTGTATTTACCATTACATCGTAAATTAATCCTAATTCGTAAATATCTACAGGAATCTCAGGATCGTAAATGCCTTTTAAAACTCTTACAATTGATTCTCCTAATTCGTTTGTGTCTATTTCTTGTTCCATTTTGTTATTTGTTTTTTTGCCACGAATTTCACAAATTTCCCGAATTTAAAAATTAGTGATAATTTGTGAAATTCGTGGCAGAAAGAATTTTAATTATTGCTTTTTGCATCAAAAGCCAAAGCGTACATTTTGATGTTTTTTATCATCGAAACCAAACCGTTGGCACGAGTTGCAGATAAATGTTCTTTTAGTCCAATTTCGTCGATAAAATCCGTATCGGCTTCTAGGATATCTTTTGGTTTTTGATTGGAAAAAGCACGAATTAAAATTGCGATTATTCCTTTTGTCAAAATAGCATCGCTATCTGCTGTAAAAACAATTTTATCTTCGTTTTGTTCACCTTGCAACCAAACTTTTGACTGACAACCTTTAATTAAATTATCGTCGGTTTTGTATTCTTCTTTTATTAAAGGAAGACTTTTTCCTAGTTCGATGATGTATTCATAACGCTGCATCCAATCATCAAACATTGAAAATTCGTCTATTATTTCGTTTTGTATTTCTTTTATTGTCATAATTATTCTTTAGAAAAATCAACTAATAAATTAACTAGTTTTTCAATTTCTTTTGGAGGAAAACCATTATCGAAACCTGGAGTTTCATACGTTTTTCCGTCTTTTACTATTTTTAAATTTCCTATTGCAGCACCGTCATAAGTGCGTTTATCCGTTGGGGCTTTTAAAGTAGAAAGTCCTTCTAAATTTACTTTTGAAAAAGCATCAACAATTTTATTCCATTTTGCATCATCTATATTGCTGCTAACGGCTTCAGCATTACGTTCCTTAATAAGCGAAACAGTTTTGTCTTGTACCGTTATCACTTTAAAATAACCTCTAGAATGAGCGGAGTATTCAATTTGTGTCGATTTCATATCGGTTTTTTTTTGACTGCAACATCCAGTTGCAATAAAAAGAGTTAAAAGCAATAGTGATAATATTCTCATATGTTTCTTTTTTAGCTTAACATGGTTTGTGCTTTTTTTACAGCATCAACCATTGCGTCAATTTCTTCTTTTGTGTTGTAAAAAGAGAAAGAAGCACGAATTGTTCCTGGAATACAGAAGAAATTCATGATAGGTTGCGCACAATGATGTCCTGTTCTAACGGCAATTCCTAATTTATCTATAATAGAACCAACATCATACGGGTGAATTCCATCAATGTTAAATGAAACTACAGAAGCTTTATTTTTGGTGTTTCCATAAATTCGGATACCTTCAATTTCGTTAAGACGTTTTGTAGCATGTTCTAATAATTCATTTTCATATTCATGAATTTTATCAAAACCAATCTCGTTTAAATAATCAATCGCAGTTCCTAAAACAATTCCACCAGCAATATTTGGCGTTCCTGCTTCAAATTTATGAGGTAAATCAGCGTAAGTTGTTTTCTCGAAAGTAACTTCTTTGATCATTTCACCACCGCCTTGGTAAGGAGGAAGTTTGTTTAGCCATTCTTCTTTTCCGTAAAGAATTCCTGTTCCCGTTGGTCCGCACATTTTATGACCAGAAAAGGCATAAAAATCACAATCTAATTCTTGAACATTTGGTTTTAAATGCGGAACAGCTTGCGCGCCATCAATTAAAACTGCTGCTCCTACAGAATGTGCTTTGTCAATAATATATTTGATTGGATTGATAACGCCCAATGCATTTGAAATATGATTTACGGTAACAATTTTTGTTTTGTCTGAAAGCAATTTGTCAAATTCCTCAATAATTAATTCTCCGTTGTCATTGATTGGGATAACTTTTAAAATTGCTCCAGTTTTTTCGCATAACATTTGCCAAGGCACAATATTACTGTGATGTTCTAATGAAGAAACTACAACTTCGTCACCAGGTTTTAAAATGGAAGCAAAACCATTTGAAACCAAATTAATTCCGTGTGTTGTTCCCGAAGTAAAAAGAACTTCGTGTGCGTGTTTGGCGTTGATATGGTCTTTTACTTTTCCGCGAGCAACCTCGTAAGCATCAGTTGCTAACTGGCTCAAAGTGTGGACGCCACGGTGAATATTGGCATTGATTTCGTTATAATATTTTACTTCAGCATCAATTACAACTTGTGGTTTTTGCGAAGTAGCTCCGTTGTCGAAATATACTAATGGCTTTCCGTTTACAGTTTGAGAAAGTATCGGGAAATCAGCTCTTATTTTTTGAATATCTAGCATGTCTTATTTAGAAAAAATCTATTTACAAAAGTACTAAAACTAAATTTGTTTATACAGCAATTCTATAATTTCCTTTTATGATGCCATTGATTAAAGGCTTAAATGATGATTTTTTAAAAATCGGTTCGATTTTCTGAATTATCTGAAACAGTTTTCTAATTTGATGCTTAAAATCGTGAACATAAATTATTTATATTGCATTAAAAATAAATTAAATCATCATGAAAAAATTTCTCAAAGTACTTTTGCTTGCAGTGGTTCTTGCTTTTTTATATTTCGGATTTACAACTTATCCAAAGCTTGATTTGATTTCAGGCTTCTCGGCCAAAAGTGTCGCATCTGGACATTTTATAGATAATCGTCCGTTGGATCTAATTGAGAAAACTGACAATGATATCGATATGATTGATCTGGCGAAAAACTCCATTGATGATGCAGGAAAATATGCTATTTCTTCTGTTTATGGATTGAAAGAAAGAAAAGCAATTTATCGTGAAGGCCTTGGAGCAACTTTGATTAATGATAATTTTGATGTTTCAAAACCATATCTACTTCCAAAGAGAACGAAATTAGAAAACAATCTTCCTTTTCCATACGGAAATAATGAGCCAAAAGACACTGCATTTTCTGATGTAGATTATTCGAAATTGAAAAAAGCTGTCGATAATGCTTTTGACAAAACAGGCGGAAGAATCAAAAGAACTCGTGCTGTTGTGGTTTTGTATAAAGATAGATTGATTGCCGAAAAATACGATACAGGTTTTAATAAAGACAGTAAAATTTTAGGCTGGTCAATGACAAAAAGCATTACAAGTTCGGCTTTTGGAGTTTTGGCTAAACAAGGAAAAATAGATATTTACAAACCTGCTCCAGTTATAGAATGGAAAAATGATGAGCGTAAAAACATCACACTTAATGATTTGCTTCACATGAATTCTGGTTTAGAATGGGAAGAGAATTACAGTACAATCTGTGATGCTACAAAAATGCTTTTTCAGGCCGAAGATATGGGAAAAGTACAATTGGATAAACCAGCACAATTTAAACCCAATACACATTGGAATTATTCGTCAGGAACGACCAATTTATTATCTCTGATTTTAAGAAGACAATTCAAAACACAACAAGAATATCTTGATTTTTGGTACAGCGCAGTAATTGATAAAATCGGAATGAACTCGATGATTGTTGAACAAGATATGTCAGGAACTTTCGTAGGTTCATCTTACGGATGGGCAACGCCAAGAGATTGGTCAAAATTTGGATTATTATATCTGCGCAAAGGAAACTGGAATGGTGAGCAAATTCTAGACGAAAGCTGGGTAAAATACACCGTAACTCCAACAAATACTTCTGATGGCAAATATGGTGCACAGTTTTGGTTAAACGCTGGAGGAAAATTCCCTGATGTTCCTCGGGATATGTTTTATTGCAGCGGTTATCAAGGTCAAATGGTAGCAATTATTCCGTCTCTGGATATGGTAATTGTGAGAATGGGAGTAAGAGAAGGTGATAAAAGTTTTGACTTTAATGGGTTTTTGAAAGAAGTTATTGCGAGTGTGAAGAAATAATTTTGTAATATATTTCATTCTTTTTTATAACTTGCTGAAAAAAAATTAATGATGGAATCGTTTGATAACATATTTTTTATTGGTGGTATTCATGGAGTTGGAAAAGGAACTATTTGTAAAGAAATTGCTTCTAAAGCTGAATTGATACATATAACGGCAAGTGAAGTTTTAAAATGGCGCGAAATTAGTTCTTCAGATAATAAATTGGTTGAAAATATTTCTTCAACACAAGAAAAGCTAATTTTTGGATTAAAGAGCTTAATTAAAGAGGATAAAAAATATTTACTTGATGGTCATTTTTGTTTGCTGAATTCATTAAATGTTCCTTGCAAAATTGACGAAGAAACTTTTGATATTGTTAACCCGAGAGTGATTTCTATTGTTCTAGATGATGTAGAAAAAATAATTAAAAGATTGGAAAATCGTGATAGTAAAAAATATGACATCAAAGTTTTGAATGAATTACAGAATATGGAAATTGAATATGCAAAATATCTTTCGAAAAAGTATTCTGTTCCGTATATCGAGATTATGGATAATAATTATGAACAGTTATTAAATATCACTAGGTAATGAAAGTTTTGCTAGACACAAATATTATTATTCATAGAGAAGCAAATAAAATATACAAACCAGAAATTGGTCAACTTTTCAAGTGGATAGATAATCTCAAATATTCCAAATACATTCATCCTTTGACTGTTGAAGAATTAAAAAGATATCAAGATCCAAATGCTCTCGATACTATGAGTATTAAAATCGAAAGCTATAATTTACTTAAACATCAAGCGCCCTTAGGTGAAGAGATTCTAAAAATAAGTAAGAGAGTAGATAATCAAGAAAATGATATTAATGATACACAAATTCTAAACGAAGTTTATGAAGGCAGGGTTGATATATTAATTTCTGAAGATAAAAAGATTCATACTAAAGCAAATTTATTAGGAATTTCAAATAGAGTATTTCGAATTCAAACTTTTTTAGAAAAGGTCATTTCTGAAAATCCTGAATTAATTGATTATAAAGTTTTAGCTGTTAAAAGAGTTGATTTTGCTGATGTAGACATTAAAGATGAATTTTTTGATAGTTTTAGAGAAGATTATGCTGAATTTGATAATTGGTTTAATAAGAAGTCTGACGATATCTGTTATGTATGTTTTAGTGAAGATAATTTAACTGCCTTTCTGTTTATAAAAACAGAGGGAATAAATGAAAATTATGCTGAAATTAATCCAGTTTTTGAAAAGAAAAAAAGGTTGAAAATTGGAACTTTTAAGGTAACAGCAAATGGCTATAAAATTGGAGAAAGATTTCTAAAAATAATTTTTGATAATGCTTTACAAAGTAGAGTTGATGAAATCTACGTTACTATTTTTGATAAAAGAGAAGAACAAGAAAGGTTAATTGAACTTCTAAAAGTATGGGGATTTTGTTATTTTGGAATTAAAACAACTCAAAATGGAGATGAACAAGTTTATGTGAGATCTTTTAATAAAGAATTAATTAATACGGACAATCCTAAATTAACTTTTCCTTTTTTTTCAAGAGAACAAAATATATTTTTAGTTCCAATTTATCCAAAATATCATACTGAGCTATTTCCAGATTCTATTTTAAATAATCAGTCACCAAAAGATTTTATCGAAAATTATCCGCACAGAAATGCTTTGAGTAAAGTATACATTTCTCGATCTTATCTGAAAAATTTAAAATCGGGTGATGTAATTGTTTTTTATATGACAGGTGGAAAATATAAAGGAGTTGCAACAACATTAGGAATAGTTGAATCTTCGATTTTAGAGATTGAGAATGAGAAAGAGTTTATTTCTTTATGTAGAAAAAGAAGTGTATTTACGAATCAAGAATTATCTGAACATTGGAATTATAACAAGGCTGATAGACCTTTTGTAGTGAATTTTCTTTACACATATTCATTTAGAAAAAGGCCCAATCTTGAATGGTTGGTTAATAATAGAATTATTTCAAGTTATGATAATGTGCCAAGAGGATTTTCTAAAATAACTGTTGAGCAATTTGATAAACTTTTAAGATATGCATATTAATGAAAAATGATTAAAAAAAGATTTTTAAAAACACGATATTTGCAATTATTAAAAGAGATGTTATTCTTTTTTAAGATGCCTAAATCAATAAATATTTTAACTTATGAAAGTAGTGCTATCAATAAAACCCCAGTTTGCAAACAAAATATTTGACGGGACTAAAAAGTTTGAATTCAGAAAAGCTATTTTCAAAAACCAAAATGTAACTTCGGTTTTAGTTTATGCTTCTTCACCAGTACAAAAAGTGATTGGAGAATTTGAAATTGAAAAAATAATTAATCTTGACTTAAAAGAACTTTGGGATAAAACCAAAGAATATTCAGGTATAACTGAAGATTATTTCTACGAATATTTCGAAAATAGACAACAAGGTTTTGCTATTCAAATAAAAAATAAAAATAAATTTGAAGAACCTAAATGTTTAAAGGCTGATTATAATTTAACACCGCCTCAGTCATTTGCATACTGGTCAAATGAAAAAAGATAAAAATCAAAAAACCGATAAACTTAAAAGCTTATCGGTTTTTTGATTTTTATGAATAGAATTTTTTATAAATCAAATCCTAAATTCACGCCTAATTTCATGGCAATGATTTTAGTAATTCTTTGTTTTAATTCTGGTATTTTAATGCTTTCGATAACGGCATTTGAGAATGCGTACATCAATAAAGCTTTAGCTTCTTTTTTCGGAATTCCGCGAGACTGCATGTAGAACATTGCTGTTTCATCAAGCTGTCCAACAGTACATCCATGAGAACATTTTACATCATCTGCAAAAATCTCTAACTGCGGTTTTGCGTTGATAGTAGCTTTGTCACTCAATAAAATATTATTGCTTTTTTGGAAAGCATTTGTTTTTTGAGCTTCTTTTTCTACCAAAACTTTTCCGTTGAAAACTCCAGTCGAACGATCAGAGAAAATTCCTTTATAATCTTGGAAACTTTCGCAGTTTGGCTGCGCGTGGTTTACCAAAGTATAATGATCAACGTGTTGTTTGTCATTTAAAATAGAAATTCCGTTTAACGTACTTGTCAATCTTTCACCAAAATGATAAAAGTTTAAGTTGTTACGGGTTAGATTTCCACCAAATGAGAAAGTGTGCACGTAAGCGTGACTTTCTTGCTGTTGTGAAACATAAGTATTGTCAATTAAATTCGCTTCGCTATTATCGTTCTGAATTTTGTAGTAATCAACAATTGCACGTTTTTGAGCAAAAATCTCCGTAACAGAGTTTGTTAAAACTGGATTTTCATTCAAACTTTGGTGACGCTCAATAATTTGCACATGTGAATTTTCACCTACAATAACCAAATTTCTTGGCTGAACCATTAAAGCGGCTTCATTTCCAGTTGAGAAATACATAATCTCGATTGGTTTGTCTGCTACTTTTTTCTTCGGGATATTGATAAAAGCACCCTCAATTGCAAAAGCTGTATTCAATGAAGTCAAACTGTCATCTTTACTTGCAATTTGATTAAAGTACGTATCAATAACCATTTTATATTTTGGTTTGGTCAATGCCGATGACATCAAACAAACATCGATTCCGTCATGCGTTGTAGAAGACAAATGCGAACTGAAAACGCCATCGATAAATACCAATTTGTAAGTATCAATTTCGTGTAAAAAGTATTTTTTAACTTGATTGAATTCGATTGCATTTTCCTGTTTTGGAAAAACCGTAAAGTCATTTTTTAAGATGGCATTTAGCGATGTATATTTCCAAGCTTCTTCTTTTTTGGTTGGGAAACCTTTATTTTCGAAGTTTTTTAAAGCATTTGTGCGTATGTCATGTAAATCTGAATGTACATCGACACGCTCTTCAAAAGCCATAAAAGACGATACTAATTTTTCTTTTAAATCCATTGTTCTTTTGTTTCCTTCGGTGTTTCAGGTTTCAAGTTTCATGTTGCCTATTGAAACTTATTCCCCTTGAAATCTTTTTTATTTAGGTAAGTGATAAAGTTTTTTATTTTACCGCTTAAATTTTCATAATCTTTTTTTAAAGCTTCGAATTTTTCTTCTGAAATATATTCAAAATCAAAAACTCGATACAATTGAGATCTTGTTTCTCCGGCAGAACCTTTTGCAATTGATAAAAATTGTCGAAATTCTAAATTTCCATCTCTTTCAAATCCTTCAGCAATGTTATCCATTACTGAACCCGAAGAATCTTTTATTTGATTTTTAAACCTGAGATCGGATCTTAATTCTGTTTGAACGGCAATGAGATGAATTTCTTTTGCTAATCGTCGAGCCTCTTTCCAGATTTCTAAATCTTCAAATCGAGTAATTGTTGCCATAATTTCTGTTTTAAATAATTTAAGTTTAAACTTACAAAACGTAATTCAACTTGAAACTAAAAAAAACATGAAACTTGAAACAAAAATTTAATTTTCTGCTTTGATCCAGTCGTATCCTTTTTCTTCTAATTCGTATGCTAATTCTTTTCCTCCAGATTTTACAATTCTTCCGTTGTAAAGAACGTGAACGAAATCAGGAACGATATAATCTAACAAACGTTGGTAGTGAGTGATAACAATAATTGCGTTTTTGTCGCTTTTTAATTTGTTTACACCATTAGCCACAATTCTTAAAGCATCGATATCAAGACCAGAATCGGTTTCGTCAAGGATAGCTAATTTTGGCTCTAACATTGCCATTTGGAAAATTTCGTTTCTTTTTTTCTCTCCTCCAGAAAAACCTTCGTTTAAAGAACGAGATAAGAATTTACGATCAATTTCTAACAATTCAGATTTCTCACGAATTACTTTCAGCATTTCGTTTGCAGGCATTTCTTCCTGTCCGTTTGCTTTACGAGTTTCGTTGATTGCAGTCTTCATGAAGTTAGTAACGCTAACCCCAGGAATTTCTACAGGATATTGAAAAGAAAGGAAAACACCTTTATGTGCTCTCTCTTCAGGAGCTAAATCAGCAAGATCTTCTCCGTCAAGGATAACCTCTCCATCTGTAACTTCATAATTTTCGTTTCCTGCAATAACAGCAGAAAGTGTACTTTTTCCAGAACCGTTTGGTCCCATGATAGCGTGAACTTCTCCAGCTTTAACTTCTATATTAATTCCTTTAAGGATTTCTTTATCACCAATTGCGGCGTGAAGGTTTTTTATTGATAACATCTTTTTTTTGTTTAAAGTTTCAAGTTTCAAGTTCTCAGTTGTGCCGAAAAGCGAAACTTTGAAAAATCTTTTATTTTAATATGATATAAAATTCTTTTTTAATGGTTAAAAACTCGGTTCTTAACCTACAGATCCTTCTAAAGAAATCTCTAATAATTTTTGAGCTTCAACAGCAAATTCCATTGGAAGTTTATTCAATACATCTTTACTGAAACCGTTTACAATTAAGGCAATCGCTTTTTCAGTTGGTATACCTCTTTGGTTACAGTAAAATACCTGATCTTCTCCAATTTTACTTGTTGTTGCTTCGTGTTCTATTTTTGCAGATGGATTTTTACTTTCGATATAAGGAAAAGTATGTGCTCCGCAATTGTTACCCATTAACAATGAATCACATTGAGAAAAGTTTCTTGCGTTTTCTGCTCTTGGAGAAATCTGCACTAAACCACGGTAACTGTTTTGTGATTTTCCAGCCGAGATACCTTTAGAAATAATAGTCGATTTAGTATTTTTTCCTAAATGGATCATTTTTGTTCCAGTATCTGCTTGTTGGAAATTATTGGTAACAGCGATAGAATAAAATTCTCCTACCGAATTATCTCCTTTTAATACACAAGAAGGATATTTCCAAGTTACAGCAGAACCAGTTTCAACTTGTGTCCAAGAAATTTTAGCGTTTGTTTCGCATAAACCTCTTTTGGTTACAAAGTTGTAAACTCCACCTTTTCCTTCTTTATTTCCTGGGAACCAGTTTTGAACGGTAGAATATTTAATTTCAGCATCATCCAAAGCGATTAATTCAACCACAGCAGCGTGTAATTGATTTTCGTCACGGCTAGGAGCAGTACATCCTTCAAGGTAAGAAACGTAACTTCCAGCATCAGCAATAACAAGAGTTCTTTCGAATTGCCCTGTTCCTGCTTGGTTGATTCTGAAATAAGTTGAAAGTTCCATTGGGCATTTTACACCTTTTGGAATATAACAGAAACTTCCGTCAGAGAAAACAGCTGAGTTTAATGCTGCGTAGAAGTTGTCTTTTTGAGGTACAACAGTTCCTAAATATTTTTTCACTAATTCAGGATGTTCTTTAATAGCTTCAGAAATCGGACAGAAAATAATTCCTTTTTCTGCCAAAGTTTTCTTGAAAGTTGTTGCTACGGAAACAGAATCGACAACAATATCCATAGCGACATTGTTCATCATTTTTTGTTCATCAACAGAAATTCCAAGTTTTTTATACATCTCTAATAATTCTGGATCTACATCGTCCAGCGTTTTATTAGGGTCTACTTGTTTTGGAGCTGAATAATATGAAATGGCCTGAAAATCTGGCTTTTCGTAACGAACGTTTGCCCATTCTGGTTCGATCATTTCTTTCCATGCACGGAAAGCCTCGATGCGCCATTCGGTCATCCATTCAGGTTCTTCTTTTTTAAGAGAAATAGCTCTTACAATTTCTTCGTTTAAGCCAATAGGGAAAGTCTCAGATTCTATATTGGTATAAAATCCGTACTCATATTCTTTAGTTTCCAGTTCGATCTTTAAATCGTCTTCGGTGTATTTGCTCATTATTTTTGTTATTGTCTAATGTTTTAAAGTCTAAAATTTGAAAGTCAATAGAAGTCTTTATGACTTTACAACTTTCAGCTTTTGACTAAAGAGAGAATGATTCTCCGCATCCGCAAGTTCTGCTTGCGTTCGGATTGTTGAAAACAAATCCTTTTCCGTTTAATCCGCCAGAGAATTCTAAAATTGTCCCAGCTAAATAAAGGAATGATTTTTTTTCTACAGCAATTTGTATGTCGTTGTCAACGAATATTTTGTCGTCATCTCCTTTGGTTTTGTCAAATTTTAAATCGTAAGACAAACCAGAGCATCCACCACTTTTCACGCCTACTCTTACGTAGTCGCTTGCGGCGTCAAAACCATCATCCGTCATCAGGTCGATGATTTTCTTTTTGGCAGTATCAGAAACTTTTATCATTGTTCTTAGATGTTTGTTTTTAATGAACATTTTTTGTCTGTAATGAATTTATTACAGATTTAAAACGCTAATTTTCAATGTTAAATAGAAATTATCTGCAAAGATACGACTTAAAAACCTTTTTCCATAACGGTTCACATTATTATAACAAATGTGAAAATAGATAATACTTATTTTGACAAAATCGAAATCAAAATTCGAAAAGAATTGTTTTTTGAATCGTGCTGCAAATATCGCTCCTAAATGTTAAAAAACAAGTATTTCTACTGATTATAGCCATTATTTATTCGGTACTTTTGCAGAAAATTGTGAGTAATTATGAAAAAACAACACAAAAATAAGTGGCTAAACCCCTTATTGGCAGTAATTTTTGTTTTTGGATTAGGTGCTGCAGTATTGGTTTTTAGCAGTGAATCTGATAAGATTAAGAAAGAAGTTAAAACGGAAAGCGATAAAGCTTTAGTGGTTAATAATGAAAGAACGGAGCAGGAGAACATTTTAGATTCATTAAGTACACTAAAAGCGACATACGATCTGGTCATTCAGGAAAATATGGCTCT
This sequence comes from Flavobacterium sp. CFBP9031, assembly GCF_034044945.1. Taxonomy (NCBI): domain Bacteria; kingdom Pseudomonadati; phylum Bacteroidota; class Flavobacteriia; order Flavobacteriales; family Flavobacteriaceae; genus Flavobacterium; species Flavobacterium sp. CFBP9031. The sequence goes on from NZ_JAXCWF010000010.1 coordinate 141,310, forward strand.
ATCTAAAGAGTTGGAACTGGAACGCAAGAATGTCGAAAATTTAATGGAAATTATAAAAGTTTCTCAAAATCCGTCGGCAGATCAAATTAGAATTTACCGAAACCAGCTTTCGGGGCTAAAATCTTCATTGGATAGTAAGGTCATAGAGATTAAAAAATTAAAATCTCAGAATAAAAATTTACTGACCGAAATAGAAAGTCAGAATGTTGTCATGTACAAACAAAAGGCAGAAAATGACACTTTGATTTCTAAACAAGTGAAATTGGAATCGACTTTAAAAGATGCTTCAAAACTTTATTTAAGCAATTTTAAGGCTATCGCGCTTCGCGAAAAAAGTTCTGGAGCCGAATTGGAAACAACAAAAGCAAAGAATACGAAAAAGCTTAAAATTAGTTTCACCGTAAACGGAAATGCGGTTGCAAAAACAGGAAAAAGAGTTTTTTATGTTCAGGTTTTGGATCAAAAAAATACGGTTTTAGGAGATAACAAATTAATTGAATTTGGAAATGATAAAGCACTAGTTTATAGTTTTATTGTCAGCACCGATTTTCAAGGTAAATCTCTCAATGCTTATGGAATTTTAAATGCAGATGGGTTTAAGAAAGGAACTTATTTTGTGAATTATTTTGATAAGCAGGAAATAATGGGAAGCACTTCGATTACATTAGAATAATCTAAAAGTTTTTTAGCTTTAAATTTTAGCAAAAGGAGTTTGAATTTTCTAGCTTTGTTCTTTTAGAAAATCATTCTCATGAAACTTTACCCAATAGAATCTGGAAATTTTAAGTTAGATGGAGGCGCAATGTTTGGCGTTGTTCCTAAAACAATTTGGAATAAAACAAATCCTGCCGATGCCAATAATCTTATCGATATTGCTGCACGCTGTTTATTGATCGAAGACGGAAATCGTCTTATTTTGATCGACACAGGAATGGGAGATAAACAATCAGAAAAATTCTTCGGGTACTATTCACTTTGGGGATCACATTCTTTAGATAAATCTCTGGCAAAATATGGTTTCAATCGAGATGATATCACCGACGTTTTTATGACGCATCTTCATTTTGATCATTGCGGAGGAAGTGTACAATGGAATTCCGATAAAACAGGTTACGAGCCAGCTTTTAAAAATGCTAAATTCTGGACCAACGAAAACCATTGGGAATGGGCGACAAAACCCAACGCTAGAGAAAAAGCCTCTTTCTTGTCTGAAAATATTTTGCCAATGCAGGAAAGCGGTCAATTGAATTTTATTGAGAGACCAGAATCTGATTTTGGCTTTTCAAAAGAACTTGGCTTTGATATTTATTATGTTGACGGTCATACTGAAAAACAAATGATTCCGTACATTAAATACCAAGATAAAACAATTGTTTTTTGTGCCGATTTATTGGCTACAGCTGGGCATATTCCGCTTCCGTATGTTATGGGATACGATACAAGACCTTTGCTGACAATGCCTGAGAAATCAAAATTCTTGAATTTGGCAGCAGATAACAATCATTATTTATTTTTAGAACATGATGCGCACAATCAGATTATAACTGTGGAACATACCGAAAAAGGCGTTCGACTAAAAGATGTTTTTACCTGCGAAGAAATTCTTTAATCGAAATAAATTAGATATAAAAAATCCCGCTTTCAACATTCTGAAAACGGGATTTTTAAATCAAATTAAATTCTAAACCTATTATTCTATTATTACTTTTTTCGCAGAAGCCGTGTCTCCATTGATTAAGTATATATAATAAATTCCTTTTGGCAGTCCAGATAAATTGATTGTATAATCTGTGTTTGCATTGTTTAAAGTAAAAGATTTTACTAATTGGCCTAATGAGTTGTAAACTGTTGCTTTGTCTAGGGCAATATTGTTTATGTTTAATTCTCCTTTTGTAGGGTTTGGATATATTGCTGCTTTAGAAAATACTGAATCTTCAACGCCTAATACAGAACAATTTAGAGAATAGACTGTCGAAGCATCTTTTTTATCTGCCCATGTTGTATTAGAAAAAGTCACATCATCGACCGTAATACAAGTTAAATTAGGGTTGTTGATAAAGGTTGTATATACAAGATCGAAATTATTGTTGTTTCCGTTTTTTAAATTCAGGGACTTTAGTTCATTGTCATTACACGATATTTCGTTAATTTTTGGATTTTTAGAAATATCTAAATCTGTAATCTTATTGAAATGACAGTTTAACATGTACAATTCTGGATTAAGTAATACATCAATGCTTGTCAATTCATTGTAATGGCACATCAGCTGTTCTAATAGAATGTTTTGAGAAACATTTAAAATTGAAATTTTATTTTGGTGACAAACTAAAGAAACTAATTTTTTATTGTCTGATACATCTAAACTTGTTAGTTCGTTAATTCCGCAATTTAAATCACTTAACTCTAGATTTTTATTGATGTTTAAACTTGTCAATTTATTGCTTCCACACCATAAACTTTTCAAAGCAAGATTTTTATCTACATTCAAAGCAGTTAACAGATTGCCTCCACAGTTTATGCTTTGCAATGCTAAATTGCTGTCGATATTTAAGGAAGTTATTTTGTTGGTATTAGTAGCTAATGCAGTTAATAATGTATTTGCAGTGACATTTAAACTAGTCAATGCATTTGAGGCACAATTTAATCGAGTAAGACTAGTGTTGTTAGAAATATCTAATGCCGTTAATTTATTTTTCTGACAATCTAAATTATCTAATGCTGTATTTGTATTTAAATCTAATGCAGTTAGTTGATTAGTGCCAAGATCTAAATAAGTCAATTTTGTATTTTTTGAAAGATTGACACTTGTTAGAGAATTTCGGCTTGCAATTAAAGTTTGTAAAGAGGTAAAGTTTTCAATTCCTGTCAAGTCTGAGATAGAACTTCTTGAAACATCCAAACTAGTTACTGATGAAATGCTTGAAGTCAAAACCTTTCCATCTGCAGTACCAGAATCTATGCCTAGGTCAATCAATTTATTTTCGAAATTTATGTCTGGAATAGATGTGTATTTGTCTATGACAGAAACATTGTCAATTAAAATTTGTGAAGAAGTTGTTCCTGTAACCCAAATCATAACTCCGATATTTCTAGAGGCAGTAGCTACATAGTCAAATTCAATTTTTCTCCATTGAGAGTTTGAAGTGGTATTGTCTGTAGTACCTGTAATTTTTGTCTGCCAAATATCAGAATCTATAAGCCTTAATTCGATAGAAGTAAAAGAACCAGAGGCTAATTTATGGTATGCTGTAACTCGATAAGTTTTACCAGTTTCTACAGGAAATTTGGTGTCAGTATAAAAATAATGAAACGTGCCACTTGTGATTTCCACCTTTGCACTTGAATTTCCATTTTGAGCATCAGAATCCTGATAAAGGAGGCCATTAGAATAGCGTCCCCATTGATTTGGTTGAGAGTAAGGTGTCCAGTTTTCGAAATCTCCATTCGGAACTAAGTTTGTTTGGGCATAAAAAGAAAAATTTGCCAATAATAGCAATAAAAGTAGTTTTGTCTTCATAGAATATATTTAGAATTAGGTCGCGCAATGGTACGTCTTTTTAACTGATAATATTTACGTGAACCCGTAAACGTTATATTATTTTTTTTACACTGCTAAGTAAATAGTAAACCAAAAGTATATTTATCCATAAACACTTATTGTTTTAACAAGAAAATATTTTCTATTAATATATTTTTGTAAGTTAATTTTTATATTTTAGCAAAATATAGCGGATACCGAAAAGCTAAAGAGTAGGCAAACAAAAATTTTATTAATTATGAATTTAGACGATTTTATTAAAAATGCTGATGAGTTAGGTGTTGTAGCACTTGAATCTGATCAATTGAAAGAAATTAATGGTGGAATAGGTGGGCCGGCTCCTAGAAAATATGATGTCGATCCTTTAGATTGGATTGAATATAATATACATTCTGAAGGTTGTTACTCATGTTGATTAATTTCTAACATTGAAAATCCGCTATAAAATGGCGGATTTTTTTATTGTATTTATTCAACTAGAAAATTGATGGCTAATAAAAAATAAATTTTTATGGATGAAATTTCTTTACTATTTAAATAATTAAGACTTAAAAACAACGGTATTTTCATAACACATTGTTAACAGTTAGCATTTTGTAACAAAAAAGCATAATTTAGACCCATCTTTTAACTTTACAATTATTTATAGATATATGAGTCATATAAAACCACTTAAATTATCTGCGTTTGCATTACTTGTTTTAGCAGGTTGTAATGCCACTTTACAAGCACAAACTTCAGTGCCAAAACAGCCAATTGTGGCTCCTTTAGCAGTAGTGAAAAAAGCTCCCGTTAGCGAAAATGAATTGAAGAGATGGAGTCATCTTGATTTGATAAAAGATTCTATTCCGGGAATGAGTGTAGACAGAGCTTTGACTGAATTACTGCAAGGTAAAAAAGGACAGAAAGTAATCGTAGGAATTGTAGATTCTGGTGTCGATATCGAGCACGAAGATCTTCAAGGAATGATTTGGACGAATAAAAAAGAAATTCCAGGAAACGGAATCGATGACGATAAAAACGGATTTATAGATGACGTTCACGGATGGAATTTCCTTGGAAATGCTGTTCATGAAAATCTAGAGATGACACGTATCGTGAAAAAAGCCGATGACGGTTCTCCAGAATATAAAGCAGCTTTAGCACAATATACAGAGAAGTATCAAGAAGCTCTTCAAAATAAAGGGCAAGCAGATCGTTTAATGGCTTTTCATAATACGATTAAAAAAGAGCTTAATAAAACGGATTATAAATTAGAAGATTTAAGTACAATTACTTCTGCAGATCCAAATGTTTTGGAAAGTAAAAGGGCTATGACTATGATTTTTACAAATGCAGGACCAACTTTTGATCCGGAGGCTCAATTTACAGAGTATAGCGATTATGTAGAAGAACAGTTAAAATATAATCTTAACAAAGATTATGACGGAAGAAAAATCGTAGGCGATAATCCAGAAGATATTAAAGATGCTTATTATGGAAATAATGTGGTTTTTGGTCCAGATAAAGAAAAAGCGCTTCACGGAACTCACGTAGCTGGAATTATTGCCCAAATTCGTGGTAATAATTTAGGTGGAGACGGAGTTGCTTCTCCAAATGTTGAAATTTTGACGGTTAGAGCCGTTCCAGATGGAGACGAATACGATAAAGATATTGCTTTGGCAATTCGTTATGCAGTAGACAATGGCGCTAAAGTAATCAATGGAAGTTTCGGAAAAAGTTTCTCTCCACACAAAGAGTGGGTTTACGACGCGATTAAATATGCAGCCAAAAAAGACGTTTTAATTGTGCATGCTGCAGGTAATGACGGTTACAATATCGATGAAACAAAAAACATCAATTATCCAAACGATTCTAAAGACAACGTAAAAGAATTTGCAGATAATGTAATTACAATTGGAGCGATTAATAAATCGTACGGAGAAAATGTTGTTGCTCCATTTTCAAACTTCGGAAAAATAAACGTAGACGTTTTTGCTCCAGGTGAAGAAATCTATGCAACAGTGCCAAACAACAAATACAAATACTTGCAAGGAACTTCAATGGCATCTCCAAATGCGGCGGGTGTTGCAGCTTTAATTCGTTCGTACTATCCAAAATTGAAAGCAGCTCAAGTTAAAAAGATTTTAATGGACTCTGGAGTAGCGCTTCCTTCAATGGTTGTTTTGGGCGAAAGTGAGAATCCAGATGAAAAACCAGTTGCGGTTTCTTCTGCAGAATCATCAAAAACAGCAAAGATGGTAAATGCTTATAATGCGTTATTAATGGCTGAAAAGATGTCTAAAAAATAAACAAGAATAAACGATTAATCCAATGGAAGGGCTAACGCTCTTCCATTTTCTATTACATATAAACATGCGAAAAATTATTTTACTTTCTTTCCTAAGCTTAGGTTTTAACTCGGCTTTTGCACAAAGCGCCCCATATTGGCAGCAGCACGCTGACTATAAAATGGAGGTTTCTATGGATGTAAAAAACTATCAGTACAAAGGAAAACAAGAATTGGTTTATACCAATAATTCTTCTGATACTTTAAAAAAAGTATTTTATCATTTATATCCAAACGCATTTCAACCAGGAAGCGAAATGGATGCGCGTCTTCATTTTATTAAAGATCCAGACGGAAGAATGGTAAACAAAGTAAAACAAGCTGACGGAAAAGAAGTAAAACAAAGCCGTATTGAAACTTTAAAACCAAATGAAGCTGGTTATTTAAAAATTACAAACTTTAAACAAGACGGTGCTGTTGCTCAAACAAGAGTTTCTGGAACGATCTTAGAAGTAACTTTGGCGAAACCAATCCTTCCAAATTCTAAAACGACTTTTACATTAGATTTTGACGGACAAGTTCCGGTTCAGATTCGTCGTTCTGGAAGAAACAATTCTGAAGGAGTAGAACTTTCTATGTCGCAATGGTATCCAAAATTAGCCGAATTTGATTTTGAAGGATGGCATGCAGATCCTTACATTGCAAGAGAATTTCACGGTGTTTGGGGTAATTTTGATGTAAAAATTACAATCGATAAAGAGTACACAATTGGTGGTTCTGGATATTTGCAAGACAAAAATTCGATCGGACATGGTTATCAAGATGCTGGTGTAACGGTTACTTATCCTAAAAAAGCAAAAACACTTACTTGGCATTTTATTGCGCCAAATGTTCACGATTTTACTTGGGCTGCCGATAAAGAATATACGCACGATATTGTAAAAGGACCAAACGATGTAGATTTGCATTTCTTCTACAAAAACAACGAAAAAACAACTGCAAACTGGAAACAGTTAGAGCCGTTAATGGTTAAAGTAATGGAATATTACAACCAGAGAGTTGGAGCGTATCCATATAAGCAATACTCATTTATTCAAGGTGGAGACGGTGGAATGGAGTACGCAATGTGTACTTTAATGCTAGGAAACGGCACTCTTGAAGGAATTCTAGGAACAGCTACACACGAATTAGGGCACTCTTGGTTCCAACATATTTTGGCTTCAAACGAGTCAAAACACCCTTGGATGGACGAAGGTTTTACAACTTACATCGAAGACAGTGCTTTGAATGAATTAAAAGGAGACAAAAAAGAAGTAAATCCTTTTGTAGGAAATTATAAAGCATATTACAGTTTAGTAAATTCTGGTAAAGAACAGCCACAAACTACGCACGGAGATCGTTACGATGAAAACCGTCCGTATAGTATTTCTTCTTATATTAAAGGAAGTCTTTTCCTTTCTCAATTAGAATATATAATCGGAAAAGAAAATGTTGATGCAACTTTAAAAAGATATTTCAACGATTTCAAATTCAAACACCCAACGCCAAACGACATCAAAAGAACAGCTGAAAGAGTTTCTGGAGCTGAGTTAGATTGGTATTTGATTGATTGGACACAAACTACAAATACGATCGACTACGGAATTAAAGACGTTGTTGACAATGCTGGAAAAACAACCGTTTCTTTAGAAAGAATTGGAAGAATGCCAATGCCAATTGACTTGAAAGTGGATTACACAGACGGAACATCTGAAACATTCTACATTCCATTAAGAATGATGAATTTCATTAAACCAAATCCAAACCCGAACGAGAAAAGAACAGTTCTAGAAGACTGGGCTTGGGCACAGCAAAACTATAGTTTTACAATTGACAAAAACAAAACGGCAATCAAAAAAATCACTATCGATCCAAGCGGATTAATGGCTGATGTAAAACAAACAAATAATGTTTTTGAAGTGAAGTAAAGATTCTATATTTTCAAATAGAAAAAATCCAAAGCAGTTTCTGGCTTTGGATTTTTTTTTGCTTTATAAATTTAAAAGAGTTGTAATTTTGATACAATAGTAATCTTGTAGATTGAAATATTTAAATCAAAAAAGGATGACAGAATACGAGTTTTTAATCAAGCATTTGCAAGACCGAATAGAACTTTCTGACGAAGAGGCCAATCAATTTGTTTCTAATTTTAAAATAAAAAAGATAAAGAAACGGCAGTTTATAGTGCAGCCAGATTTTGTGGCTCAACATAGAAACTATGTGGTCGAAGGTGCTTTAAGAGCGTATGTGGTAAATGATGAAGGTCAGGAACATACGATTGCCTTTGCTATTGAAGATTGGTGGATTTCTGACTATAATAGTTACATTTATCAGCAACCAGCTACGATGTTTGTTATGGCTTTAGAAGATGCTGTTTTGCTGCAAATAGATTTCGAAACGGAAGCGAAATTAAAAGGGGCTAATCCAAAATTTGAAACTTTTTTTCGTATTACAGCAGAACGTACGGCTGCATTTTTTCAACGAAGAATTATTACAAATCTCACTTCTTCGGCAGAAGAGCGTTATGAGAAATTTATAAATCAATTCCCTTTAATCGCAAATCGGGTACCTCAATATGCTTTGGCTTCTTATTTGGGAATGACAACAGAATTTCTTTCAAAAATAAAAAACAATAAATTGAAAAAATAAACTTGAACTAGTTCAACCTTATTTCATAATCCACTTCATTTTATAGCTCTTTAGCTTGTCTGAACTTTGTAAAACAATTTTAAATACAAAGAAAATGACAGCAAATAAAAATACAGCATTGGTTGTTGGCGCAAATGGCGTTATCGGTGCAAATCTTATAGAATATCTTTTATCTACTAACAATTGGGATATTATTGGATTATCCCGAAAAGGAGGCAATGATGCGCCTAATCTAAAATACATTTCAGTTGATTTGCTGGATACTGAAAACAGTAAGAAACAATTATCTGATCTTAAAAATATTACCCATATATTTTATACCGCTTATCAAGATCGTCCGTCATGGTCTGAACTTGTTGAGCCAAATCTAAACATGCTTAAAAATGTAGTTGAGATAATTGAACCAATATCTAAAGACTTACAGCATATTAGTTTGATGCAAGGTTATAAAGTTTATGGAGCTCATTTAGGGCCATTTAAAACTCCAGCCAAAGAAACAGATGCGGGACACATGCCTCCTGAATTTAACATGGATCAGCAGCAATATTTAGAAAAAAAGAAAGAAGGAAAAAAGTGGAATTGGAGTGCAATCCGTCCATCGGTTGTTGGCGGTACAGCAATAGGAAATCCAATGAATCTGGCACTTTTGATAGCTGTTTACGCATCAATTTCTAAAGAATTAAATATTCCGCTTAGATTTCCGGGGAAGGCAGGGGCGTACGATAAACTTATGGAAATGACTGATGCAGGGCTCTTAGCTAAAGCAACTGTTTGGGCAGCTACAAATTCGCAATGTGCCAATCAGGCTTTTAATATAACAAATGGCGATCTGTTTCGTTGGACAGAACTTTGGCCAAAAATTGCTTCTTATTTTGATATTCTTGTTGCACCTCCGCTTCAAATGGAATTAAAAACAGTTATGGCTGACAAAAAGGTTTTATGGGGAAATATTCAGGGAAAATACAATTTAGAAAAACACGATTATGAAAAATTAGCCAGTTGGAACTTTGGAGATTTTGTTTTTTCGTGGGATTATGATTTTTTTGCTGATGGAACCAAAGCAAGACGTTTGGGTTTTTATGAATTTATAGATACCGAAGAAATGTTTTTTAGTCTTTTTGATCAATTGCGTCAGAAAAAAATCATACCATAAATTTTTCCTTTAGACTACTTAAAAAAAAGCCCTTAAATCTAAATTTAAGGGCTTTTCTTTTATGTTCAAGTTTATTCCAAATTTCTAATTTTAGACCATTTTTATATCAGCAGCAACCTCTGGTTGTGCTTTTTTAAAAGGAACCCATTCTCTATAACTAGCAGATCTCCATAACCATTCAATTGGACCATAATTGTATTTTGAAAGCCACCATTTACTAATAAACAATTGAATGATAAAGATGAAAATAGCCAATAAAAAGTAAAACCAATACGGCATTGAATCTGCAATTCCGAATCCAATTCCAGAGAAAATAATACCGGCCAATATATTTTGGCTCATATAATTGGTCAATGTCATTTTTCCTCCTGCGCTAAAATAACTAAAAACCATTTTTAATTTGCCATTGACGTATAAAAGACAGATGCCAGTCGAGATAAAAATCATTGTACTTAACACTAACCAGTAAAGTGGGTGAAAGATTTTTAATAAAGGAGCTTTGTATATTATAGCAATATTAAACCCAATTCCGATAAGTATAGCAACAGCCAAACTAATGATGCACACAGATTTTAAAAGTGTCTTTAATTCTGTTAAGCGATTGAAGAAGTTTAGTTTTTGAAGCATAAATCCAAAAAGCATACAGCCCAACATTACATAATGAGCAGTAATCGCATAACCTGGAATTATAATTTGTTCGTAGAATGACGCAAGCAGATTAAATCTGAAAAAGTCAATCCAGTTTCCAGAATGATACAGTTTTAAATATTCTGGATTTGTTGCAATTGCAGGATGTTCAATTTTTAAACCATTTACATACGCCATTACAAAAGGAATTGTAAGTATAATTACGGCAGAAATAATGGCTAAGGTTTTGGCAGAACATCTGTAAAAAAGCAATAATACAAGTCCTAAAAAGGCATAATCTTTTAAAATGTCGCCAAGCCAAAAAGCAGAATTAATAAAGGCTAAAATAAATAGCAAAAACATTCGCCATGCAAAAAAAGCGACAGGATTTTTTCCTTTAGAAGCAACATTGTTAATCAAAATTGCAAATCCGTAGCCAAATAAAAGAGTTAATAATGTCCAAGATTTTGCCGCAAATAAATAGCGGTTAATAAATTGAAGAGTTTCAGAGAAAGCACTATGCTTAAGCTCTTTTTCTATACCGATGTATAGAAAATCCAGATAATTGCCAATGGCTACACCTAATATAGCCCAGCCCCGAAGAATGTCGACAATTGCAGTTCTTTTGCCTTGCTCGACAGGATGATAAGAATTTGTCATTTGATTGATGTTTTTGTTGTGATTTGATTGATGATTTTGGAATAAACTTGATTAATGTTTAACGTAATCAAATGTAGATAAATTATAGATTCAATATTTTTTCTTACAAATAAAATGTACAAAAAAACGCGTTATTTTTTAGAATAACGCGCTTTAAAATTTTATCGTTTCAGATTATGCCAAATGCTCCAGCATATCTTTAGTCATAGTTTCCAAATCAAATTTATGATTCCATCCCCAATCTTTCCTTGCTTCAGCATCGTCGATACTTGCGGGCCAGCTGTCTGCAATTTTCTGACGGAAATCTGGGTTATACGTAATTTCAAATTCAGGAATATGTTTTTTGATTTCTGCCGCAATTTCAGTGGGAGTAAAACTCATAGCAGCCAAATTGTATGAAGAATGTATTTTAATTTCTTCAGCTGGTGCTTTCATAATATTAATTGTCGCATCGATTGCATCATCCATATACATCATTGGCATTTTGGTTTCAGAAGACAAAAAGCATTCGTATTTTTTATCGGCAATGGCCTTGTAGAAAATATCAACTGCATAATCTGTAGTTCCGCCGCCTGGAGGAGTAGACCAGCTAATTAAACCTGGATAACGAATACTGCGAACATCTACACCATAAATATTATGGTAGTATTCGCACCATCTTTCGCCTGCCTGTTTACTAATTCCGTAAACTGTAGAAGGCTCCATTACGGTATATTGAGGCGTATTTTCTTTTGGAGTTGTTGGTCCAAAAACCGCAATACTCGACGGCCAGAAAATTTTCTGAATCTTTTTGGCTTTAGCTAAATTTAAAACATGAAAAAGTGAATTCATATTCAAATCCCAAGCAAAAGCTGGATTTTTTTCAGCAGTTGCCGATAAAAGTGCCGCCATTAGATAGACATCAGTAATTTTATGCACTTCTACCAAATGTTCGATCTGATTAAAATCTAAAGCATTGACCACTTCAAAAGGTCCCGAATTAACAACATCAGTATTTAATTTTCGAATATCAGAAGCGATAACATTCTCGGTTCCGTATATTTTGCGCAGTTTTTGCGTCAGTTCTGTTCCAATCTGACCGCAGGCGCCAATGATCAATATTTTAGGATTCATTTCATGATGATTTTTAGAGACACAAATATAACGTTTTCGCAATTACTTGCACTTTTTTGAATAATAAATTATAAATTCAATAATTTAAAAGTTTGTTTGTTATATTATTCTCTTTTAAGAGTGTGTCTTTGTGCCTTTTTAAGAATCCCATGAAAAAGCGCTATTTTATTGATATAATGATCAAATGATTTTTTTTAAAATTGATTTTCTGATAAGGATAAAAAGACGAAAAAATAACCTTGATTTATAGAATCTTTAGCAAAAAACAGAATTCGTAATTGTAAATTTACTTCGTAACTTTGCAGCCTAACATTTTAATAAATGAAATACAAAATATCTCTTTTTCTGCTTTTGACAACTGTGTTATTTTCTTGCCAAAATGAAAATGAAAAACGCCTTGCAGAAAATGCAAAAGAAGCAAAAAAGAAAGAAGCTATTTTTAACAACATAAATAAAGGTTGGACTTTTCTAGACGAACCCATTAATGAAATTTCAGAATCACAATTGAATTCATGGACAGAGTGGCGTGAATTTAATAAAGAAATTTCAGAAAAGCCTAGAAAGACAATTGGGGCATTTCAGAAAAAATCGGCTGCGATTTCTAAGAAAGCAATGGCTTTAAACAATAATATTCCGGCTCAATTTAATCAGCCACAGATCAAAAGCCGTATTTCTATTTTGATTACTAAAATTAAAATGCTGGATTTATTTATTCATTTGAGTACCATTCCAGATGATAAAGTGGTGTTTTTGATACAAGAAATCAATAAAGAGCTGATTTCTTTAGAAAGACAAATGGATAAAATTGTCGAAAAAGCCAAAATACCTAAAGAACAAGGAGAAGAAGATTTCCTTAGAATGTTAGACACAACACGCGCGATTCCGAGTTCGGCACCGCCTTTAGATAAAAATATACCAAAAGTTGAGTAAAAACGCCTTATATACAACCTACGATAATCTGCCAAAAGCCGAGCAGATTGCTAAAAGTTTACTGGAAGGAAATCAGGTAAAAATGAATATCAGCGGATTGTTGGGATCTGCTGTTTCTTTTATAATACGTTCTGTTTTCAGGAAAACCGAACTGCCTTTTCTAATTGTTTTAGACAATAAGGAAGAAGCGGCATATTACTTAAACGATCTGGAGCAAATGATTGGAGAACAAGATGTATTGTTTTATCCAGCATCATTTCGCCGTCCATATCAGATTGATGAAACAGACAACGCCAATGTGCTGCTTCGTGCTGAGGTTTTAAACCGCATTAATTCAAGAAAAAAACCAGCCGTAATTGTTACGTATCCTGAAGCACTTTTTGAAAAAGTTGTTACGAGAAAAGAACTCGATAAAAACACGTTAAAAGTGGCTTTAAACGATAAAATTTCGATCGATTTTATTAACGAAGTTTTATTTGAATACGAATTCAAAAGAGTAGATTTCATTACAGAACCTGGCGAATTTTCAGTTCGTGGGGGAATTGTCGATGTATTCTCTTTCTCAAATGATCATCCATACAGAATTGAGTTTTTTGGGAACGAAGTAGACAGCATCAGAACTTTTGATGTGGAAACGCAATTGTCTGTCGAAACACATAAAAAAATCACGATTATCCCAAATGTGGAGAACAAACTTTTTCAGGAAAACCGAGAAAGTTTCTTAGATTATATTGCCGAAAAAACAGTCCTTTTCATTCAAAATACTGACGGACTTTTTAGTCAGTTAGACAAACAATTTGCAAGAGCAGAAGAAGCTTTTGAGAAATTGTCGAAAGAAATAAAACATGCCACTCCGGAACAATTATTCTTAAATCAGGCTTCGTTTATTACACGCGCTTTAGATTTTTCGGTGGTAGAATTGGCCTCTAGACCGATTTTTAAAACAACTAAAAAATTCGAATTTCATATTCAGCCTCAGCCATCTTTCAATAAACAATTTGATTTATTGCTGAATAATCTGAGCGAAAATCATTTTAACGGATATGTCAATTATCTGTTTTGTTCGAATGATACGCAGGCAAAACGTTTTCACGATATTTTTGAAAGCTTAGATGAAGCTAATTCAGAAAACATCAGAAAGCAATATCATACCATTGTATTGCCTTTATACCAAGGTTTTATTGACGAAGAAAATCAGATTACGGCTTACACCGATCACCAGATTTTTGAGCGTTATCATAAATTCAACATTAAAAACGGATATTCTAAAAAGCAGAATATTACTTTAAAAGAATTAACCGCACTTTCTGTAGGCGATTATGTAACACACATTGATCACGGAATTGGAAAGTTTGGCGGTTTGCAAAAAATTCAGGTTGAAGGCAAAACGCAAGAGGCTATAAAACTGGTTTATGCCGATAATGATATTGTGTATGTGAGCATTCACTCGCTGCATAAAATTTCGAAATACAACGGAAAAGACGGAACGCCTCCGAAAATTTATAAACTGGGATCGAACGCTTGGAAGGTTTTAAAACAAAAGACCAAAGCGCGTGTAAAACATATTGCATTCAACTTGATTCAGCTTTATGCAAAACGCCGTTTAGAAAAAGGATTTCAGTTTGCGCCTGACAGTTATCTTCAAAACGAATTAGAAAGTTCGTTTATTTACGAAGATACACCAGATCAAACTAAATCGACGGCAGAAGTGAAAGCCGATATGGAAAGCGATCGCCCAATGGATCGTTTGGTTTGTGGTGATGTTGGTTTCGGAAAAACAGAGGTTGCGATTCGTGCTGCTTTTAAAGCGGTTGATAATAGTAAACAAGTTGCTGTTTTGGTTCCGACTACTATTTTAGCGTACCAGCATTATAGAACTTTTTCGGAACGATTAAAAGATATGCCGGTTACAATTGGTTACTTAAACCGATTTAGAACGGCAAAACAAAAAACGCAGACTTTAAAAGATTTAGCCGAAGGGAAACTAGATATCGTAATTGGAACACATCAATTGGTCAATAAAAATGTAGTTTTTAAAGATCTTGGTTTATTGATTGTCGATGAGGAACAAAAGTTTGGTGTAAACGTAAAAGATAAACTGAAAACCATTGCGGCCAATGTTGATACGTTGACTTTGACTGCAACGCCAATTCCGAGAACGCTTCAGTTTTCTTTGATGGCAGCTCGAGATTTATCGGTAATTACAACGCCTCCGCCAAACCGATATCCGATTGAAACGAATGTTGTTGGTTTTAATGAGGAAATTATTCGTGATGCGATTTCGTATGAAATTCAGAGAAACGGACAAGTTTTCTTCATTAATAACCGAATCGAAAACATAAAAGAAGTGGCAGGAATGATTCAGCGTTTGGTTCCAAATGCGAGAGTCGGAATTGGCCACGGACAAATGGATGGCGCTAAACTCGAAGAATTGATGTTAGGTTTCATGAACGGTGATTTTGATGTTTTGGTAGCAACCACCATTATCGAAAGCGGTTTGGATGTTCCAAATGCAAACACGATTTTCATTAATAATGCTAATAATTTCGGATTATCAGATTTGCATCAAATGCGCGGTCGAGTAGGGCGAAGCAACAAAAAAGCATTCTGTTATTTCATTTGTCCGCCGTATTCGTCAATGACCGAAGATGCCAGAAAACGTATTCAAGCATTGGAACAATTTAGCGAATTGGGAAGTGGTTTCAATATTGCCATGAAAGATTTGGAGATTCGTGGTGCTGGAGATTTATTGGGCGGAGAACAAAGCGGTTTCATTAACGAAATTGGTTTTGATACGTACCAGAAAATCATGAATGAAGCGATTGAAGAATTGAAGGAAAACGAATTCAAAGATTTGTATCCTGAAGAAAATGATATCGATACCAAAGAGTATGTAAAAGATATTCAAATCGATGCCGATTTCGAATTATTATTCCCAGATGAATATATCAATAACGTTTCAGAACGTTTGGTTTTATACAACGAATTAGGAGCAATAAAAGACGAAGCGGGCTTACAGGAATTCGAGAAAAAACTAATTGACCGTTTCGGGCCTTTGCCAAAACAAGCAACAGAATTGTTAAACAGCATTCGAATAAAATGGATTGCGACTAAAGTCGGAATCGAGAAATTGGTCTTGAAACAAGGCAAAATGATTGGTTATTTCGTATCCGATCAGCAATCAGATTATTACCAATCGGTGAAGTTTAGAAATGTTTTAAATTTTGTTCAAAAACATAGTAATCTTTGCAAAATGAAAGAAAAACAAACCGTAAACGGCTTACGTTTGTTATTGACTTTTGAAAATGTGAAGTCGATAAAACGTGCGCTGGAATTGATGGAGTTGTTTGAGGAGTAAAAATTTGCCACGAATTACCACTAATTTTAAAATTTACTTCGCGAAAATTGGTGTAATTCGTGGCGAACGAAATAAAAAAATTAAGTTTTCTTTATCTTTTATTTAAGAAAAACCTTAGAATTAAAAAGTTTTCTTTGAGCCAAAATTTTCAAAGACACTTTATATGCAGAATCAACTTCTTGTTCTTTTTTTACTTCTTGGATTTACCTCAATTTTCGCTCAGGGAAAAGATAGAATTATCTCTAATGATTCCTTAAAATCAGAAACAATCGATCCGCTTCGTCCAGCAAAAGCAGCTTTTTATTCTGCAGTTTTGCCTGGTTTAGGGCAGATTTATAATAAAAAATATTGGAAACTTCCTTTGGTATATGGTGCTATTGGCACGAGTGCTTATTTCTACATCGACAATCAGAAGAATTACAATCTTTATAGAAACGAATATAAAAATAGGCTTGAAGGTAAAAAAAGCGATTCGGAATTTTTAGCAGGATTAAGCGAAAGCCAGTTGATTACAGCTCAAAAAGGCTATCAAAGAAATAGAGATTTATCTGCTTTGTTTATGGTTGGTTTTTATGTCTTAAATATTATCGACGCTAACGTTGATGCTGCTTTATCTCAGTTTAATGTAAATGAGAATTTAGCTTTTAAACCCGCATTAAATAAAAATGAAATCACATCGGAGAATAATTTCGGATTTGCTCTGAATTATACATTTTAAAAAATAAAAAAAAGCGCATGATAATTTCATGCGCTTTTCTATTTCAACCAAATCGAATTTATTTAACGATCAGTTTTTTAGTAGCTTTAAAATCTTTAGAAATAATATTTACAACATAAACTCCTGAAGATAAATGATGATTAACCTGTCCTGAAGCAGAAAGTCTTTCTGTTAAAAGAGTTCTTCCGTTTAAATCTGAAACGAAAATTTGAGCAGAATCTCCGCTTGCTAATTCAGGCATTACAATATTAAACTCATTATTAATTGCAGGATTTGGATAAATGCTAATTTCGGGTTCAGTTGTAGAAACTTCTTCAACATTTAGAGCCATTTTTGAAGTTCCAACCGTTGTCGCTTCCAATTGCCATTGTGCGCTGTACCAACCATCTTGTGAATTTCCGTATTGCGCGGAGCCAGTTTGATTTTCAACATGAATAATATTTCCTGACTGCCATCTGTTTCTTAAACGAGTCCAAGTTCCGTCGATATAATCGCTTGACCATTGTGCACTCCAGAAAGTAGTATCAGTTATATTGCACTGTACATTTCCAGTTTGTCCTTCGATATTCATTAGTTCACCTGTTGCCACATTTTTAAGTACAAAATAAGTGGCATCAATAGCGATTTTCTGCCATTTGTAATTGTTTCCAGAAACGCTTGCTCCGTATCCTGTATTTGTTCCTGCATCAGATAAATAAGCACCTGTCCATCTGTTTTTAATCGTATAATAATTTCCTCCACTAGGTGCTGTCGTAACCGATACTAAACAAGTGTTTGTTTTGTTTCCGTCTACAGTTGTAACAGTAATTGTTGCCGTTCCATTCGCTACAGCGGTAATTAAACCAGAAGCATTTACAGTTGCAACAGCGGTATTATTTGAATTATACGTTACCGATTTATTCGTTGCATTTGCAGGAAGAATAGTAGGAGTAAGTTGTTGCGTTCCGCCAACGTTTAATGAAGCTGTTGTAGGACTCAAACTTACGCTTGTAACCGCAACACCCGTTCCTGGATTAGAATCGTACCAAGCGCTGTTCATGTACCAGCCGTTTTTATCTCTGCTTAAATCAGCCGTTTGGTTGGTTCCGTCATTAAAAATTAAGTTGGTTGAAGTTATATTGGTAAAGGTATAACTGTACCATCCATTTCCGTTATCAGTCATGTTTACTCCTGGCCAGTTTACAGTAGCTAAAACTCCTGTTGGTAATGCATTCCAATAATAAATTTTAATTCCAGTTCCCCAGTTTGATGGTTTGTAGAAATAAACCGTGAAATTCGTATTCGGATTAACCGTAATGGTTGCCGAAGCTGTTTTATTTCCGTCTTGTGTAGTTGCTGTAATCGTTGCTGTTCCTGCTGCAACAGCTGTTACTAAACCAGCGCTATTAACAGTTGCAATTGCTGTATTGCTTGAAGACCAAGTTACATTTTTGTTTGTGGCATTTGCTGGCGAAATTGTCGTCGAAAGCTGTTGTGTATTTCCAGCATACAGACTTGCAGAAGTTGGAGAAACTGCCACAGAAGAAACTGGAATCGTAGCAACAGTTATAGCCGAAGTTGCTGTTTTATTTCCGTCAACTGTTTTAACTGTAATCGTTGCAGTTCCTGCTGCAACTGCTGTAACCAATCCAGACGCATTTACGGTTGCAACCGCTGTATTACTCGATGTCCAAGTTACATTTTGATTTGTGGCATTTGCTGGAGCAATCGTTGCATTTAACTGCTGTGTTGTGCCTAAACCAACTGTTACCGTTGTTGGACTAACTGAAACTCCGGTTACTGTGACAACAGGTGCATTGGTATTCGTTAAAACCAAATATTCGTAAGCAGCAAAATTACGTGTAGACCCTGCTGTTAAAGTTACTGAAGCATTATTGTTATACGGATTTACATAAGTTCCTGCCAAAGCTGCTGGAATAACATACGATTTAGCTGCATTTCTCAAATTTGACATTACGATTACTTTTTCTGTACCTAATGTTTTAGTGAAAATGCTAATATCATCATTTGCGTATGTCGTTAAATCACCGCGTCTGATGGCTGCGCTTGTTGTTCTGAAATTTAAGATTTTTGCAAAATCTGCAGCAGCTGTTGGATTTTGAGACCAGTTAAATTTAAAGTTCTGCCACGGCCAATCCGTTTTGGGTTCGTAGTCGATCTCTTGTCCGCTCATTAAAAAAGGAACCCCTTTCATGTAAGCAGAAACCAAGAAATTAGCAACAATTCCGTTATGATTCTTGAATACAATAATTGGCCTTCTTACGCCATCATCATTGGTGTACGTATCATGGTTACCCGTATATCTAACGATTTGCTGATTACCTGTTGCTTTTGCATATTCATAAGTTGTCTGATCTTGGATTCTTTGAGAAACTGGTCCGCCATTAGCAATATCATACAAACCTGCATGAAACCATCTGTCGCCATAATTCATATCGAAACCAACTTGAAAGTTTTCTTGTCTGTCACCTTCGGCTAACATTAATAAGTTATGAGAAGATATGCTTCTAAGATTTGAATTCACTTCTGACCAAAAATCCAAGGGAGGATTATTAGCATAATCGCAACGGTAACCATCAATGTTGGCAGCAAAAATCCAATAACGCATGGCGTCTTTTATAGCTGCTCGTGTTGCCGAACTGTTAAGATCTAGCGCTGCAATATCAGAGAAGTTTCCTAGTTGCTGAATGGTTGTGCCAGTTCGTTTATAATATTCAGGGTGTGAAGCAATCCAGACATTGTCCCAAGAAGTTCCGTTGATGGCGATGTCTAAAATAACGGCCATTCCGCGGCTGTGTGCACCATCAACCAGAGTTCTTAGATCGGCCAAAGAACCATATTCTGATCCGACAGCTTTAAAATCTTTGATACAATAAGGCGAAGGTGAACTTCGGGAATCGGTGCCGTGCGGAAAAATCGGCATTAAATAAATAACATTGGTTCCTAGTGCTTTTATATTATCTAATCGGGCAGTTACTCCGGCTAAATCTCCGTTGGCACTAAACGGACGAATATGCACCTGATACATATTGATATCTCTCGTGTCAGGCACTCCTGCAAACGGTGTTCCGTACTGCGGAGGATCTTGTGCATAAGCTGAACTTGCAAATAATAGTAGAAAGCAAATTAATGCTTTGGTAATATGAAATAATCTAGTGGTAATTTTGATTTCCATAATAATAGTTTTTTGCATGCTTGTCGGCATTTCTAACTAAAATTCATTCTTACTCGCATTGTTTTTAAATTCGACAAACATTTGTGGTTAATAGTTTTCAAAATAGTAAGTTTTTTTGCTCAAAAATGAGCGTAGGTTTTTCTGCCACGAATTATCGAATTAAGGATTTATCTAGAAAATCTTAATTCTGAAATTCGTGGTAAAAAAAAACTTAGAAACTGAGTATCTCAGAATCTTAGCGTCTTAAATTATAATTTTTTCAATCCTTTTAAATCTGAAGCAGTTCCTTCTTTGATACTGATAGCAACACCTCCACCTGGAGCTAAATACTGCTTCAATTTGGTTTTTGAGTTTACGATAACTTTAGTAACCGTATATTTTTGTGGATTCTGATTCCAATTGGCCTCTTTAGCATCGGCATAAATCGTTGCAACGAAATTTTTTCCTGCAGGTAAATAATCAAATGAAATGTTTGCTGTTCTGGCATTTTCATCTGTAATTCCGCCAATATACCATTCGTTTTTGCCTTTTGCTTTACGGGCAATGGTAATGTAATCTCCAGGTTCGGCTTCTAGAATATAACTGTTATCCCAATCTACCGCAACGTCTTTAATGAACTGAAATGCATCTGGAAAACGCTCGTAATTCCCCGGAATATCAGCGGCCATTTGCAGCGGACTGTACATAGTTACATAGTAAGCCAATTGTTTTACTAAAGTCGTGTTTACTCGTTGTGAACTTCCTGTTCCGTAATACGAAAGATCGGTCTGGAAAATTCCAGGCGTATAATCCATTGGACCTCCCATTAAACGGGTAAATGGTAAAATTGTAGTGTGATCTGGAGCTAATCCTCCCATAGATTCGAACTCAGTACCGCGCGCTGATTCCTGAGCAATCCAGTTTGGAAAAGTTCGGTTTAATCCCGTTGGTCGAACGGCCTCGTGGCTGTTAATCATAATTTTATAATCGGCAGCACGTTTCGCAACGTTAATGTAATGATTGACCATCCATTGTCCGTCATGATGTTCGCCACGTGGAATAATCTGTCCTACATAACCTGTTTTTACAGCATCATAACCGTTGTCATTCATAAATTGAAAAGCACGATCTAGACGACGTTCGTAATTTGTAGCCGATCCAGAGGTTTCATGGTGCATGATAATTTTTACACCTTTTGAAGCTGCATAAGCATGAACCGCTTTTACATCAAAATCAGGATATGCAGTAACGAAATCAAAAACGTCTTCTTTCCAGTTGCCAATCCAGTCTTCCCAGCCAATGTTCCAACCTTCGATAAGGATTGCATCAAAGCCATTTTTAGAAGCAAAATCAATGTATTCTTTTGCACGTTCTGTAGTGGCTCCGTGTTTTCCGTTTGGCGTAAGTTTCGTAAAATCATCTGTCATTTTTACGTTGTTTTCTTTCCCGAAAGCCCATGTGCTTCTTCCTGCAACAAAATATTCCCACCAAATTCCAATGTATTTTACAGGTTTAATCCATGAAACATCTTTGTAACTGGTTGGTTCGTTAAGGTTTAAAATTAATTTTGAAGCTAAAATATCAGTTGCTTTATCACTTACTACAATAGTTCTCCAAGGTGTTTGAGTGTCAGTCTGCATGTAGCCTTTTGCACCAACGGCATCTGGTGCCAAATGACTTGTCATTTTGTTGGTTTTGGCATCAACTTCAAGGTACATTGCGGGATAGTTAATTAATCCTGCTTCGTGAATGTTGATGTATAAACCATCGTCCGACTTCATCATAGATGGTGTTTGTACTGACAATTCTTTGATTGGTTGTTGTGCATTAATCTCAATCGTAGCTTTTTTCATCAAAGAAGGAATTTCTGAAATCTTTGATGTTGTATAAGCATATTCGTTGGTGTCATAATCTCCTGGAATCCAGAAAATTTTATGATTTCCAGCCAATTGAAATTCGGTGCGCTCTTCTTTAATTACAAAATAATTCAGGTCATTTTGTTTCGGAAATTCATATCTAAATCCCAATCCGTCGTTAAATAAACGGAAACGAATACGGATAAACCTATTGTTGTTTTTCGCTTGCGCTAAAGTGACAACCAATTCGTTGTAATGATTGCGAATTGTTTTTTCTTCTCCTAAAACCGGATTCCAATTTTCATCAACAGAAGATTGTGCAGTATTTGTAATGGTAAAACCATCCATAAACGAAGCGTTGTTTTTAAGCTCTAAACCTAAAGAACTTGGTTTAATAACCGGTTTCTGTTTGTATGATAATTGGTAAGACGGAATGCCGCCTTCTTTTAATTCAAATTTTAGAGAAAGATTTTTGTCTGGCGAAGTTATTTCTTGTGCCTGAAGCGAAAATACACTTAGGATAACAAAAAATAAAAGCGCTGTTTTTTTGTTCAAATGCATTTGAAGCAATGTTTTTTGGGATTGAAAATTCATTTTATTTAGTTTTTTGCAAATCTAACTTTATTAAAAGCTTTTATTCTTTTTTAAGTATTAAATATTGGTAAGCTTCTAAATTAATTTCTGAACCAATAGAAATTGTACTTCCAGTTAATGCATCTTTCCAGTTGGTATTAGTCAAAGCAATTGGAGTTGTGTATTTAATAGATTTATTTTTAATATTTGCTACAATTAAGACTTTTTCATTTGTAGTTTCCATTGTAAAAACACTTGCCTCGTTACTGCTGTAGCCAGTTAGTTTCCCTTTTCGGAGTGCTTCACTTGAATTCCTAAACGCAATTATTTTCTGATATTCTAAAAGCATTTCATTATCTGCAGTAGACCAATCGATAGGAACATTGTCAAAATAATCGATGCGTTTGTTGTACCCAATTTCCTGACCGTTATAAATCATAGGAACAGATTTCATGCTTGATGCAATTACAAATGCGGCTAAAGAACCTTTTTTTCCTCCAAAAAGTTCAAGCGGAGTTCCGTCAGAAAGATTCACGTCGTGATTTGTTGTGTAACGTACAATTCTTCTTGAAGCGTCCAGCTGTCCATATTCTTTAGAGCTTTCAGTTTGAAGATAACTTGCAGGCTGCGTTTCTGAAAACACTTTTTCTAAAGCGCCGAAATAAGCGAAACCAAAAGTATAATCGAATCCGGCATCAAAATGATTGACTCTAGTGCCTTCTGCCATTAATATCATCCTTTGGTTTTTGATTTTACGGATTTTAGAAATCGCTTCTGACCAGAAATTCATCGGAACAAAATCGGCTGCATCACATCTAAAGCCATCAATATTGGCATTGTAAACCCAATAGGACATGGCATCGATCATCGTCTTTTTCATTTCTGCATTGGTATAATTTAACTGCGCTACATCTTGCCAGTTTGTTCCAGGCGGAATGGTAATGTTTCCGCTGGCATCTTTTTGGTACCAATCAGGATGCGCTGTAATCCATTGATTATCCCAAGAAGTATGATTGGCAACCCAGTCTAAAATCACCGCCATATTTTTGCTGTGTGCTTCGGTAACCAATGCTCGAAGGTCTTCTAATGTTCCGTAATCAGAATTAACGGCTTTATAATCCTTAATAGAATAAGGAGAACCTAATTTTCCAGCTGTTTTTATTTTTCCAACAGGATAAATCGGCATCAGATAAATGACATTTGCACCTAGTTTCTGAATGTCTCCAAGTCGTTTCTGAACACCTTTTAAGTTTCCTTCTGGACTAAAAGAGCGCACATTTACTTGATAAATTACGGCATCTTCGTTGGCTGCCACTTTATCAAATGGAGATCCATACTGCTGATATTCATTTTCTGTTCCTGGATTTGGCTCTGGTTTAGGGTTTTCTTCAGAAGAACTGCACGACACAAAAGCTATTGAAAGCAGTAAAGCAAGAAAAATATTGGAGTTAGACTTCATAATTTTAAAATTAAATTGGATAGGTTTTGAGCGGCAGTTTTTATTTTTTTAGATAACCTGCCTTTTGCTCAGAAAGGCAGGTATCACTCAAAACTAATCTAACCAGTATGAATGATGTTAGATTATTTTTTAACTATGCTGCAAGTTGCTGTTGCAGGATAGCCATTTGTGTTTGGATCTGTTTCTTCAATAGTGAAGGTAATTTCATAAGTTCCCGCTTCAGAAATAGTGTAAGCACCTGCATTATCTTTAGTAATAACATTTTTAGACTCATCAGCAGGGCCATAATTTACATCCCATTTGTTGTTCAATCTGAATTTCAATGCTCCAGGAACTAAGTCTGCTGTTACTTTCCATGTTTTAGTTTGATGGTCATAACTCATTGGTGTACTGTTGTCCCATCCTCCCGTTTGAGCAGTTCCAACAATTCCCCATGCATAAGCAGTTGCAGACCATTTTAGCGTGTTCAAATTTACTTTAATTTGGTACGAACCTGCACTTGGAAGAAATAAATTATCATCATCCATTCTAACTAAATCTTCATTAGTAGCACCTGCACCATAAAATTCAGCCCATGTTCTGGCAGTATTTAATTTGAATGCTAGTGCAGTTCCTTCAGCAGTCATGTATCCTTGATAGACTCCTTTTTCAATTGCGGTTAAAGTTGCAGCAGTTTCAACCGCCCAACCTTGATAATCGCCAGGCATATAAATTTCGCCAAAAGCAACTGCTTTTTCATAAGGAGTAACAGTCAATTCTACGTTTTTAGAAAACACTTTTCTGTCCATTAGAGCTTCAACACGCACTACAAGTTTGCTTGCTTTGTCTATTGGTAAACCTAAATCTGTCGCAATTTTATTGAAATCTCTTACTGAAAAAGTTTTAGTCAAAATATCTTGCCCTACTTCTATACGTGTGGCATGTAGCCAAGCATTTGAACCCGTAATATCTGAAGGAACATCAAATTGTACAGCATAAGTTACAGGTGCTTCAATAGGAAAAGTGACTTTATCCCAAGAAATAGTAATGGCATCTGTATCTGCATTGTCTTCCAGAAGTACAAAAGTTGTACCTGGAGCAATTTTTATATCTGATGAGAACTGGACATCTTTTAGATAGGTTAATTCTGCATCATTTTCACAAGCAGCTCCAACAATAAGTAAGGCTGTAAGTGCAAATAATCTATTTATATATTGTTTCATATGTAGTTATTATTTGTTTTTAAAGTACTATGATACTGCCGTACTTCATTATTAAACTTGTTTTAGAACGGCGTTTTCATATAAAATACTTTTAATTAGTAACCTGGATTTTGTTTAAGACCTGGATTTGCATTTAAAGCAGAAGTTGGAATAGGATAGATTTTTCTATATTCTTCTGAACCTTCCATGAATTGTTTTGCGGCTAAGAAAGTTCCAAAACGGATCATATCTTGTCTTCTGTGACCTTCCCAGTTTAGCTCAAGACCTCTTTCGTTATAAATATCAGTTAAAGTAGGTACGTTATCCAAAGCTCCTAAACCAGCACGTTGCTTAACTGCGTCGATAAATGGTTTTGCAGCAGCGGGATTATTTAAACGAACATTACATTCCGCCATCATTAAAAGAACGTCTGCATATCTGTAAATAGGGAAGTCGTTTGATGCACCTCCGCCATTTCTAGGAGTTACAGGATAGAATTTAACGTTACGAACTCCTTCTTGAGCACCTGCTCCAGGATTGTCCAATGAACTGATGTCAAGTGTATAATTTGTTCCGCCTGGCTGTTCTCCAATTAAAAACTGTTTTTTACGAATGTCACTATCTGTATATTTTTGATAGAAATCTTTAGGAACAATTGTACCATTCCATCCGCTATACCCAAAAAGAGCCTGGCAATGTGGTCCGTATAAACTTCTTACGCTAAGAATATTTCTAGAAACAACATCTACAGTTGTATAGATAGAAAGGATAGTTTCATCTGCAGGAAGTACATCTCCGAACAATTCATAATACGTATTTCCAAGCGGACTTGCAGCATTGTTTGAAGCTGGGTGAAGGCTAAAATTTCCTTCAGAAACTTTTTGGCAAGCCGCAAGACATTCCGCCCATTTTGCTTGTCCTGTATAAACTTCTGCATTCAAATATACTTTTGCTAATAAAGTATAAGCGGCCCATTTGTTAAATCTTCCGTAATAATTTCCTCCTTTTTCTCCAGAAAGCAATTCTACATTTTCAGTCAATTCTTTTATAACAAAATCATAAACTTGCTGGCGGCTTGCTTGCGGAATTTTATCAACGGTAATATTATTGTCTGTGTAGAACGGAATATTTCCGTAATCATCCATTAACAGGTAATAGAAAAAAGCACGTAATACTTTTGCTTCTGCAATTTTTGACTTTTCTGCATTGGCAGTCTCTAATTGAGAAACGGCTAAATTGGCACTGAAAATTGATTTGTAAAGCCAATTCCAAGTGTTGTTTACCATCAAATCTGTTGGAAGCCATTTGTGCGTGTAAACACGTGCAAAGTCAAGCTGCCAGTCGCCTGTATTTCTGTGCGGAATTACTTGTTCGTCAGCAGCCATACTGTTCAAATCGTACCAGCCGTTATCTGCACCAGCGTATCCTACACCATCCCAGTTTCCGCCTACTTGAGCATATACACTAGCAAGCGCAACATCTGCACCGGCTGGGGTTCCGTAGAAATCTTCGGCAGGATATTTATCATAAATATTTTCATCTACATTGGTACAGCCAACAAGAGACAGGAAACATACACTTCCTAACACTAATATATTTTTAAGTTTCATTTCTTTTACTATTTAAATTTTACATTCAAACCGATAGCAATACTTCTGGTACGAGGATAAATCCCTCTATCTGAACCAAAGTTATCTTCAACTTTTCCACTTCCGCTCAAAGTTACTTCTGGGTCTATACCAGAGTAATTTGTGATAAGTAAAAGGTTGTTTCCTGTAAGAGAGATTCTAACAGATTCGATGTATTTAACATCAGTAAAACGAAAATTATATCCAGCAGTAACATTTTCCAGACGCAAAAATGAACCATCTTCTAAGTACATATCAGATGCGTAAGGAGAAGTGTAAATACCTTCATCTACAGCACTTGCCAGAATGTTAGATTTACCAATATTTTCCAGTTTGCTTATGTTAGCACGTACTTGGTTGTAGATTTTATTTCCTCCTGAACCTCTCCATAACATTGAAGCGTCAAAGTTTTTGTGCGTAAAGGTTGGATTGAAAGCATATGTATATTTTGGTAAAGCAGATCCTCTAATTACTCTGTCTGCACTTCTATCACCTTGATCAATCGTACCATTTCCGTCACGATCTTCGACTGTTTCAACTCCAGCGGCATCTACACCTGTGTGATGTAAAATATTATAAGTACCAATTGGCTGTCCTTTTATTAAGTAAGAACTTGAACCAGCGCCTCCCCAAGCAACATAATCTGTATTTAAAGGAACTCCATTAATACTGCCACTTAAGTTAAGTACTTCG
The DNA here is from genome assembly GCF_034044945.1 of Flavobacterium sp. CFBP9031. Lineage (NCBI taxonomy): Bacteria > Pseudomonadati > Bacteroidota > Flavobacteriia > Flavobacteriales > Flavobacteriaceae > Flavobacterium > Flavobacterium sp. CFBP9031. Next base: position 168,908 of record NZ_JAXCWF010000010.1, read on the forward strand.
TTTTTCATTAAAGAAACGTTTCCAGCAAGTGTAAAAGTGGTGTTTTCGTTTCTAATTACATCATATCCAAGAGCAACCTCAAGACCTTTGTTTGAAATACTTCCTACGTTTGCCTTAATTTTATTGAAAGGATAAGGAGGCTGAGGTACCGTATAATCAAATAATAAATTATCTGTTTTTGAAGTATAAACATCTATTGTTCCTCTTAATCTGTTGTCTAACATAGCAAAATCAAGACCGATATTGGTTTGTTTTTTAGTTTCCCATTTCAAATCAGGATTTGCGTTTTGAGCAATATTGAAATTATTAATTTGAGAACCACCAAAATAAGTGCTTCCACTACTACCAACCAAAAGTTGTGTTTTATTAGGCTCTAATCCTTGCTGATTACCTGTTTCACCATAGCCAACTCTTAATTTTAAATCGTTAATTAGAGATTGGTTTGCCATGAAATTTTCTTTTGAAATATTCCATGCAACAGATGCAGATGGGAAATACCCCCATTTATTGTTAGCTCCAAATACAGACGCACCATCTTTTCTAATACTTCCTGTAAACAAATAACGATCTGCATAAGAATAATTAATACGATTTAAGAAAGAAACAACAGTTCTGTCATTTTTGTACGATTTCATATCTCCAGGAAGTACTTTCGAAACGTCTCCCAATTCTAGATTATTGTACGTTGTCATGTCATCAACAAAACCTCTTATTTGAGCATAATTTCCTTGATACAATTGATTCTGCCACTCATACAATGCCAAAACATTTATGCTATGCGCTCCAAAAGTCTTTTTGTAATTAAGACTGATGTCCATTAATCTTTCGTTTTGTCTGTCATTTTTAATGTTAGCAAAACCTTTTTGATCAATTGCATGAGAATCTGTAGATGATGATGGATTATAAAAACCAATAGTTTTGTTTGTTTTTCTCCAGCTTCCGAACCAGCTTGCGGTTAATCCGTCAAATAAATCCAAATCAGCTTTTAAACTTCCAAACAAATTATCAGCTTGAGATTCGTTTGTAATTTCCTGCTGCGCAGCATAAGGATTTAAGTATTGAAAAACGTTTGGATCTGTAAAATACGTTCCGTCAGTATTAAAAACTGGATCAGTCGGACGCATTAAATAAGCATTTGTAATTAAGTTAGAAACATAATTTACACGTCCGATAGATTGAATACTTGAGGTGGTATAATCTGTTCCGTTGTTTAAATTATAAGTCAATCTTAATTTTCCATCTAAACCCGTTTGCGATGCCTGAACACGCGCAATATATTTTTTATTATTTGAATTGATTACAACTCCATCTTGCAAAATCGCACTGATCGAAGCTCTGTAATTAAATTTTTCTGCACCTCCGCCAAATGATAAAGTATGGTTTTGAGTGATTCCAGTTTTAGTTAAAATTCCGTACCAATCTGTATCAGAACCGTGGTTTGCAGATGCAGGAACACCAACATTTTGAGCCGCTGTCCACCATTCATCAGCGCTTAACATATCTAGTTTTTTTGGAATAAAATCTACAGATGCAGAACCGATATATTCGATTGTAGTTTTACCTGCTTTATTCTTTTTAGTAGTAACAATGATAACTCCAGGCGCACCGCGAGAACCGTAAATTGCAGTAGCCGATGCATCTTTTAAGATATCAATATTCTCGATTTCTGTTGGTGGAATCTGATTCAATAAATCTAAGTTTCCCTGAATTCCATCTACAACTACCAAAGGATCGTTTCCTCCGATAAGAGAAGAAACACCTCTAATACGCACACTTGGAGCACCACCTGGTTCACTACCAATCTGATTGATATTTACACCAGCTGCTTTTCCAGAAATCAATTGCAGCGGATTTACAAGAGCTCCCGGATTCATGTCTTTTGCATTAATTGTAGATACAGCTCCAGTAACATCTTTTTTAGACAAAGAACCGTAACCCACCAAAACAACCTCTTGTAAGTTGGTGGCGTCTGGTTCCAATTGAATGTTTAAAATGCCATTTCCAGCAGGAACTTTTTTTGTTTTATAACCCACAAAACTTACTACGATAATAGAAGAACTGCTTTCGACAGTAAATTTAAATTTACCATCAAAATCGGTTACCACACTATTTTTGGTTCCTTCTTCGATGATAGAAGCTCCAGGAAGCGGAGCACCATTTTCGTCAGTAATAATTCCAGAAATAGTTTCTTTTTCGCCTTGAATATTTTGCGATTTTAATTCTGGTTTTTTAAGAATAATCTGTGTGTCTCGAATTTTAAATTCGGTTGGGGTTCCTTTAAAAATTCGGTCCAAAACCACATATATCGATTGTTCCTTTACAGAGATTGAAACCGTTCGATCTAAGTCGACGTCATTCATTTTGTAAATAAATCTGAAATCTGTTTTTTGTTCAATGGTCTCAATAACCTTTTCGATTGTTGAATTGTTTAATTCAAGGGTAACTTTTGTTTTTTGAGCATAAGTACTTGCTTTGATATTAAACATGGCGACCAAAATAAGTAGAGTAGTTAATTTCAATTTTAGGTCATTTTGGAACAATGAGTATAGAAACCCATTATTCTTAGATTTTTTTTTCATAATTTTGTTAATTGATTGTAGTTAATTCGTTATATTCAATCACTTAGTTAATCGGAAATTGTTCGCAGCTCTTTCCGATTTTTTTATTCCCGTAATGTTATCTCATCATATATTTTTATTGGTTTTAGTGGTTATTTAATTAGTATTTGATTGTTTTTTATCGTGTAATTAATGCCATGAACATCATTAAAATAGCTCATCACATTCTCGATTGATTCTTCTTTAAAGCTGGCATTAAATTTCTCGTTGGCCAGTTTTTCGTTTTTATTAATGATCGTTACGTTGTAGCGTCTTTCTAGTTTAGTTATAATGTTTTTGAAAGTCATGTTTCTAAAAGTCAGTCCGCCATCAATCCAAGAAGTATAAATTTCAGTAAGAACCGGTTTTGTGAAAATCGAAGCATTTTCTTTATTGAAACTTCCTTTATAACCAGGTTTTAAGACTGTGTTTTTAGAAGCATCAAATTCTTCGTTTGAACGGTACATTCCAACAGAACCTTCAACCAAAACAACATCTGTAGCTGCATCTTCTGGATAATTAGAAACATTAAAATGAGTTCCTAAAACGCGTACATTCAGCGCATCAGCATTTACAATAAAAGGATGTTTTTTATCTTTTGCAACGTCAAAAAAAGCTTCTCCGTCCAGATAAACCTGACGATTTTCTCCAGAAATAAATTTTACGGGATATTTTAAAGTTGTTCCAGAGTTTAAATGAACCATAGTTCCGTCAGATAATTGCAAACGAAATTTTTTGCCAAACGGAATTTTAAGCGTGTTGTAGGCCAGTTTATCAGAATTGGTTTGATTCTCGTAAACTAATTTATCACCGTTTTGATTTCCAATAATATTTCCTTTTTTATCGTGAACCTGAACTTTTCCATTTTCAGAAATAACCTGAACGCTTCCGTCTTCCATCTGCAAGACAATATCCGAACTTTTAAAATCGAATGGAACTTCCGCACTTTTAGTAAAGAAACCTTGTTTGTAAGCAAAACCAACACCCAAAAGCACCAAGACAGAAGCCGCAATAGAAATATATTTTCTATAATTTGATTTTCTAGGCTCTATTTCAATTACTGTTTCCTGTTCTTTTGTTGCAGCTAGAATAGTATCGAAAATAGAATCAGCTTTCTGTTCCTCCATTTTTGGCATTTCGCCCAACAGATTTTTCACTTCTTCTACTGTCGGAAAATCATCAGTAAGATTATTATTGCGGCAATAGGCAATAACTTGTTCTGTTTCTTCGGCAGTACATTGGTTTAAAATAAATTTCTCTAAAAGCGTTTTTATTTCAGAATTTGAATTCATTAAGAATGTTTTTAGGTTCTGTGTTTCTATAATACAGCCGAGATGCAATCGAGTACTACTCAAACGTTATAAATTTTTAAATTTTAACATTTTTAATTATTTAATGCATTGGTTTTTAATGAAATGAGAATTTATTTTTTTGAAGAAATAATGATTAAATGCATTTGTCACCCTGAGAAATGAAGGATCACACAAGAAAAGAGACAAAAAATTCCTCAATCTGAATATAAAAATGATTTTTTGGGCGAGCCAGCATTAGAAAAAAGGGCCAACAATCTTTGTCTTTATGCGCCCCTTTTCCTAATGCTGTCGGGCTGTCCGCGCTACTTCGGTAGCTTGCTCCCATCCCTCTCGCGGGCAAACAGGTTTATTCACGATTCTTTTTTTCATTTTTAATTGGGAAAATCAATAGGAGCAGACAAAAAATTATTGATTTCGATTGTGGAATTTCGTGTGTGATCCTTCGTTCCTCAGGATGACAAGATCGGTTGAAGTTTTAAAAGCATTCAAAAAAAAATCACTCCGAAGAGTGATTTTAATGGCATTATTGTGGTTTTGGTTAGATAATTTCATCGTGAAGTTGAAAAAAACCGCGCATCGATTCGAGCGCTTTACTCATTTGGTTCCGGACTGTATTTATCGAGATTCCGAGTTCCTCGCTTATTTCTTCGTAGCTCATTCCTTTTTTTCGCGACATTTTAAAAATCTGCCGTCGTTTGGGCGGGAGCTGTTTTATAGCTTGTTTTCGAAGTTTTTTGCAATCGGCTTCCCGAACCGCATAATCTCCGTATTCATGTGATTTCTGACTTTCGTAGAAAACAGCTTCTTTCAATAAAATTTCATTCGCAGCCTTATTCAAAACATTAAAAGCCTGATTTCTGGCAATGGTAAAAATGTAGGCTTTAAAAGATTGTTCTACATTTAGACTTTCGCGATTGAGCCAAACTTTCATAAAAACATCCTGTACATTTTCCTCTGCAGCTTCTTTTGATTTAAGAAGACTAATGCTGTATCCATAAATATCTTGGCGGTACATATCAAAAAGTTGTCGAAAGGCTTTTTCGTTTCCTTTTTTGAGTTCACTTGCCAATAATTTTTCACTATGGTTGGCCGCTTCTAACAATTTAATTTGCGTTTATTTAATTCCAGTGGTATTAAACTATCAAAATGCGAGGTCTGATGTCTGACTTCTTCGCAAATATATAAAAATATTATTCTCAACAAATCATATATAAAAAAACTTAATTCAAATTTTTTGTTAGTTTTTTTAGAGAAAGACATAAAATGTTGTGTAAAGTGGCATTTTACAAGTAAGTGTCATTTTGACGCTTTTCTGAAGTAAAAAGTAATTTTTGAATTTTACTTTTGAGAATATTCTTATTTGAGAAATATAACAGAAACTCTTGTTCTGCTTTATTTCAAAAGAAAAATCCTTTTGTCTTCCTGAAAAGACAAAAGGATTTTGTTATATATAAACTCTAAATTTATTTTTAAAAAGAAAGAAGAGTCAAATTAGTTTTTCAAGTCTTTAATTACTTTAAAAGCCACATCTACTTGATCTTCTCCAACTAAGATTGTAAATTCATTCGAAGTAGAAATTACCTCATTGATAATAATTCCTTCCCAAGCCAAACGTTGGAAAATGAAGTAATAAATACCAGGAACAACAATATTTTCTTTTGGTAATTTTACCGTAATAGAAGCTAAATTATCCAATTTTTGGATTAATTTTTCTCTCATAAAGTGTTTTTCAACTAAGTGATTTACACTGCTGCTCACCACGATATTTGTTTCGTTTACTCCACGAGATGAGGTATAAAAAATATCAGATAGAGCATTAATATCAGAGATCAAATCTGCTTGTTTGTTTAAGACAGTTTCAGATGCAGCAAAAGTGTAATCGGTAAGTTCCGAACGAACTGTGATTTCACCAATATTTTTAATTACTTTATTGATTTTGTGGTTTAGTTTAAAATCTAGTTCTTCCGTTAGTCGTTTTAAAGACATTACAACAGCGCCTTGTTTTACTTCTTTGCCAAACTCACTTTCTAATTCGGTCATAATATTTCGCGAAAGTGAAGTTAGGTTAATAATTCCGAGCGACAGGGCATTTAATAAAAATGGTTTTGTTTTAATGTAGTTTTCTACAATAGAAGAAACAGTTTTCATAATCTTTTTTTTTTTTTGGTAACAGTTGAGTTGGTAGTTAATTTAACATTGCGATGTTATAATTCTTTGCAAATATAAATAAAAAAACAAATTGTTACAATTATAACAATGAAAAAATATGTTAAAAGTGATAAAAAGCGTCAGTAAGATGTTCAATTGCAAATGATTCGCCGTTTTTATGCACCGCAATGATATCAAAACGGATTTCTAAATCTTCTTGAAAATCCTTTTCCCTATCGTTTATGTAGGCATTTACTGCTTTAATGAGTAATTGAATTTTTTTGGACTTCACAAAATCTTGCGGAGAACCAAAATCTAAACTCGAACGGGTTTTAACTTCAACAATTGCCAAAACAGCATCTTTTTGTGCGATTATATCTATTTCTGCTTTTTGGATAACAAAGTTTCGTTCTATAATCGAATATCCATTTTCTTCAAGATATGCTGCAGCGAGATCTTCGCCTAATTTTCCTAAATCGTTATGTTCTGCCATGGGTTTTGTTTTTTTGTTTCAGGTTTCAAGTTTCAGGTTGTTGAAAATTGAATAATAGGTTTATGTTTTTTGCACGCAAAGACGCGAAGCTGCAAAGAATATTAAAACTTTGCGACTTCGCGTCTTTGCGAGATTTTATGTGGTATTGTTAGATTTGCTTAAATCCTAAGCAATGCGATATTACTTTTTAAAAGTAACCGTGCTTCCAGAAGCAGTAACTTCTATAGAAACAGTATTTCCCATAATTAAGGCTCTGTTGTCTCTAATATGACCTGCTGGGAAATTAAAAATTACTGGAATATTGTATTTTTTTGTTACATCATCAATAATTTCCAGAGCATTTTTCCCCCAAGGAACTTCATTGTCTTTCATGCTTGTCATTCCGCCAATGATAATTCCTTTTAAATTTTCGATACATCCGTTACGTCTTAGATTCATCATCATTCGGTCAATATGATACAGATATTCGTCTAAATCTTCTATAAATAAAATTTTATCCTTGCAGTCAATTGCCGATGGGGATCCTAATAAACTATACAAAATAGATAAATTACCGCCTACTAATTCTCCAGTAGCACTTCCCAAACGATTCATCGGAGTTGGGCTGATAGAGTAGGAAATAGGTTCGTTAAATAAAGCGGCTTTTAACGAGCTCACAGCATCTGGAGTCGCTCTAGGAACCGTTACGGGCATAATACCATGAATAGATTTGTAACCCATTGTATTCAAATGATTATGAAGAACCGTTACATCGCTGAAACCAATAACCCATTTTGGATGCTGTTTGAATTTGGTAAAATCTAATAAATCTAACATTCTAACAGTTCCGTATCCGCCTCGTACGCACCAAATTGCTTTAATATTCGGATTGTCCAATTGCTTTTGAAAATCGGCAGCTCTCTGTTCATCTGTTCCAGCCAATTGATGATAATCTAATCCAATTGTAGAACCAATTACGGCCTCTAAACCCCAACTATGCAATAAATCTATTGTTGGTTTTAAATTGTCATCAATGTTTTTTCTTGCTGTTGCCAAAAGAGCGACAGTATCTCCTTTTTGTAAATAAGGCGGTGTTATCATGTTTTGTTGAGATTGACAGTTGAATGAATGTAAAGCAAAAATAAGAAATGAGAGTTTACAAAAGACAAAGTGTCTCTTTATATAGTGAAAGCAGTTTTTATTCATTTTTTTCTTTTGCTTAAAATTATAAAATTAATTTTTAAGGTTTAACAATTTAACCTCCATATTGTTTTTGAAGCTCGGCCAAAAGTAACATTAAACCTTTGTCTGCTTCTTCAGACTGCACATTGGCAAATAAGATAAAAGCTTTATCGATGTTTTTGCAAATATACACTTTGGTTAAAAATGTTCCTGGATTTCCGTAGTGAAAAGAATATTTTAGGCCCGATTTTTCATTTATTTCAGAATACCATCCCAAAGAAAATTCAGAAAAACCAAAATGCATTTTATTAAATTCTTCTTCAGACAATACTTTTGATTTTCCTAACAAACCTTGTAGTTGCATCTGTGTAAATTTGCAAAAATCAGGAAGATTTACATTGATATTTCCTGCAGATGAAAGCCAATTTAATTTATAATTTACAAATGGTTTTTCAGGCTTCAAATTTTCATCATGTCCCCACGGCTGGTTTATATCAGTCACGTTTGGTTGTCCAAAACCGAAGTTAATATTTAGCTTTTTACCCAATTCTTGCACTAAAGTTTCATAACTCTTTCCAGTTGCTTTTTCGAGCATTAAACCTGCAGCAACAAAACTTGGATTGGAGCCATACCATTCTTGTTTTTCTGTAACAATTTGTTTTTGCTTAAAAAACCAGCTCATAAACTCATAACGCTGTTCTTGATTATTTCCTTTAATTTCTTGTTGATTTGGAGTTTCATTTCCGTAAGACCAAGTTGGAATTGGTGCTCTAAATGTTAAGAAATCTTGCAGAGTTGCATTATAAATTTCTGGATTACTTTCTGCTTTTAATTCAGGATACAAATCAAAAAAATTAGTATTCCATTTTATTTTCCCTTCTTTGACTAAAGTCGCCGCAATATAACTTGTGACCGTTTTTGTGATGGATCCTAAACGAAATATATCGTTAATTTTTGATTTATGAGAAGACTTGTAACGTTGAAATCCTAAAGCTTCAATTTCAAAAATAGAATCTGATGAAACGACTGCATAAGCCAATTCTGGAATTTTATATTGTTTTCTGATTTCCTCTGCTCTGGAACTATTTTTTTGCCCGTAAAATGGATTTATAAAGCTTAAGAATAAAGCAAAAAACAGTATTTTTTTCATGTTATAAATTATCAGATTTTCTCAGCAAGATACAAGACTTTTATTAGAAACAAATGTAATATTTTTAAATTTTATTTAGGTAAAAATCTTACAAAATAATTAAGTTTGTCTTTTAAAAAATCTTCTCTATGCCGTTAAAATATAAATTCTCTTTGATTATTCTTTTTGCGTTGAACGTTCTGTTTAGCCAACCTAAGAAATACAAAATACATACCGTAGCTTTTTACAATTTTGAAAATCTTTACGACACTGTAAATGATGAATTTACAAATGATGATGAGTGGACTCCAAATGGCACACAACGTTGGACGACAGAAAAATATAAGCAGAAATTAAAAAATCTAGCGAGAGTTATTTCTGAAATTGGAATGTCCGAAAATTCAAATGCGCCAACCTTAATTGGTGGAGCTGAAATAGAAAATCGTGACGTTTTAGAAGATTTAATAAAAGAACCAAAGCTATTGCCCCTAGATTTAGGAATCATTCATTTTGATTCTCCAGACAAACGAGGAATCGATGTGGCTTTGTTATATCAGAAAAAATATTTTCGACCCACTTCTTACTCGAATATTCCTTTAATTATTTATAAAAAAGAAATGATTAAAAAAGAACAAGAAGCAGAAGTTTTGGATGACGAAATTGAAATTAAAAAAGAAAATAAAAATCGAGTTTTTACAAGGGACCAGCTTTTGGTTTCTGGATTTTTGGAAGATGAAGAAATCCATATTATTGTCAATCACTGGCCGTCCAGATCTGGCGGAGAAAAAGCAACAATGATATTTCGGGAAGCCGCAGGAAAATTGAACCGAAAAATTATCGATTCATTACAACAAATTAATCAGCAGGCAAAAGTATTGACAATGGGAGATTTTAATGACGGACCATTTAATAAAAGTATAAAAATAGGGTTAGGTGCTAAGGGAATAAAATCTGAAGTCGCTGAATTTGATGTTTTTAATCCGTTTGAAGAGCTTGCTAAAAATGGCTTAGGAACTATTGCTTATAGGGATTCTTGGAATATTTTTGATCAAATTATCCTAACAGAATCCTTAGTTAAAGCTGATTTTTCGACTTTTAATTTTTGGAAAGCAGGTATTTTCAATAGATCTTATCTTATTCAAAATTTTGGAGCTTATAAGGGTTATCCCTTACGAAATACACTCAGCGAAGCAGGTTTTAGTGATCATTTTCCGGTTTATATTTATTTGATAAAAGAATTTAAATAAGTATTCAGTCTCAGTCGCAGTGTTCAGTCTCAGCAAAACTGAAAACTGCGACTGAGACTGAATACTTTTCACTACCTTAGCTATTCATAATTTAGTATTAAAAAATGGCTATAGCAAAACCTTTTAACCTTACGCAATGGATTGACGAAAACCGTCATTTACTAAAACCGCCTGTTGGAAATAAAAACCTGTATGTTGATTCTGGAGATTACATTGTAATGATTGTTGCAGGTCCAAATGCACGAAAAGATTATCATTATAACGAAACAGAAGAGCTTTTTTATCAGTTGGAAGGAAGCATTAAGGTTGTTATTCAGGAAGATGGACAGCGTAAAGAAATGGAATTAAATGCAGGCGATATGTATCTGCATCCTGCAAAAGTGCCGCATTCTCCTGTTCGTTCAGAAGGCTCTATCGGACTCGTGATCGAAAGAAAACGTGCTGGGCAAGGTTTTACAGATGGTTTGCTTTGGCATTGCGATAACTGCAATCATAAATTGTATGAAGTGTATTTTGAACTTCATAATATAGAGAAAGACTTTCTTCCTCATTTTGAACATTTCTACAACTCAGAAGAATTAAGAACCTGTGATAATTGTGGAACTGTTATGGAAACCGATCCTAGATTTACGGCTAAGAAGTAATATTTTATTTGATAGAAATACGAAACCCGACAGGTTTCAAAAAACTGTCGGGTTTAATTAATGTTTTATGTTTAGGATTTATAAAAAAATAATCCTCAGAATCAGTAACAAAATAAAATTACAACTCAAATTTCTTTCCTTGTTCAGGATAAATAATCTTCAATCCTAAATTGTTTTGAGCTTTTAACTGCTCTTTAATTTTGGCAATATTCTTTGCCGGCGGTTTCAAATGTGTAATAATAATTTTAAAGTTTTCCAGAGAACCTTTTCCTGCTAATTCCTCTAAAACATGAAGTTCCTTCATTAAATAATTCGGAGTCAAATGACCAAACAAAAATTTATCTGGCTGTTCATTTGGAAACGAAACTTCAATAAAAATTCCTTTCAATTGCTTGGCTTTAACCAATGGAGCAACTGCGGTCCATAAATTGCGAAGATTATTGCTTTTTTCTACTTCGTCAGGCCCTGTATCACCTAAATACAAAGCATAATTATTGTCGTTTTTAATTAAGAAAGCGGTACTTTCAAACGGATTAACATGGCTTAAAGGAAATGCTTTAACCGTCATTTTAGCATTGGTCAAAAGAGTTTCTTTCGCCAAATCTAAAGTCTGAAAATGATATTTTTTGATATGAAAACCAGGACCTGCATCTCCAAAATTAGCCCAAGTCTGATCGTTGAAATAATGGTTTTCCATCATTTCCATGCATTTCTTTGTAGCATAAACCGTTTTCGAAGAATCGGCTGGAGAATTGATTATCAAACCTGACACATGATCTAAATGTGCATGAGAAATCAAATATCCTTTGACGTATTTTCGTAAAACTTCGCTTGTAGAAGCTTTAAAAGTTTTATTTTCTATAGCTTTTTCGATTCCGGCGTTTACAGTTCCAGCATCAAGACAGATATAATCAGTTGTATTGGCTGGAGCGATTAAGTAAGACGAAAGATTTTTCTCGTCGATACCGCCCATTACTCCCAATGGAACTACAGAAAAAGAGGTTTTTTCCTTTTGGGAAAAAGCATTAGATGAAATTAAAATGATGCAAAGAAAAAAGCGATGGAAATTATTCATATTCAAAAAAATTAGAATTGCAAATTTCATCAATAAAGAGAAATAAAGCACTCAATTTTGAAAAAAATCATGTTAATTAACCCTAAATTTACATTTAACTAAAAATATATAGGATGATTAAAAAGGCGCTATTTGTACTGTTTTTGTTTTTAATGAGCTCAGAAGTATATTGCTGTGATTGTTCGGAAAAACCATCGATAAAAGAAAATTGGGAGCTAGCCCATCAGGTTTTTATTGGAAAAGTAGTAAAAGTTGATAGTTCTTTATATTCTGAATATGGTCAAAAAATGTACTCCTATACTATTAAAATTTCAAAAATTTATAAAGACGAGATTATTAATGGACAAAGTTTTAGAACGATTCTAGGAGTTAGTATGGGATCTTGTGATTATTATTTTGAAAAAGGAAAAGAGTATTTGATTTATACCCAAAAAGATTATAATGCTTTAGACTGTTCGATATGTTCGAGAACGAATCTATTACAAAATATTCAGAATAGTGAATTAGAATTGTTAGATGAGTTGTATAATAAATCAAAAAAAAATAGAGGTATACAAATCATTAAATTTCAGAATAACATTAAATATCAAATAGATTTAGTTAAAAAATCATTTGAAGAAAAATTAGAAAGAAAAAATAAAGTGATTTGTATTTTATCAAGTCTGAGTTTTATTCTTTTTGTTATTCTGCTTTTATTGTTTCTTAAAAATAAGCGTGTTTTTAAAAGCGACAAATAATTAAAATTAATTCTAAAACAATATCTTTACATAAAAATATAACAATTTTAACCAAAAAAGTTACAATGACAACAATAGCATCGCAATTTGGAATGAAGGAAGCTCTTGATAAATTGGGCATCAAGACAATAAATGAAGGAACATCAACAGGAATTAATAATTTTTCTTCTGGAGAAATCCTAGAAAGTTATTCGCCAGTTGATGGAAAATTAATTGCTTCGGTAAAAATGTCAACGGCAGCTGATTACGAAAAAGCAATTCAAACTGCGGCAGAAGCTTTTAAAACTTTTAGATTAATTCCTGCTCCACAGCGTGGTGAAATTGTGCGTCAGTTTGGAGAAAAATTGAGACAAAATAAAGAAGCGCTTGGTAAATTGGTTTCTTACGAAATGGGGAAATCATTACAAGAAGGATATGGAGAAGTACAGGAAATGATTGATATCTGCGATTTTGCAGTAGGGTTATCTCGTCAGCTTCACGGGTTAACAATGCATTCTGAAAGACCTGGACACCGTATGTACGAGCAATATCATCCGCTTGGAATTGTTGGAATTATTTCGGCATTTAATTTCCCAGTTGCAGTTTGGTCTTGGAACACAGCTTTAGCTTGGATTTCTGGAGATGTCTGCGTTTGGAAACCTTCTGAAAAAACACCTCTTTGCGGAATTGCCTGCCAAAATATAATTGCTCAAGTTATAAAAGAAAACAATCTTCCAGAAGGAATTTCGTGTTTAATAAATGGTGATTATAAAATAGGAGAATTATTGACTGCAGATACTCGAATTCCGCTTATTTCAGCTACAGGTTCTACCCGAATGGGGAAAATTGTAGCACAAACTGTTGCAGGAAGACTAGGAAAATCATTGTTAGAATTAGGAGGAAATAATGCTATTATTGTTACTCCAGATGCCGATATTAAAATGACGGTTATTGGTGCTGTTTTTGGCGCTGTTGGAACTGCTGGACAACGTTGTACTTCAACTCGACGATTGATTATTCATGAAAGTATTTATGATAAAGTAAAAGACGCGCTAGTTGCGGCTTATAAACAATTAAGAATCGGAAATCCGCTTGACGAAAATAATCATGTTGGACCTCTAATTGATACTCATGCTGTAGAAATGTATGCAGCAGCTTTGAATAAAGTTGTAGCCGAAGGTGGAAAAATCCTTGTTGAAGGAGGAGTGCTTTCTGGTCAAGGTTACGAGAGTGGTTGTTATGTAAAACCTGCAATTGCAGAAGCTGAAAATTCGTTTGAAATTGTACAGCATGAAACATTTGCTCCGGTTTTGTATTTAATTAAATATTCTGGAGAAGTAGAGAATGCCATCGAAATTCAGAATGGCGTTGCGCAAGGATTATCTTCTGCAATTATGACTAATAATTTACGCGAAGCAGAAAGATTTTTATCTGCAACAGGTTCTGATTGTGGAATAGCAAACGTAAATATAGGGACTTCTGGTGCCGAAATCGGAGGTGCTTTTGGTGGTGAAAAAGAAACAGGAGGAGGGCGTGAGTCAGGATCTGATGCGTGGAAAATTTATATGAGACGTCAGACCAATACCATTAATTATACTACAAATCTTCCGTTGGCACAAGGCATTAAATTTGACTTGTAATACAGGAAGTTTAAAAATAAACAAAAACCGCTTTTTTCAGTATTTGAGAAAGGCGGTTTTTTAATGCTAAAAATTTGTAGTATTTTTACTTTTATTAGCCTAAACCTTCTATAATTTATAAGCAACCAAAAATGACTCTATTTTTTTTAGCCGGACTTACCCCATTTGGATACGGATTTCTTGGAGTTCTTCTTTTATCATTTTTATTAGCCTATTTTTGGTTGAAATCAAATGGGAAAGAGGATAAAATTGGCTGTGTTTCTATTGGAATTGGAGGAATAATTATTTGGTTTGTTTTGATGTTTCCAACTTTTATTTCCTTTTCGATTATTGAAAATGGAAACCTATGGGCTAAAATTGGAGTTGCTTTTTTTTGGGTCTTAATCTTGGCGTTAGTTGTCTATTTCCGATTTGCAAAAAATACTTCCAGCGTTAAAAAAGTGATTTTTACCTTTTTTAAATACCTTCTGTATTTAATTTTTTTAGGTTTATTTCTGGTTCTGTTTTTCGGAATGGCATTTTATATTTACCAAAGACTTTTCACAAACGAAAAAAATCAAGATCCTGTTTGGGTTGCTTTCTTGTGCATTTTTTTTGTAGCAGCACTTATTTTAGCTGGATTTGGCCTTTTGAGTAAAAATAAAGAAGAGAAGAAAAGAGAAAAAACATCTTTCTATGATCTGGAACAAGCGAAATTAAAACCAGAATTAGTATTAGAATTGGATTTGTCTAAGAACAAATTAACACTATTTCCTGAAGAGATTTTGAAGTTTAAAAATTTGAAGTTTCTTATTTTAAGTCATAACCAAATTACCGAAGTTCCAAACGAAATCAATAAATTGAGTAAATTGATTGGTTTGGATTTAAGTAATAATCCAATTTCAGATGTAGAAAGAAATAGAATCAGAAAATTAGTTTCTACGGAAGTTGAGATCCTATTTTAAACCTTTAACCATATTACTATTTATCATTTTATGAATGATCTTTTCGAATTTTTAACTCAAAATAAAACAGATGCCGTAGAGGTTGTTTTTCTGATGCTTTTTAGTTTAGGAATTGCTTTGTTCCAGACGGTAATTTATTCAGGGCTTTTTAATTTTAAATTTCCAAACTGGCTGTTTTTTGTTTTATCTCCTGCAATTGTTGGAGTAAGTTTTCTAATTGATTCTTCGTATCCTTTGGCAGTTGTATTGCTATTGTTTTTGTCTGTTTTTTTATCAGCTTTTATTGGAATGATTGTTTCGGGAATTAGAAGCAGTAAAGAGGAAAGAATAGAAAGAGAAAAATTCAATCGGAAACATAATATTCAAAAAACACCATTGAGTAAAAAAATCCTTGGAATCGTTGTTTTGATCGGTATTATTTTATCTTTTATCTATTTGGCTGAAAATGGAAATTTGAAACTTCTTTTGCTTATTATTCCAGGTTTCATTATAGTTAGTTCTATATTTTTCCCAAGTAATAAAAGCAAATTTATGAGGCTGCAGTCTATTTTACCAACTTCAAAAATTGATGCAATAGCGATGGGTCAGGTAGAGATTGTAGGAGATTTAGAAGAAATCGAACCCATTATTTCGCCCTATTTTAATAAACCTTGTATTGGATATTATTATAAAATTGAAAAAGAAAGTCCTCGCGATGATGATGGAAGAACGACTTACAGCACTATTTTTTCAGAAATTAAAACAGGTAAATTTAAGATAAAAGACGAAACAGGCTCGGTAACAGTAGATGGGGAAGGATTAGAATATTATTTCAACAGAATAGATAATCAAGCAGGAGGAAAGACCAGGTATACCGAAACTTACTTAAAAAGCAATGATTATATGCTTCTTATAGGTTACGCAGATTCAGACAATGGTACTACCATAATTAGAAAAGGAAGTCCAGATACTGTTTTTGGCATTGCTATGCCGAGAAGTATTTCATTCAGAAATAAATATAAACCTTTATTAGACTCTTTTTTGGTGACTTTGTTTTTCATTTCCCTTATACTAATTTATATCATTTTAAATTAAAAAAATATGACCGCTCAAAACATTGCCTTAATTGTTGGATTACTTCTCATACTTATATTTTTTAATGTACTTATCAGAATTTATAATAAGTTGGTTATGCTAAAGAATAATTATGAGAAAGCTTTTAGAAACATTGATGTTATTTTAATGCAGAGAGCTGATGAAGTTCCAGAATTGGTGAAAGTAGCTTCGAAATTTATGGAACATGAAACCGCAATGCTAACCAGTTTGACCAAATTAAGAACTGATTTTTTGAATTCAAAAACATTTGATGAAAAAATAGAAAATGCCAATGAGTTTTCAAAAACCATGAAAAATCTATTTGCAGTTTCTGAAAATTATCCAGCTCTTTTATCCAACAATAATTTTCTAGAATTGCAGAAAAGAGTTTCTCAAATGGAAGATAAAATTGCAGACAGGAGAGAGTTTTTTAATGATAGTGTAAGTCTTTATAATGTTGGAATTCAGGAATTCCCTAATTTTATATTAGCCAAAATGATTGGTTATAGAGCGCAAGGTCTATTTGAAGTTACACTCAATGAAAAGAAGTATGACGGGATTCAATTTTAATACTTTTTTTGGTCATGAAAACCAGATTAACAATCTGGGGGACCAAGTTCTAATCTATGGTTTTGCAGGTATTGTTTTTAGTATTGTTGCGCTGTTATTTATTTCAATATTGATTAGAAAACTGGGACTTAAAAGTTTCAATAGCTATTTTATTAATCCGCTTATGTTATCTTTAGGATTAACATTACTTGTGGCTATTTTGCCAACAATTGTCTTTTATGTTGTGGCTTCAGATATTTCTGGTGTAAAAATTATGTACAGTTGGATCACCATTTTTATTGGAATGTTGTTTTTTGTTGGTTTGAATCTTGAAACAATCAAAAAATGTTTGAATGAATTTGGAAAAGTTACAGAACAAGAGGAGTTTAGAAATCGAAGAGGATAATGATAAAAAAGTAAAAAAGGCTTCCAGATTTGGAAGCCTTTTTAAGTTAAGTTAGTTTTTATTTTTTAATTAATGTTTGGTTAAATGCTCCATCAACAGTATAGATTTTAGCTAGATAAGTTCCAGGAATTAAACCGCTTGTATCAATGCTTTCAGAGTTTCCAGAATTAACTACAAGGTTTCCAGAAATATTGTAAATAAGTACTTTTTGTACTTTCTGTTCTGGATCTGATAAGTATAATGTACTTGAAACAGGATTAGGATATAAAATTATTTTTGCTGATTCTACAGTTGTAGTTTCGGTAACTGTAGCCATTTTCAAAGTCGTTCCGCTGTAAACTGTACTGATATAGAATAAATTAGCAACTGAGCCTTTTGTTATAGTATGAGAACCAGCAGCAATTGAAGCCGTTACGATACCAGCCGATGCTGTATAGGAAACATTGTCTACTTTGATCGTTCCAGTAAAGCTTGAATCGAAAACCAAAGTTAAAGTTGATGCACTAGTTGTTGTATACGTTATTGATGTATTAGATTCTATCTTTAAACGCTCTGTCAATGTTAATCCGTTATAGGTTACAGATCCAGGAGTAGAATTCATGTTTCCTGTAATAGAGTAGAACGTACTTGTTTTTCCAGACGTTGTAAAGTTATGAAGCTCAGATCCGCCAGTTGAGCCTGTTGTTACCGTTATTGTTCCTGATGCCGTTACAGGTGTTCCTGCAGTGCCTGATGTTGTTACAGAATAAGATGCATTTGCTGTTGGTGTTCCTGTAATAGTTATAGTTTTTGCTGTTGTGTTTTTTACAAAAGACAATCCAGAAGCAGGTAATCCAGTTACAGATGCATCTGTAGCGTTTCCGCCCCAAGTAAATACAATCGAAGCAATAGCAGTTCCAGAAGAAACCGTTTGGCTGTTGTTGCCAGATGAAGTTAATGTTTGTGTTCCAGCTGCAGTTACTGTTACAGTTCCAGAACCAGTAGCTGGGGAACCACTAGTTCCAGAAGTTGCAATGGAATACGAAACTGTTGCAGTTGGCGTACCCGTAATAGTTATAGTTTTAGCTGTAGAATTTTTTACAAAAGATAATCCAGAAGCAGGCAATCCTGTTACTGTTGCATCAGTTGCATCTCCACCCCATGTAAATACGATTGAAGAGATTGCAGTGCCACTTGCAACTGTTTGATTGTTGTTTGATGCAGAAGTCAAAGTTAAGGTCTGCGTTCCAGCAGGTGGATTTCCTTCTCCTTGTACAGCTACTAAAGTTCCCGTATAGTTTGTAAGAGCTGTTTTTAATGCAGTTATTACTAATGAAGAAGTATCATCTGTTGCATTATTAAATGTCCATTTTAAATCTCCTCCAGAAACACGTCCAGCATATTGAGTAGTTTTTGTTTTCGCCGCAGCGGGAGTATCGATTACTAAATTTTTTACATACAAATTAGCATCTGTATCGAAGTTATTGTAAACATTAGCGCCCGATTTAGATTTTACAGCACTGCTCACCGTTTCTCCTCTTGTTGCTGCTACGTAAGCATCAAAATCTGTTGTAGAGCTTATTTTTCCTGAAATATTGTACAATGGATTTGGATCATTATAAGCTACAAAACGCATATTATTTGTTCCGTTAGAAGCATCAAAAGTATTATTGAAAGCTTTAATGCTTCCTCCAGCTTCACCTGAGAATGTTCCCATTGTTCCAGCATTATTCACTTGGTTTGCTTCATCCCAAATATCAGAACCTTGAAGTGAAGTTAGCATTGGGTGCTTACTATTTCTAAAATAATTTCCTTCAACAAAAAGTGAAGATCCCATAGTTGATCCTGCTCCATATTTAGAAACACCATCGTAATAGTTGTTATAAATATGTGCTGAATAATAACGCACACGAGGATGACGTGAATCGGAATGGTCAAACCAGTTGTGGTGATACGTGATATAAAGTCCAGAAGTTGTTCCTTCGCTTAAACCTAAAAGACTTGCTTTTCCATTATCCCAAAAGTGGTTGTATGATAATGTGATATAAGTTGAAGTTTTGTTGTCAAGTGCACCGTCGCCTTTTATTTGGTCAGCATCACTGCCTGCATTTCCGTAGAATAAATCACAGTTATGAACCCAAACGTGGTCATTGTCCTGCTGCATTCCTACGTTATCGCCTGCAGTACTATTGCAGTTCATAAACCCAAGATTGCTTACCTCGATGTTGGAAGCCGACTTCAGTCTAACTCCCCATCCATTTGCGACAGCATCGTCTCCAATACCTTCAATGGTAACATAACTCGAAGCATTATTTGCGTTTTCAATAACAACATCGCCACCTTCCATAACCGTCATATCAGTGATATTTCCGATTAAACGGATAATAAACGGACGAGTGTCTTTTCCTTTCTTGATAGCGTAAAGAATATTCTGTAAACCAATACAAGGGTTTGAACTTGCACCAGTAATATTCATTGAAATAGTGTTTTTAGTATTTTGGGTAATGTACAGAATTACCGCATTGTCTTTAGGAGTTCCGTCTGCTTTGTATCCTCCGGGAACACGCCCGCCATCAAAAGCAAATCCGTTTCTGTCGTGTGCAGTTACGGTTAGATTTCCTGTTGTGGCTCCAGTTCCTTCTGTGCCATTTACAACAGGTTTTACTTTTACAGTGTAAGTTCCGACTTTAAGTCCCGGAATGTCAGCGCGGAAATAAGAACCATAACTTCTAATAAGCTGGTCGTCTATTTTTTGGTCTGTAAATCCATTGCCCGTGTAATACACATTGTAGGTCTGAGCACCACTGACTGGCTGCCATTTTACAAAAGCAGTTTCCAACCAGCCAGAAGCTTCATTAATTTGGATAGTTTGGGCCCATAATTGAACTGTCATGAGAAAGACAGCCACGAAAAGTAGGTTTTTTTTCATAAGGTTTGTTTAAGATAGTTAATAAAATAAGTAAGTGGTTTTTACTTTCGATTTCAAGTGGTTTAATTGTAATCGATTACACAAAATTATATATTAATTTTTAATAGTATAATTTTTTTGCTAAAAAAAAGAAGATGCTTGAATTATTGAGCTTTTAAAATATTAAAAATGTAATAAATTGCATTAATTGTAATTTATTACATATTAGTCGTTGAGTACGGAAAGCCGTATTTTTCTCGCCTTTAGTAATTTTAAACCTTAAACAAAATGAATGGGGATAATCTGTAATTTTTTTTTATTACATAAATTACATTTTGATTTTTTGTAGGAAATGGATTCTTTTTGTGTTTTGAATAAGAGATTATTCTTAGAAGATTTAATTAGAATATTGAATTGGCATTCAAATTTTAGTCTATTAGAAATAAAAAAAGCCCTTTTGATTTTACTCAAAAGGGCCTAAATTAATATTTTTGGACAATTAGTCTTTACTAGAAAGTTTTGATAAAAGTCTTAAGAATTCAATATACAACCAAACCAATGTGATCATTAATCCCATTGCTCCAAACCATTCCATATATTTTGGCATTTTTTCTCTTGCACCTTTTTCAATTAAATCAAAATCTAAGAAAAGGTTAAGTGCTGCTATAATGATAACAAAAACACTGATACCGATACTCATCATAGAATTTCCATAATGAACAGGTGTCCAGCTTGTAAACATTGATACAACCCAAGAAATTAAATAATAAGTCGCAATTGCTAACGTTGCAGCAACCACAACAGATTTGAATTGTTCTGTAACTTTTACGATTCTAAATTTGTACAAACCAAGACAAACCAAGAAAGTAACAAGAGTTGCACCAACTGCATTGATTACGATTCCTGGAAATTTTAATTCAAATATCGCAGAAATACCACCTATGAACAATCCTTCGAATAAAGCATATCCTGGCGCTAGGTAAGGAGATAGCTGTGGTTTGAATGAAGAAACTAAAACTAAAATAAAACCAATAATTGCACCTCCAATTGTAGGTAACATCGGATTCATTCCATTAAAAGCCATCCACCATGTTACCATAGCAGCTCCGCATAAAATTAGAAATAAGATTGCTGTTTTGTTAATTGTTCCAGACACCGTCATTTCTTGATTGTAATCAATAATCTGAGCTTGGTGTACTTCTGTTCTTGATTCAGTATTAGACGAAAAACGCTTACTGTTTAAAAATGGATTTTTTGAATTAAAGTTCATATTTTAATACATTTAATTGAATTCAAATATATGGAGATTTTTTGATGTGCACTTGCATAGAAGAATTTTTTAACATGAATTTCTGTTCTTTATTTAAGACATAAAAAAAAATCCATTAAAACTAATTTAATGGATTTTGAATATTTTAATTTAAAAAAACTATCTTATTTCAATAAGTCTAAAACTAACGATGGGAATAAACCTAAAGCAATATTTAAAACAATTGATACTACAGCTGTAGCATAAATAAGGAATGGTCTTCCTGTTCTTTCTTGATTAGGTTCTTTAGAATACATTGCAATAACCAGTTTGAAATAATATCCAACACTAATGATAGAATTGATTATTGCAACGATTACTAAACCAATATATCCTGCTTGAATTGTTTGATTGAATAAGAACAACTTAGCAAAGAATCCAGAGAAAATAGGAATTCCAGCCATTGATAATAATGAAGCCGTTAAAACTGCAGCCAATAGCGGATTTGTTTTTCCTAAACCTTGGAAGTTTGTAATATCTTCATTATCTTGATCTCTGCATACATATAAAATCACACTGAAAGCTGCGATTCCCGCTAATGCATAAGCAGCAGTGTAGTACAATAAAACTCCAGCTGATGCAGAAACAGTTAACAATGTCATTAACATGAAACCTGCATGAGAGATTCCAGAGAAAGCAAGCATACGTTTTACGTTTACTTGTCTCAATGCCATGATATTACCAACAGACATTGAAGCAATTGAGATTATAACAACGATAACTTGAAAAGTATGTAATAGATCTTGATTTTCTAATGAAGAAATAAAATTCATTCCGGCAATTAGCTTAAATAAAGTTGCAATTGCTACTACTTTTGCCAATGTGCTCATTAAAGCAGTGGTCAGGGCAGGAGAACCTTCGTAAACATCTGGAGCCCAGAAATGGAAAGGAACTGCCGCAACTTTAAACAACATTCCAACAACCATTAAAATCATTCCGATTGGAAACCAGATTGGTAACTCTGCAGACAAGGCACTTTCGTGAATTTCGCTGATATCAAAGCTTCCCATAGCACCGTAAATCAAACAGATTCCGAATAAGATAATTCCTGATGCGAAAGATCCCATTAAGAAATATTTCATTCCCGCTTCATTACTTTTGATATTTAAACGATCACTTGCAGCTAAAACATATAATGCAATAGACAAGATCTCAATTCCTAAAAAGAACATCGCTAAGTTTCCAAAAGAAACCATTGCTACAGCTCCAGCAAGTAAGAATACTTTAATTGCAACGAAATCTGAAATTTTTGTTGGGTGATTTTGGTAAAAATTGTGACTTAATGCTACAAGGAAAATCGTCAAAACGATAAACAATGATGAAAACGCAGTAGAAAACTTACTCACTGCTATCATATTGTTGTAATAACTTTGTTCTGTTCCAAATTCACAGTAATTAAGTGCCAATACACCTATTAAACCCAAAATGGTAATAGGAATTATGGCCTTTCTTAAATTAAGAATTTCAAACAATAGGCAGAAAATACCCAATCCTGTTATAGCTATTAATGTATTCATTTTTATCTTTTTGATTTAGGATTTCAATTTTTAAGTGGAATCCTAATTTATTTTTTGTTTAAAATATTAATTCTTATTGATAACTTGTAAAATAGTTTCCAAGCTTGGTGTAATCAAATCTGTGATTGGTTTTGGATAGAAACCAAAGAATAATAAAACTGCAATGATTACCGCAAATGAAACTCCTTCGTTAAGCGTAACATCTGCAAAAGTTTTAGAATTAGTTTCACCCAACATTACATGTTGGAACATTCTTAACATATAGTAGGCTCCTAAAATGATAGTTGTTCCGCCAAGAATAGCAAACCAAATATTGATTTGAGATAAACTGTACAATACGGTAAACTCTCCAACAAAGTTAAATGTGCTTGGTAATGCAACAGAAGCCAATACTAAGATTAAAAACATTGATGTGAATTTTGGAGACTGAGTACGGATTCCGCCCATTTCTTCAATTTCTCTAGTTTCATATCTTCTGAAAATTACTTCAGCAGCAAAGAATAATCCAACTACAACAAAACCGTGAGCAATCATTTGCAAAACAGCTCCTCTTAAACCATCAAGAGTTAAGGTGTAAGATCCCGCAGCAATTAAACCAACGTGAGCAAGAGAAGAATAAGCTAATAATTTCTTTAAATCTTTTTGTCTCAATGCAACGATTGAACCATAAATTACACCAGCAATTCCTAAACCAATAAAGATATACATGTATTCTTTAGCCGCAATTGGTGCAATTGGCAATTGCCAACGGATAACACTGTATAATCCCATTTTTAGCATGATACCAGATAAAAGCATTGTTCCAACAGTTGGTGCTTTTTGGTATACATTTGCTTGCCAAGTATGGAAAGGAATAATTGGAATTTTGATAGCATAAGCTAAGAAGAAAGCCAAGAAAATCCAGAATTGCTCGCAAGCAGATAAGTTTACTTTATATAAATCTTCGATTAAGAAAGAACCTGCTTTTTGATATAAATAAATAAATGCAGTTAACATGAATAACGAACCAGCAAGTGTGTAAATAAAGAATTTAACCACTGCTTTTCTGCGTTCTTCAGCGTCGCCATTACCCCAGATTAAAGCAATAAAGTAGATTGGAATAAGTGCTAATTCCCAGAAAATATAGTATAAAAGACCATCAGCTGCTAAGAAAGTCCCGACCATAGCAAATGCCATAAACAAGATTAGAGCATAAAAGCCTTTTGCATTTTTATATTCATTTCCGAAAGAAGAAAATATAATAATCGGAGTTAAAGCTGCAGTTAGTAAAACCATTGCAAGTCCAAGTCCATCGCCATTTAAAGCGAAAGAAATTTTTGGCTGATTAATCCAGCTGTTGATTACGCTAATATTTTCACCAGCGTTATAATTATTCAATAATACAATTGAACATCCTAAAGCAGCTAAACTAAAAAGTAAAGCAACTTTTGAAGCTAGTTTGTCACCAGAAAAGTAAGTGGCAAATGCACCAATTAAAAGTATAATTAATATAGTAGAAACGTTCATAGTAATAATATTATTGAGCTAAAAATATATAGGAAACAATTGCACAAAGTCCTAAAACAAATACAAATAGATATAATCCTATACTTCCGGTTTGTAATTTTTTTCCTTGGAAAGCAATTTCGCTTGCTATTTTACCTAATCCAAAAACAGCGGCAGATAATACAGTTTCAACATGATCTCTAAAGAATTTAGATAAAACATTAATTGGCTTCACAAATACTGCATCGTAGATTTCGTCTACATAATATTTGTCATATAAAAGTCTGCTTAAACCAGTAATGTTTTCATCAGATTCTGGAACATTATCTTGTTTAAAGTATTTTACGTAAGCAATTAAAATTCCAAGTAATCCACCTAAAACTGCAACACCCATTAAAGTGTATTCTGTTGTGCCTAAATGGTGTTCTTCACCTGCTACTTTTGTGAAAAGAGGAGCAAGGTACCCATTTAACCAGCTGTTTCCTGGTAAACTTATTAATCCGCCAAAAGTTGCCAAAATAGCTAAGATGATAAGTGGAATAGTAATTAATGAACCACTTTCGTGTAAGTGATGTTTTTGTTCTTCAGTTCCTCTAAATTCTTTGAAGAAAGTCAAGAACATTGAACGGAACATATAGAAAGCTGTCATGATTGAAGCAATCGATCCAACAACGTATAATGGAATACTGTGGTGGAAAGCTGTCAATAAGATTTCATCTTTAGAAAAGAATCCTGAGAAAAATGGAACTCCTGAGATTGCCAAAGAAGAAATCAACATAGTCCAGAAAGTGATTGGCATTGCTTTGCGCAATCCACCCATTTTACGCATATCTTGTTCTCCGTGTAATCCGTGAATTACAGAACCAGATCCTAAGAATAAACAAGCTTTAAAGAAAGCATGTGTGATTACGTGGAAAACAGCTACTTCGTAAGCTCCAAATCCTAATGCTAAAAACATTAAACCTAATTGTGAAACTGTAGAGTAAGCCAATACTTTTTTAATATCGTTTTGAACCAATCCGATTGTAGCCGCAACTAATGAAGTGATAGCTCCAATAACCGCAATTACAGTTTGTACATCTGTTGCAAGGTCAAAAACAAAGTTTAATCTAGTTACCATAAAGATACCAGCAGTAACCATCGTAGCCGCGTGGATTAATGCAGAAACTGGAGTTGGTCCAGCCATCGCATCAGGTAACCAAGTGTATAACGGAATTTGAGCAGATTTACCACAAGCTCCAATAAACAAGCATAAAGCAGCTAAAGAAAGTAATGGTAAATTTAAATTAGTAGCTCCAGCAATTGCTGTTTTTAAAGTTGCATAATCTAATGTTGAGAACATTGAACCAATGATGAACATTCCGATTAATAAACCTAAATCTCCAATTCTGTTCATGATGAAAGCTTTTTTTGCAGCATCATTGTAATCCTGGTTTTTATGCCAGAATCCAATTAATAGGTAAGAACAAAGTCCAACACCTTCCCATCCGATGAAAAGAACTAATAAGTTACTTCCAATTACAAGTGTAATCATGAAGAATACGAATAAATTTAAATACGCAAAAAACTTGTGCATATTCTCATCATCGTGCATGTAACTGATAGAGTATAAGTGAATCAAAGATCCAATTCCAGTTACAAAAAGTAACCATAGAACAGATAATTGATCTAATAAAAATCCAAGATTGATTTTTAAGTTGCTAATTTGAATCCAATCAAATAAAGTAACTTCAATTCCTTTTCCGGTTGAAGTTATTTGATTAAAAAGTAAAAGAGAAACAACAAAAGAAATTGCTACAGCAATAGTTCCGATTGCACCAGAAACTGTTTTGCCTAAGCTTTTTCCAAAAAAGACATTTACTAGAAAACCTAGTAAAGGAGTTAAAACTAAAATTAAAGCTAAATTGGTATCCATTTCTGATTATCCTTTTAAATTTTTTAAATTATCGATACTAATTGATCCGATATTTCTAAAGATAGAAACTAAAATGGCCAATCCTACCGCAACTTCGGCTGCAGCAACCGCCATCGAGAAGAACACAAAAACTTGTCCTTGTGCATCTTGATGATAAGTTGAAAAAGCAACAAATAAAAGGTTCACCGCATTCAACATAATTTCGATAGACATGAAAACGATAATAGCATTTCGTCTGTACAATACACCAAAAATACCAATACAGAAAAGTACAACACTTAAAAAGATGTAGTTTTCAATACCTATTTGATTTAATATATTACCCATTATTTATTTAATTTTTCTTTTTTAGACAATAGAACTGCTCCAATCATAGCAACCAAAAGTAGGATCGAAGCAAATTCGAACGGAACCATATATTCGTTCAATAATATTTTACCTAAAACTTTAATTGATTGGAAATCTTCTCCAGTAGAATCGTATTCACCAACAATTGGTTTCGAGTTAATAAAGATTGTAATCAAAACAATCAATATTAAACAGAAAGAAACGATAGCACCTAAACGTGTAATTCTAGGTCGGTGAACTTCTCGCTGTTCGTTCAGGTTCATCAACATGATGGTAAACAGAAACAGAATCATAATAGCTCCGGAGTAGACTATTATATGAACAACAGCTAAAAACTGAGAATTTAATAGTAAATAATGACCAGCGATAGAAAAGAAACAAATTACCAAGTAGATGGCACTATGAATCGGGTTTCTGCTGAAAATAGTCAAGAAAGCAGTAATAACGGTAATGAACGCTAAAAAGCAAAAGATAACTTGAACAGTTGTTGCGTGTGCAAAATCAGGAATATGTATCATTTAGTTAGCGTTTTTAAGTTGAGCGTTTTTCAAAGCCATTTCTAAAGGCATTACTAATTTATCTTTCCCGAAAATGAAATCTTCTCTATTGTAATTAGCAGGAACTAATACTTTAGATTCGGTTAAGTAAATAGCGTCTTTTGGACAAGCTTCTTCACATAAACCACAGAAAATACAACGAAGCATATTGATTTCGTAGATTTCTGCATATTTCTCTTCTCTATACAAGTGTTTTTCATCAGGTTTGCGTTCTGCAGCTTTCATAGTGATCGCTTCTGCAGGACATGATAAAGCACATAATCCGCAAGCTGTACAGTTTTCACGACCTTGTTCATCGCGTTTCAGCATGTGCTGGCCACGGTAAACTGGACTCATTTCACGAACCTGCTCTGGGTAATGAATGGTAACTTTTTTTCTGAAAAGGTGTTTTACTGTAATAACCAAACCTTTTACAATCGCCACAAGATACAATCGCTCAACAAAAGACATCTCCTTATTTGAGACCACCTTTTTTCTACCCGATAATGATATAGTTTCTATTGACATTTTTACTATTATAGTTTATGATTTATAATTTGACATCGATCAAATTCAAAATCTATTTTGTTTTTATTTGAAGCTAATTACAGTTCTTAGAACCCTAAAGCCGCTAAGATTTCGTGTCTTAAAATAACAACACCTGTAATCATGATATTAATAATCGAAAGCGGAATTAAAATTCTCCAACCTAAGTTCATTAATTGGTCATATCTAAATCTTGGAATTGTCCAACGTACCCACATATAGAAGAAAATGAAGAAACATATTTTTATAAATAATGCTCCAATTCCTAATAAGTTTGCTGTATTTACACCTACATTTTCTACCATCCATTGCATTCCTGGGTAGTTGTATCCACCAAAGAATAATACAGAAATAATAGTAGAAGAGATAAACATACTTGCATATTCAGCAAATAAATAGAATCCCATTTTCATAGATGAATATTCGGTATGGTAACCTCCAATTAATTCGTTTTCACATTCTGCTAAATCGAAAGGAGTTCTGTTTGTTTCTGCAAATGAACAGATTAAGAAAATTAAGAATGATAAAGGCTGATAAAAAACATTCCAATTCATTCCTTGTTGCTGTAATGAAATTTCTTTTAAACTCATTGTTCCAGTCATCATCAATAAAGCAATTATTGATAATCCCATTGCAACCTCGTAAGAAACCATTTGAGAAGCGGCACGAATAGCTCCCATCAAAGAGAACTTATTGTTAGATGCCCATCCACCAATCATGATACCGTAAACTCCAACAGAAAGAACTCCGAAAATGTACAATAAAGCAATATTTACATCTGTAGCTTGAAGAATAATGTCTCTTCCGAAAAGATGCAAACGATCTCCCCACGGAATTACAGCACTAGTCATTAAAGCAGTACTCATTGCAATTGCAGGTCCAACTACAAATAAAAATCTATTTGGTGTGTTTGGGAAAAACTCTTCCTTAGAGAACAATTTCATACCATCTGCAAGTGGTTGTAATAAACCTCCCCATCCAGCACGGTTTGGTCCAACACGATCTTGCAAGAAAGCAGCAACTTTACGTTCTGCCCAAGTAGAATACATCGCCATGATCATTGTTACCGCAAAAACGACAACAATAACAACACTTTTTTCTATAATAAATGCACTTTCCATTTCTTACTATTTTTGATCTTTATCAGTTAATGGAATTGCAGCCATACTAATCTTTTTACGGTCAATATCTCTACCTAAAAGAATATTCTTTTCTGTATCGATTGTAACTTTCTCTAATTTTTGAGTGTAATTGTTTTGGTTGATAACAGAATCTTTTTCAAATTCTCTTGGTCCTTCAATTATCCAGTCTTTCACATCTTTGTGATCAAAACGACAGCTGTTGCAAATGAATTCTTCCACTTCATGGTACTCGTCTTTACGACCAGTTACACGCTGAATTTCTCCACCAAACATCCAAACTGTAGTTTTTCCGCAGCATCCTGGAGTAGTACATTCTCTGTGTGCGTTATAAGGTTTGTTAAACCAAACTCTTGATTTAAAACGGAAAGTTTTATCTGTTAAAGCTCCAACTGGACAAACATCAATCATGTTTCCAGAGAACTCATTGTCGATCGCTTTAGAAATTCCAGTTGAAATATTAGCGTGGTCACCACGATCCAATACTCCGTGAACTCTGTTGTCTGTCAATTGATCTGCAACTTGCACACATCTTTGGCATAAAATACAACGGTTCATGTGAAGTTGAATATTTGGACCAATATCTTCTGGTTCAAATGTTCTTTTCTCTTCAATGTAACGTGATTTCGGATTTCCGTGCTCAAAACTTAAATTCTGTAAATCACATTCACCAGCTTGATCACAAATAGGGCAATCTAATGGGTGATTGATTAATAAAAATTCTGTTACAGATTTACGGGCTTCAGTTACTCTTGCAGACGATTTACTGTTTACTTCCATACCATCCATACATCCTGTTACACAAGATGCCATTAATTTTGGCATTGGTCGTGGGTCAGCTTCACTTCCTTTAGAAACTTCAACTAAACAACAACGACATTTACCGCCGCTGCCTTTTAATTTTGAGTAATAGCACATGGCTGGTGGTACTAAATCCCCTCCAATCATACGTGCAGCCTGCAGGATCGTTGTTCCTGGTTCTACGTCTATACTTTGACCGTCTATGGTTACTTTCATCTCTTTATGATTTGAATGTTGAAAGTCGGAATATTCAAAAGAGTTGCTGTCCTTTTAATATTTTTAACTTTATAACTTTCTGCTATATATTTTTTAAACGATTACTTTACTGCCAATTAAATGCTTAACTTGTGAGAAAGGCTCGGCAACAAAGTGATCTCTATTTTTAATTTTTTCTGGGAAACGAACGTGATATTCAAATTCATCTCTAAAGTGACGAATCGCTGCAGCTACTGGCCAAGAAGCAGCGTCACCAAGCGGACAAATTGTGTTTCCTTCAATTTTACTCTGAATGCTCCACAATAATTCGATATCTTCTTCACGGCCTTGACCGTTTTCGATTCTCCATAAGATTTTTTCTAACCATCCAGTTCCTTCACGGCATGGAGTACATTGTCCGCAAGACTCATGGTGGTAAAAACGAGCAAAGTTCCAAGTGTTTCTAACCACACAAGCAGTGTCATTGTACACAATAAATCCTCCAGAACCTAACATAGATCCAGTAGCAAAACCACCATCACTTAAAGATTCGTAAGTCATTAAACGATCTTCGCCATTTGCTGTTTTGAAAATCAATTCAGCTGGTAAAATTGGCACAGAAGAACCTCCAGGTACAAATGCTTTCAAAGGTCTGCTTGAAGACATTCCTCCTAGATATTCATCAGAATTCATGAATTCGTCAACACTCAAACCTAATTCAATTTCGTAAACACCAGGATTTTTAATGTGCCCTGAAGCAGAAATTAATTTAGTTCCAGTAGAACGTCCAATTCCAATTTTAGCATAATCATCACCAGAATTGTTTACAATCCAAGGCACAGTCGCAATTGTTTCCACATTGTTTACCACAGTTGGATTTGCCCAAAGACCAGAAACCGCTGGAAAAGGTGGTTTAATACGAGGATTTCCTCTTTTACCTTCCAAAGACTCGATCAATGCAGTTTCTTCTCCACAGATATAAGCTCCAGCTCCACAGTGAACATGAAGTTCAAGATCGTAACCCGAACCTAATATATTTTTTCCTAACCAGCCAGCAGCTTTAGCTTCGGCGATTGCTCTTTCTAAAATTTTGAAAACCCACATATATTCTCCACGAATGTAGATATACGAAAGGTTAGCGCCCAAAGCATAGCTTGAAGTGATCATTCCTTCGATCAATAAGTGAGGAATAAATTCCATCAAATAACGGTCTTTGAACGTTCCTGGCTCTGATTCGTCGGCGTTACAAACTAAGTGTCTTGGTTTTCCTGATTTTTTATCAATAAAGCTCCATTTCATTCCCGCAGGGAAACCTGCTCCACCACGTCCACGTAATCCTGATTTTTTTACTTCTTCCGTAACTTCGTCTGGAGTAAGTGTTTTTAAAGCTTTTTCTACAGAAGCATAACCACCATTTTGGCGATACACTTCGTAGGTTTTAATTCCAGGAATATTGATTTTATCTAATAATATTTTTTGTGACATCTTATTTATCGTGTAATATTATTTTATCATCTCTACAATCAGCAATGATCTGATCGATTTTTTCTTCTGTCAATTTCTCTTTGTAGAAATCACCTAATTGCATCATCGGAGCATATCCGCAAGCACCTAAACATTCTACACCAGCAATGGTAAACATTCCGTCTGGAGTTGTTTCGCCCATTTTAATGCCTAATTTTTCAGATGTATAATCCATTAAATTTTCGGCACCGTTTAAACAACAACAAGAGGTCTGGCAAAATTCAAACATGTATTTTCCAATTGGCTTCTGGTTGAACATCGTATAGAAAGTAACCACTTCATAAACCTCAATTGGTTTTATCTGAAGAATCTCGGCAACTTTATCTTGCAGTTCAATACTAAGCCAGTTGTTGTGTGCATCCTGAACTTCGTGCAAAACAGGCAATAAAGCCGATTTTTGTTTGCCCTCAGGATAATGACTGATCAATTCATTGATACGAGCGATCAATGCTTCAGTCATGTTTATTTCTTGTTTGTAATGTTTACGTTCCATTTTTATTTTAGATTTTAGATTTTAGACTTTAGATTTTTTCAAATCTTTATCTACAATCCTTATTCTGCAATCTTTGTTTTAAGTTTTAGATTCTTCAATCTGAATTTTCAATTCTCAATTCTCAATTATAATTTTAAACCTAAATTCTAAAATCTGCATTCTCAATCAGCAATCTAAAATCTACAATCTAAAATCAACAATTATTTAGGCGTCTAATTCTCCTGCAATTACGTTCAAACTTGATAAGATGATAATTGCATCAGAAAGCATGGCACCTTTAATCATTTCTGGGAATGCTTGATAATAAATAAAGCATGGTCTTCTGAAATGTAATCTATATGGAGTTCTGCTTCCGTCTGTTACTAAATAAAAACCTAGCTCTCCATTTCCTCCTTCTACTGGGTGGTAAATTTCTGCAACTGGTACAGGAACTTCTCCCATTACGATCTTAAAGTGATAAATTAAAGATTCCATAGAAGTGTAAACGTCTTCTTTTGGAGGAAGGTAGTAATCTGGAACTTCAGCGTGATATTCGTTTCCGGGAGGCATTTTTTCTAACGCCTGACGAATAATGCTTAAACTTTCCCAAACTTCAGCATTACGAACACAGAAACGATCGTACGTATCTCCTGATTTTCCAACAGGTACAATAAAATCGAAATCTTCGTAAGATGAATAAGGTTGTGCTACACGTACGTCATAATCAACTCCAGCAGCACGTAAGTTTGGGCCTGTAAATCCGTAAGCCATTGCTTTTTCGGCAGTGATACCACCTACGTTTACAGTTCTATCAAGGAAAATTCTATTTCTCTCGAATAAGTTTTGGAATTCTTGCCAAACTGGTGGGAATTCTTCAAGGAATTTATCTAGTTTTTTGAAAACTTCTGGAGACCAGTCTCTTTCAAAACCACCAATTCTTCCCATATTTGTAGTCAAACGAGCTCCACAAATTTCTTCGTAGATTTCGTAGATTTTTTCTCTAAATTGAAAAACGTATAAGAAACCAGTATACGCACCAGTATCAACCCCTAGAATTCCGTTACAGATAATGTGGTCTGTAATACGAGCCAGCTCCATAACGATAACTCTTAAGTATTGAGCTCTTTTTGGAACTTCAATGCCTAATAATTTTTCTACAGTCATCCACCATCCCATATTATTGATAGGAGATGAACAATAGTTCATACGGTCTGTAAGAGGTGTAATTTGATAAAAAGGACGATTTTCGGCAATTTTTTCGAATGCTCTGTGGATGTAACCAATAGTTGGTTCAGCCTCAAGAATTTTTTCACCATCCATCAACAAGATATTTTGAAAAATACCGTGTGTAGCAGGGTGAGTCGGACCTAAATTCAGTACAGAAAGTTCGCTTCCGTCTTCGTTTAGTCTCTCCTTAATTATTTTAGCATATCGATGCTCTGGTGGTAATAATAGTTCTGACATTTTATAATGTTGAATTATTTTTTAGCAATTTGTTGTTGTTCTTCCGAAGAATCGGTCATCCTTATCTGTTCTTCCGCTGTCTTCCAATGGGAATTCTTTTCTCATTGGGTGAGACAACATTTCATCCATATTTAAAATACGTTTCAATTGAGGATGTCCTATAAAGTCAATCCCATAGAAATCGAAAGTTTCTCTTTCCATCCAGTTAGAAGACAAGAAAATGTTTGAAACCGATTTAATTTCTGGTTTTTCGCCGTTTAAGAAAACTTTGATTTTCAATCTTTTGTTTTCGTACCAGTTGTGTAAATGATAAACAACTGCAAACTGGCGTTCTGTTTCGTTATCTGGATAATGAATACCACACAAATCTGTTAAGAAGTGAAAGCGTAATTCAGGATCATTTTTAAGGAATAGAATCAGGGGCGTAATTTTATCAGCCGAAGCTTCTAAAGAAAAAATATCTCTTTCTTGCTGAAAATTGAAAACATCGTTATTAAATGTTTCAGTAAGTTTATCTTGGATCAGGGTGTTTTCTAAAGCCATCTTATGAGATATTATATGAAGCTAATAATTCTTGGTATTCAGGTGAGCTTCTTCGTCTCACAGATTCGCTTTTTACCAGGTCTTGAAGTCTCATAACTCCATCAACAATTTGTTCTGGTCTTGGCGGGCATCCTGGCACATAAACATCAACAGGAATTACTTTGTCAATTCCTTGAAGAACAGAGTAAGTGTCAAATACTCCTCCTGACGAAGCGCATGCTCCAACAGCAATAACCCAGCGAGGCTCGGCCATTTGTTCGTATACTTGTCTTAAAATTGGGGCCATTTTTTTAGAAATAGTTCCCATAACTAATAACATATCGGCTTGTCTTGGCGAGAAACTCACACGCTCAGAACCAAATCGAGCTAAGTCATAGTGAGATGCCATTGTTGCCATGAATTCGATACCACAGCATGAAGTCGCGAAAGGAAGCGGCCATAATGAGTTAGCTCTTGCTAAACCAACAACATCACTAAGTTTTGTAGCGAAGAAACCTTCACCCGTAACTCCTTCTGGCGGCGCAACCATATTTACTTTTGAATTGCTCATTTTATTTTAGATTTCTGATTTTAGATTTTAGATTCATTGAAATCGTAAAAAGTAAAATCAATTTTTTAAATCAGTACTTTAAATTTGAATTCAAATTTTAAATCTCAATATTAGATAAATCTAAAATCTCAGATCTAAAATCTAAAATTATTATTCCCACTCTAATGCTTTCTTCTTGATGATGTAAAAGAAACCAACTAAAAGCAAAGACATGAAAACTAACATTTTTAGCATTCCTTCAATTCCTAAGTCTTTAAAGTTTACTGCCCAAGGATAAAGGAAAATAACCTCTACGTCGAATAATACGAACAAAATGGCAACTAAGAAGTATTTTACAGAAAATGGAATACGGGCATTACCAACAGATTCGATACCGCACTCGAAGTTTTTATCTTTAACTTCAGAGGTTCTTCTTGGTCCTAATTTTCCAGAAATAATGATTGTTCCTACCACAAAACCAACAGCTAGAATAAACTGCATTAAAATAGGAATGTAACTGTATTGATCAGATTGCATAAACTTCGATTTTTTACTTAAAAAATGAGCCACAAAGATAACTTGGAACTCTGTAAAACACAAGCTAAAAAAGGATTTAAGTAGGGTAGTAAACCGCGTTTATGTCTAATTTTTATTGATTATAAATAACATTGCGTTATTTTAATATTTTTTTAAGAAATGGGTAAAAAAAAACGTCCCGATACTTCGGGACGTCTTCTGAGACCATTCAGAGGCAAAAAAAATAAATTGCTATATTTTTCTTAGATTACTGCTACTTTAGCAGCAACTTTCCCTTTTCTTCCTTCTTCTTCTTCATAGCTTACACGGTCACCTTCGCGTAATTCTTCCGCGTTAATTCCTGAAGCGTGAACGAAGATGTCTTTTCCTGTTTCTTCGTCTGTAATGAATCCATAACCTTTAGATTCATTGAAAAATTTTACTGTACCTGTACGCATTTGTAATGTAATAATAATTTATAATAAACAAATGTAATATTTAAAATCATACAAAAGACATATACGTGTTAATTTT
The DNA here is from genome assembly GCF_034044945.1 of Flavobacterium sp. CFBP9031. NCBI lineage: Bacteria > Pseudomonadati > Bacteroidota > Flavobacteriia > Flavobacteriales > Flavobacteriaceae > Flavobacterium > Flavobacterium sp. CFBP9031. Next base: position 204,304 of record NZ_JAXCWF010000010.1, read on the forward strand.
TTGTAAAAATTATTGATTTACAGTGTTTTTACGCGGTTTATTGCGTCAATTTGTTTATAAAATACCATAATTTGCGAATCATTAATTGTAGGAATATAAAAACATTACGTTTGTAGGAATATGATAATTCTAAAAAAAATAGCCTTTAAGATTTTTCTTAGTATTTGGTTAAATTAAAAAAGCCGCTGAAATTTCAGCGGCTTTTTATTTTTTTATGAATAATTTACTTCAAATTAAGCAATATTTACTTTAATTCGAAGTTCTTTTAATTGTGCGTCGTCAATTGCAGCAGGAGCATCGATCATTACATCGCGTCCTGAATTGTTTTTAGGGAAAGCGATGAAATCTCTAATTGTTTCCTGACCTCCAAGAATTGCCACAAGTCTGTCAAGACCAAAAGCAAGTCCTCCGTGAGGTGGTGCTCCAAATTGGAAAGCATCCATTAAGAAGCCGAATTGTGCTTTTGCTTCTTCTTCAGTAAATCCTAAATATTTAAACATTAATTGTTGTGTCGCTTTATCGTGAATACGAATAGATCCACCTCCAATTTCATTTCCGTTTAAAACCATATCATAAGCGTTTGCACGAACTTTTCCAGGTTCTGTTTCTAGTAAAGCCATGTCTTCTGGTTTTGGAGAAGTAAATGGGTGGTGCATTGCATGATAACGTCCGCTTTCTTCGTCAAGTTCCAATAATGGGAAATCAACAACCCATAATGGAGCAAATTCTTCTGGATTACGTAAGCCTAAACGAGTTGCTAATTCCATACGTAAAGCAGAAAGCTGAGCACGTGTTTTGTTTGCTGGACCAGAAAGAACAAAAATCATATCTCCAGGATTTGCTTCTGTTGCTTTTGCCCAGTTTGTCAAATCGTCTTGATCGTAGAATTTGTCTACAGACGATTTGTAAGTTCCGTCTTCGTTACATTTTACATAAACCATTCCTGACGCTCCAACTTGTGGACGTTTAACCCAATCAATTAACCCGTCGATTTCTTTACGAGTGTAATTTCCTGCTCCAGGAACCGCAATTCCGACAACTAATTCAGCCGCATTAAATACAGGGAATTCTTTGTGTTGTGCAAATTCGTTCAATTCTCCAAACTTCATTCCGAAACGAATGTCCGGTTTGTCGTTTCCGTATGTTTTCATGGCGTAGTCGTAAGTAATTCTTGGGAATTTATCTACTTCAATGCCTTTAATTTCTTTTAATAAATGTCTTGTCAATCCTTCGAAAATATTCAAAATATCTTCTTGCTCTACAAATGCCATTTCGCAGTCAATTTGAGTAAACTCTGGCTGACGGTCTGCACGTAAATCTTCGTCACGGAAACATTTCACAATTTGGAAATATTTATCCATTCCACCTACCATCAACAATTGTTTGAAAGTTTGCGGAGATTGCGGTAAAGCGTAAAACTGACCTTCGTTCATACGGCTTGGCACAACAAAATCTCTTGCTCCTTCTGGAGTCGATTTGATTAGGTAAGGTGTTTCAACTTCGCAGAAATCCAAATCAGATAAATATTTACGAACTTCCATTGCCACTTTGTGACGGAATAATAAACTATTTTTTACTGGATTTCTTCTGATGTCCAAGTAACGATATTTCATTCTGATATCTTCTCCACCGTCAGTTTCATCTTCAATTGTAAAAGGAGGAGTAAGTGCATTATTTAAAATCGTTAATTCTGAAACTAAAATTTCAATTTCACCAGTTGGGATGTTTTTGTTTTTAGCTTCACGTTCAATAACAGTTCCTTTTACCTGAATTACAAATTCACGTCCAAGTGTTTTTGCCAATTCAAAAACAGTTTTATTAGTACGACTTTCGTCAAAAATAAGTTGTGTAATTCCGTAGCGGTCACGTAGATCGACCCAATTCATAAATCCTTTATCGCGTGATTTTTGAACCCAGCCCGCAAGTGTAACTTCGGTATTAATATTTGAAGCGTTTAATTCGCCACAATTATGACTTCTATACATAATCAAAATTTTAGACTGCAAAAGTAAATACAAAATTCAAGATAATATAGTAAAGTGATAAGTTGATGCAGAATAATTTTAAATATTTTGTTAATTCCAAAAAGTGGAAGCTTTAATTTCTTTAGTTTTGATTATCTAAAAACTAATTGAAATACCTATGAAAAAACTCTTTGTTGCAGGATTAGTAATTTTTAATGCTTTAAACATAGTCGCCCAAGACACAAATTCTATTAAGTTTACGGCTACAATTGCCAATAGAAATAGTGATACTTTAATAATTAAAGGAAGAGATAATTTTGAGAAAATAATCCCAATTGATAAAAAAGGAGTTTTTGCAACCACTTTTAATGCTCCTCAAGGATTTTATGTATTGTATGATGGGAAGGAATCTTCTAATTTGTATTTAAAACCAAATTCTGAAGTCAATTTAACATTAAACGCGCAAGAATTTGATGAAACGATTGTATATAAAGGTAAAGGAGTAGAGGAAAGTAACTTTTTAGCGCAACAGGCCTTAAGGGATGAAAACTTTACTAAAGAGGCTTTTACTAAAGAACCGAATGAATTTGCTGCTTTACTAGATGGCAAATTGAAATCGGATACAGAAAAAATAGAGAAGAGTGATTTTTCGGCAGACTTTAAAACGGCTTTAAAGCGCAGTTTTGAAAGTTTTCATCAATATGTAGCGCAAGATTACGAGAGAGTTTTAAAATCAAATAAATTTATAGGAAAAGCTTCTCCGAGTTTTGATTATGAAAATTATAAAGGAGGAAAAACTAAACTTTCTGATTTTAAAGGGAAATATGTTTACATTGATTTATGGGCAATTTGGTGCGCACCTTGTAGAGCTGAGATTCCGTATTTAAAAAAGTTAGAAGAAAAGTATCATGGAAAAAATATCGAGTTTGTAAGTATCTCTATTGATAAATTGAAAGACAGTGAGAAATGGAGAAAATTTGTTGCCGATAAAAGCCTTGGCGGTACACAACTTTTAGCCGATAAAGATTGGGAATCTGAGTTTATTGTTAATTATAATGTAACTGGAATTCCAAGATTTATTCTGCTAGATCCAAGTGGTAATATTGTAAAATATGATGCGGCGAGACCTTCAGACCCAGAATTGGATAAGCAGCTTACAGCATTATTGAACTAATTTATTTACGAAATTTACAACGTTATCGTAAAGTTTAAATATTTCTAAAATACCAGTAAAACCAGTGCCTGAGCGCTGGTTTTTTTATTAGGTCTATTTTTCCAATGTTAAGTTTTTAATCAATGTTACCAAATTGTTAAGTAAAAGTTTTTTTAATGTAAACTATTGACTATATTTGATAAAGATTTCTTAACATTAATACCTAAAGATATGAAAAAGAGTGTAATTTTAGCTGCAATATTGTTCTCTGGAATTGTAGTTGCACAAGAAGGAAAGCCTGAATTAGAAGCTGCTGGAAACAAGGTAAAAGCAACGTATTACTATGAAAGTGGTAAAGTGCAGCAAGAAGGCTTTTTTAAAGACGGTAAATTAGACGGTGTTTGGGTATCTTATGACGAAAATGGAAACAAAAAAGCCGTTGGAGAATACGCAGACGGAGTTAAAACTGGAAAATGGATTTACTTTAATGAAGACAGCTTGAAAGAAGTTGCTTATGTTGACAACAAAGTAAGTTCGGTTAAAAATTTACAGAAAAATGCTTTAGCAAACAGAAATTAATCACATAATTTCAGTCCAATTATAAAAAGACCGTCCCGTTAAAAACGAGACGGTTTTTTTATGCTTTTACTTTTTTAGATTTCTTGTTTCTTCCAAACCAAATTATAAATCCAGTGATAGGAAGTATGGCGGCAATTAAGCTCACGGTAAAGGCTATAATTTTTCCTGGAAGATCTAGAACTTGCCCTGTATGTATTCCGTAATTCATTTCTACAACCTGTAATCCTAAAGTCTTTTTATCAAATGTCTGGCTCTGAATCAATTTTCCGCTTGACGGATGAAAATAATAATTGCTTTGCTGATCGTAACGTAAGGTATGCGGATAGGCACCTGTACTCACAATATCGCCTTTTTGTTGCGGAATCATTACAAAGAACATTTCTGCTTTTGGCTGTAATTTTAAGGTTTGAGTAAATGCTTTGTCAATTGCAGTAACTGAATTTGCTTTGTAAGTGGTTGTGTCAATCACAGGTATTTTGGTTTCGGCAGCTTTGTCTCCACCAAAATTGAAAGATTTATAAATTCCGTCGCCAACCCATTCGTAAGTAAAAGTAAGTCCAGTTATAGCAAGAATTAAGGCAATTAATGAAATATAAAAACCGGTAGTATTGTGCCAGTCGTAATTGATTCTTCGCCATTTTGCATTCCATTTAATGGTGAAACTTCTTTTAATGTCGCTTTTTCGTTTCGGCCACCATTGTATAATTCCCGAAATTAATAATAGAATAAAAATAATGGTTACGCCACCAATAATATGTTTTCCAATGTAATCTGGCAGGAGCAGATACAAATGAATGTATTCTACAATAATAAAGAAATCGGTTTTTGGATTTTCTGTTTTTAAATATTTGCCTGTATAGGGATTAAAATAGAGATATAAATTCTCTGTATCTGAATAAGTGTAAACAATTGCCGATCTGTTTTTTCCGTAATAAGCAACCATACTAGTTTTGTTTGCTGGAAGAACTTTCTTTGCTTTTTTCTGTAATTCAGATGGTAATAGAAAAGGTTTGTTTTGAGGTTCAACCAAACGCCATTCTTTTCTTGTGATGTCTTTTATTTCGTCGTGAAAACAAAAAATGCAGCCCGTAATACAAACTATAAAAACAATAAGCCCAGAAATTAATCCGAGCCATTTGTGTATAAAACGTATTTTGGTTTTGAATCCCATATTTTGATTAAAAGCGTAAAAGTATACGCAAAACCAATAGAGGGCAAATAAATTAAGCTAATTTTTAAGAAACTGCTTTTTTTGGCTTTAAATGATAAGCGGTGTATAATGAAATTCCAGCTAGGAAAATCCAGAAAACATCAATAAAGAAAATCTGAAATTTGTTTTCCATAAATGAAGTCCAAAACCAATTTCCAGAAACGATTCCGTTGGTAATTGGAATTAAGAATCCTAAAATACTTCCTGAAATCAGACAGAATTTGTTGGTAAAAGCATCATTCTTTTTAATAATAAAGAAAATAGTTAGCAATAGCCAGCCTCCAAAATAAAGTGCATACAAATTAGACTGACTTAACGGATAGAAAATTTTACTTCCTATAAAAGCTAGTGCTGTAATTGGATACATGCTCAAGCAAATGGCCAGATAAATGCGAACAACGGCGTTATTGAAACGTCTTTTCTTTTCTGGCATATTGTTTTTTTGTCGGGCAACAAGCCAAATCATAACTCCAGAAATAATGACAAAACAGGTTATAATTCCTAAAATGAAGCTTACAATTTTTAAAGCATATCCGCCATAATCGCCAAAATGTATTCTATACAAAACATTTTTTACAACATCCAAATAACTGGTTTGTGCAATTGGGTCTTTTTTGGCAATTTCTTTTCCGTCGGCAACTCTGTAAACTACTTTTCCAATTCCAGTAAACTTTTTATGGCTTAAAAGTTCGCCTTCTACCAGAACATGCATATTTGCGTCTCCATAATTTTGGATAAAAACACGGGTAATTTCAAAATCGGCCCAATTCTTTTTGGTTTTGGCAACCAGCTCATTAATATTAAATGGATTGGCCAGTTTTTTATTTTCAAATTTATAATCGGGATCTGTATATTCCAGTTCCTTGTATAGTTTATCTTGGTCTCCTTTGTATAAAGCCATTACGGCTGGTGCTACAATTAAAAGTTTAATCATAAAAAATGCTCCTGTAACTGCATATACAAATTGAAATGGCAAACCAATCATTCCTAAAGCTGTATGTGCATCTGTCCAAAGTGTTTTTAATTTTTCTTTTGGACGGAACATGTAAAAATTAGAAACAATTTTATTCCAATGCAACAAAACGCCTGTTATGATTGCGAATAAAAAAAACAAAGCTGTAAATCCAGATAAATAATATCCCACAGGATATGGAATTTGTGCCAGAAAGTGCAGACGGTATAAAAGCTCACCTAATGAATACGATTCTTCATAAGTATAGCCTTTGTAATTTTTGTTGTCTAAATAAAAAAACTCTCCTGCTTGCTGTTTTTTTGGAGCCAAGGTATCTTTGGTTCCTTCCATATAAACAGCTACTCGATTTTCTACTGAAGGTTTAGAAATAGTGATATTTCTTCCGTGCAAAACATATTTTTTGTCCAGATGCTGCAGTGCGTTATTGTAATCTAATTGAATTTCTCTTGTGATTACTGTAGATTCACTTCTTTCCCAATTGATGATTTCATCTCTAAAAAAAGAAAAAGACCCAGCGAAGAAAATTACAAAAAGAACTACACTGATAACGATTCCGCTGACAGTATGTGTGTGAAAATAGATATTGTAATGACGGTTATTCATAAATATTATTGTGCCGTATTATAGGTTTGACCCAGATAGATAAAAAGACAAAAAAGTAAAGAAAGCAAGATGTAAATTCCCCATATTTTCCAACCACTTTTGGCTAAAAATGCGATGATCATTAAAGCGACCCATAGAATAAAACCGCTAAAGGCCATTGTGATTAATACATTGGCACGGTTAAACCAAGAAGCTAAAGCCAAATGAAAAGTAACAGAAACAAAGTATCCTCCTAAAATTGCAGCAGTAATTTTGGAAAAGCGTGGCCAAAAAGAGGGATTTAGATATTTTGAATTTGCTGGCATAATTTGATAATGATTACTGGTAGTAGAATTCTGTTAGTGCAATAAAAACCAGTAATGCCAAAAGTAACTTACTGTTTATTTTTTTTAATGGTGTAAGGATAATGATTAAACTTCCAACTGTCATGAGCTGAATAAAAAACATCAAAGTGCCACAGCCTAATGATTGTGTAAAAAGCCACATCATGTAAGCAGATAACAAAAGCATTAAGCCAATGATTTTAGTTTGTTTTGGATTTTTCTGCATCCATTTTTCAAAACCTAAATCATAAGACAATACAGCTCTTTTTGAAGTATAATAAAGAGTGTAAAAAGCTAAAAAAACGATAACGCTGGCAGTTGTAATCATAATCTTTAAAATTTAAAAAACACCTTTCTTTTATGAGAAAGGTGTTTTTGCTGTTTTTTATTAGAATCTGTACGAGAAGTTCGCCGCAACAGTTCTCATATTTCTTGGATGAATTGTTGACCAACCATCATATGTATCAACATTAGCAATATTGTCTAATTTTAATGTCAATGTGTATTTTTCTGTTCCGTAGAAAATAGAAGAATTTAAAACAGTATAAGAAGGGATTGTAAATTGACCAACACCGTTTCTGTTCATGATTAAGTTTTTGTCGGCGTAGTTTCCTCCAAATCCTAAACCAAAACCTTTTAAATCTCCTTCTGGGAATTTATAACTTGCCCAAAGATTTGCTAAGTTTCTTGGTCCTGAACTCTCTGGTCTACGTCCTACAAAAGAAGGATCTCCAGCGTTTAAGACAGCATCAACATAGCTGTAACCTGCTACGATGTTTAAACCATCAATAGGGCTTGCAACGAATTCTGCTTCAAAACCTTTATTTCTTTGTGCTCCATCTTGGTAAGGCGTTTGAGATGTTGCCGTATAAACTACATAAACTTGGTCTTTTACCTGAATGTCATAGTAGCTAAATGTCGCGTAAAGTTTGTCTTTAAACACGTTTAATTTTGTACCAATTTCAAATTGGTTAGCATGTTCTGGTTTGAAAGTTCTTGGGCGAGTAGTTCCGTCACCTAAAATTTCTGTTACTGGAGCAGAATTAGCAAAACCATCCATATAGTTTGCAAAAAGCGAAACTTTATCTATAATTGGCTGATAAACGATACCAAATTTAGGAGAAAATGCAGTTTGATTGAAATCATCAGCATTTGTTGATAAATCACCAGCAGTTACAAAACGGTCAACACGTAAACTTGCCATTGCTGATAAAGCAGGTGTAAAATTGATTACATCTGAGAAATAGGCGCTGTAAACTTCTTGTTTTGTTTTGTTCATACTAATTCCGGCACTTGCAATAAGAGCATCAGTTCCAGCTTTAGTTAAGTTTCCATTATCTCCATTAGTGATGTATTTAGTAGGATCTGTGATATTATAAAGATATTGATTCACAGTTGCAACATCTAGATTACCGATGTAAACATTACCATTTCTTACATAATTAGAGCTATTGTCAACCATGCCTCTGTTGAAGTAGTCTAAACCAACAACAAGACGGTTTCTTAGACTTCCTATTTTAAAGTCTCCAATAAAGTTTTGTTGAATATCTGTTGTTAGAGTTGTTGAATTTTGATAATTCATAGAACGTCCTAAAACAATTCCTTCACTTATTTCAGTTGGTGCATATTGGGTTCCTTCGTATAAATAGCTATAGTATCCATTAGATGAAGAAGAACCTCTTGAAACTACAGTTTGTGAAGTCCATTGGTCATTGAATTTGTACATCATTTGACCTTGTAAATTGTATGAAGGAGTTTCGATTGCCAATTCATTACTAGTGTAAGAACGTTTGTTGTCATAACCTAATTCATTCATATTGTGAACTCTCAACGGAGCAGCTCTGTCTAAAAATAACATAGTAGCGTTTGTCTGTTTGTTGTTCATGAATTCTGTATTAATGAAAAACGAAAGTTTGTCATTTACTTGGTAAGATAATGATGGAGCAAAAAAGAATGACTTTTTAAATCCAGCATCTTGGAAACTGTTTTCTGTATGATAAGCAGTATTTACGCGGAAATTAATTCTGTGTTCCTCGTCCACAGGAGTATTAACATCTGCTGTTACTCTGTTTAAACCATTGCTTCCGGCAGTGTAGCTAACTTCTCCTCCAAAACGATCATAAGGTTTTTTTGTAGTTAAGTTGATTAAACCTCCGTAAGAGATTAAACTGCTTCCGAATAAAGTACCAGAAGGGCCTTTAATTACTTCAATTTTATCTATGTTAGCAGGATCTAAACCTCCGTTTGTTAAACCTGGCAATCCATTAGTCATTGTTGGTTGTACAGCAAATCCTCTTAAAGAGAAGTAACCTGCACCATCACCTCCACGACCTGTAGAAGCCCAAAGAGGTGTTAATCCTGGAGCATTTTTAAGCGCATCATCAAGATTGGTAACTACTTGTTCTTTTAATAACTCAGCAGTAATTGTAGTATAAACTTGTGGGTTTTCAAGATTTTTAAGAGGTAATCTTGATACTTGTTGTGTTTCTTTGCGAGCTAGCGGATTTTTTCTGTTTCCGTTTACAACAATTTCATTTAATTCTTGAGAGTTTTCACTAATTCTAAAATCTTCAATAATTGAATCGCCGCTATTAAGACTAACGCTTTTTTCTTTAGAAGAATAGCCAATTCCAGAAACTTTTAGCACATAGTTACCTGGTTTAATATTTTTAATTTCATAGAAACCGTTTGCGTCTGTGTTAGTTCCTATTTTTGTTCCTTTCAATGTGACAGATACATTATCTGCAGCCTGATTATTTGTTAAGCTTATTTGACCTTTAATAGTTGCTTTTTCTTGAGCCAAAGCTGATACGCTGGTCATTAAAGCAAAACAAAAACTCAAAAAAGAAATTGTAAATTTTAATTTCATTTTTATTTAGAATTAATTTTGATAGTGCAAATTTAATTGTTGGATAGCAACTAAACAAGTTATTCTTATTTATTCTAAATTAAATACTTTTTAAAGGTTAAAATTTTCATTAATTCAAAAAATTAACATCTTAAGCTAATCTTAAGTTAATTTTAAGCAAAAAAAAGCCTGTTCTAATGAAAGAACAGGCTTTTATATTGTCGAAAATTACTTAAAAATTACAGCTCTAAAGCACGTTTAGCGTCGCCATTCATCAATAATTCTACTGGGTTTTCTAAAGCCTCTTTTACAGCAACTAAGAAACCAACAGACTCACGTCCGTCGATGATTCTGTGGTCGTAAGAAAGAGCAACATACATCATTGGGTGAATTTCAACTTTTCCGTTTACAGCAATCGGACGCTCAATGATGTTGTGCATTCCTAAGATTCCTGATTGCGGAGGGTTGATGATTGGAGTAGATAACATACTTCCAAAAACTCCACCGTTAGTAATTGTAAAAGTTCCTCCAGTCATATCGTCAACTGTGATTTGACCATCACGAGCTCTTAAAGCTAATCTTTTGATTTCAGCTTCAATTCCGCGGAAAGTCAATAATTCAGCATTACGAACAACAGGAACCATTAATCCTTTTGGTCCAGAAACTGCGATTGAGATGTCAGCAAAATCATAAGCGATTTTGTAATCACCATCCATCATAGAGTTAACATCTGGATATAATTGTAAAGCTCTTGTAACTGCTTTTGTAAAGAATGACATAAAACCTAAACCAAGACCACCATGTTTTGCTTTGAAAGCATCTTTGTATTCGTTACGAATTTGGTTGATTGGCGTCATGTTTACTTCGTTGAAAGTAGTAAGCATAGCCGTTTCGTTTTTAGCTGAAACTAGTCTTTCTGCTACTTTACGACGTAACATTGATAATTTTGTACGCTCAGTTCCACGGCTTCCACCAGTTGGAGTTCCCATTGAAGGCACTGCATTTACAGCATCATCTTTAGTAATTCTTCCGCCTTTACCAGTTCCAGAAACTGTTGCTGGAGCAATATTTTTCTCGTCTAATATTTTTCTTGCTGCCGGAGATGGAGTTCCAGCTGCATAACTTGTTGCTGCCGGAGCTGCTTTAGGAGTCTCAGCTTTTGGTGCTTCTACCTTTGGAGCTTCCGCTTTCGGCGCCTCTGCTTTTGGAGCTTCAGCCGCTGGAGCTGCGCCACCTGCTGGTTTAGCAGCATCTGTATCAATTAAACAAACTACAGCACCTACAGCTACTGTATCACCTTCTTCAGCTTTTAGTGTAATTACACCGCTCATTTCAGCAGGTAATTCAAGAGTAGCTTTATCTGAATCAACTTCAGCAATCGCCTGATCTTTTTCTACATAATCTCCGTCTTTTACTAACCAAGTTGCAATTTCAACTTCTTTTATTGATTCCCCTGGTGATGGGACTTTCATTTCTAAAATCATCTTATTTCTTTGTTTAAGGTTTTTATGGTTTCATTCCCGATAGCTATCGGGATTGAAACTTGAAACATTTTTTTATTATCTGAATAAATTTTTATCGAATACCATTCTAATTGCATCTGCATGACGACGTTTTGCACGTGTGTAGCTTCCAGATGCTGGAGCAGAATATGCTTTTAATGAAGCCAATCTCCATTTTACAAGATCGAAGTTCATTAACATAAAGCTGTAAGCTCCCATGTTTTTAGGCTCTTCTTGCGCCCAAACATAATCGTCAGCATTTGGATATTGTGCAATAATTTCTTTGATTTGATCTACAGGGAAAGGGAATAATTGTTCGATACGAACCACTGCAACATCATTTCTTCCGTTGTTTTCTCTTTCTGCTACGATATCATAGTAGAATTTACCTGTAACAAAAACTAAAGTTTTTACACCTTTTTTGTCTACTGTATTGTCATCAATTGTTTCTTGGAAACTTCCATTTGCAATTTCTTCAACTGTAGATACACATCTTGGATCACGCAATAAACTTTTTGGAGAGAAAACTACCAATGGTTTACGGAAATTCGTTTTCATTTGTCTTCTTAATAAGTGGAAGAAGTTAGCTGGCGTTGTACAATCGGCAACATACATGTTGTGTCTTGCGCAAAGCTGTAAGTAACGTTCCATTCTTGCAGAAGAGTGTTCTGCACCTTGACCTTCATATCCGTGAGGCAATAATAAAACAATACCGTTTTGGTTGTTCCATTTATCTTCGCCACAAGAAATGTATTGGTCAATCATGATTTGAGCACCGTTAGAGAAATCTCCAAATTGTGCTTCCCAAATTGTTAAGGCTTTTGGGTTTGCTAATGCATATCCATAATCAAAACCTAAAACTCCATATTCTGATAAAAGTGAATTGAATACGCCAAAGTTTCCTTTTTTGTTTTCAATAGCGTTCAATAAGATTACCTCTTCTTCAGAATCTTCTACTTTTACAACAGCATGACGGTGAGAGAATGTACCACGCTCAACGTCTTGACCAGAAATACGAACGTCAAATCCTTCTGTTAAAAGAGAACCGTAAGCTAATGCTTCTGCAGTTCCCCAATCGATGGTATTGTTATCGTAACCAGCTTTTCTGTCTGTAACAATTTTACTTATTTTGTTGATAAACTTTTTGTCTTCTGGTAAAGTTGAGATTGTCTTAATGATAGAATCTAATCCTTCTTTAGCAAAAGTAGTATCAACTTTTTGAAGCATTTGAGTATCTGTTACTTGAACAAATCCGTCCCATTCGTTTTTCATGAATGGAGTAATGATTGTTAAGTCTTTTTTACGTGAAGCTTCTAAGTTTTCTTCTAAAGCAGATTTGTATTGTTTTTCTAAAGCATTAACATAAGATGCATCGATTACACCGTCAGAAAGTAATTTATCTGCGTAGATGTCTCTTGGGTTTTTATGTTTAGCAATGATTTTGTATAAAACAGGTTGTGTAAAACGAGGTTCGTCACCTTCATTATGTCCGTATTTTCTATATCCTAATAAGTCAATAAATACGTCACGTCCAAATTGCATTCTGTAGTCTAATGCAAAAGATACAGCGTGTACAACAGCTTCTGCATCATCAGCATTTACGTGTAATACTGGAGAAAGGGTTACTTTAGCAACGTCTGTACAATAAGTAGAAGAACGAGCGTCTAAGTAGTTTGTTGTAAATCCAACTTGGTTGTTAATTACGATGTGGATTGTTCCTCCAGTTTTGTAACCATCAAGTTGAGCCATCTGAATGATTTCATATAAAATACCTTGACCTGCAATTGCAGCATCTCCGTGTACTGCGATTGGCAATACTTTAGAGAAATCGTCAGCATAGTATTTATCTTGTTTAGCTCTTGTGATACCTTCAATTACAGCTCCAACAGTTTCTAAGTGAGAAGGGTTTGGTGCTAAATTGATGTTGATGCTTTTTCCAGATCTTGTTTTTTTGTCGGCAGTAAGGCCTAAGTGGTATTTTACGTCACCGTCAAAATATTCTTGATCGTAATCTTTACCGTCAAACTCACCAAAGATATCTTGAGTAGATTTTCCGAAGATGTTTGCCAAAACGTTCAAACGACCACGGTGAGCCATTCCCATTACGAATTGTTCAACACCTTTTTCAGCAGCTTGCTCGATCAAAGCATCTAAAGCTGGGATGATAGATTCTCCTCCTTCTAATGAGAAACGTTTTTGTCCAACATATTTAGTATGAAGGAAGTTTTCAAAAGAAACAGCTTCGTTTAATTTATTTAAGATTGTTTTCTTTTCTTCTGTAGAGAAATTTGGCTGATTAACATTTACAGCCAATTTGTCCTGAATCCATTTTACAACACCAGGATTTCTAATGTACATATATTCAATACCGATATGCTGGCAGTAAATAGCTTTAAGACGATTTACGATATCTTGTAAAGAAGAAGGCGCCATGCCGATTGTTTGAGCAGCATCAAAAACAGTTGAAAGATCAGCTGTTGTTAATCCGAAGTTTTCAATATCCAAAGTTGGAGATGAAGTTCTACGGTCACGAACAGGATTTGTTTTCGTGAATAAATGCCCGCGCGTACGGTATCCGTCGATTAATTTTAGTACATTGAATTCTTTTTGCAGTTTTTCTGAAACCAAACTACAGTCTGCGTTATCGCTAGTCACGTACTCAACGATCGTTTGCACTGGATTTTCGTCGTTATAAGTTGTTTGTCCAAAGTCAAAACCTTGAAAAAAACTTCTCCAGCTAGGCTCAACGCTGTCTGGGTTAACTAAATATTGATCGTATAATTGTGCAAAAAACTCGGTATGCGCTGCGTTTAAAAATGAAAACCTATCCATAATATGAGTGAATATACTTTTTTGTTATATAGAAAGGCAAAAGTACAACAATCACATTTATTTAAATCTTTTTTTTACGTACTTTTACGTAAAAATTTGTTAAAATAAACGTTAACTATGAATAAAATTCAATTTTCAATCGATTGCAGATATTTTTTTGTGATTTTGGCCGTCTTATTTTCAAGTTATAGTATTGCACAACAAAAATATGTCATTGACAACAGTAACCATTTTTGGGAAAAAGTTCAATTTGGAGGCGGTTTAGGTCTTGGGTTTGGTTCAGGATACACGAATGTCTCTGTAATGCCAAGCGCCATTTACAATGTCAACGAAATTGTTGCCCTTGGAGTTGGATTGCAATTTGGTTATTTATATCAAAAGAATTATTACGAATCATTTGTTTACGGCGGAAGTTTTATAACGCTTGTAAACCCGATTCCGCAACTTCAATTATCTGCAGAATTGGAACAAGTTAAGGTCGATACCGACTACGATGAAAATTATTATCATCCCGGTTTTTCCGATTCTTATTGGAATACCGCATTATATCTAGGAGCAGGTTATAGAACAGGAAACGTGACAATTGGTGCACGTTACGATGTTTTATACGATCCTAATAAAAGTCTTTACGGTTCAGGGTTTATGCCTTTTGTGAGGGTTTATTTTTGAAGTTGCTAAGGTTCTGAGATGCTAAGATTCTAAGTTTTTTAGCAACAAGATAATTTAAAAATATATTTTAATAGTAGTTGAGCCAGAATTTAGATGCGGAACAGGAAAGGCAATAGCTTTCTTAGCTAAGAAATTGGATGTAGAGTATAATGATTTTATGCAGGATTGGTCCTATGAAATTGCAAATCCAAATGAAATTGAAAAGTATATTGAATTATACAAGAATTTAAGAGATGAAGAAGAAAAGTTTGTTCTTATGGAAACTATAATCCAGGCGACAGAAGAGCAGAATGGGGAAAAATTATTCTTAAACTATTTGAATATAGTTAAAATTTTTTTGGAAATAGATTTCCATATTCATGAATATACAATTTATTACTGGGCATGTTTTGGTACTGAAGATATAGAAGATTATTTTAAAATTAGCGTTTTTATGAGAGAGTTTTTAATAGATCAGCAAAAACCTTAGAATCTTAGCATCTCAGAACCTCAGAATCTTATTTATAATAATTTCTAAACCAAACCTTCTGCCATTCTCTTTTTAAAATCAAGAAAGCAACTTGTTCAGCTAGAATCACCAAATCTGAACCGTCAAGTTGTTTGATTTCGTTTTCGGGAACGTCAATGATGTACAGCAAATTTAAGTATTCAGCAAATTTGTACTGAATCATTCGGTAAACTTTTTCGTGAAGCTGAATCTTTAATTCGTCTGGCGAAATGCTCAACGGAAAATCGATTCCTTCATTGGCAAGATTGAAGTCTTTATTAATCTGCTCAATAAGATTCAAATATAAAGTCTCTGCCTGCGCTTGCGCTAATAATGATTCGGTATTTACGGGTGCTACAAACATGTGATTTTAGATTTTAGATTGCTGATTGTAGATTTTTTTTTCTGAATACTAAACTTTACGTCCCATTAAATTTTCTCCGAAAGTCCTCAAAACGTTTTTCTTTTCATCGCCGATTTCCATTTTTTCTAATGTTTCAAAAGCTTTAAAAGTGTACATTTCAATTGCTTCCTGAGTTGCTTTTGATGCTCCAGATTGGTTAAAAATTGCTTTGGCAGTTTCTATTTTTTCTACATTATCTTCTAGCTGAAGCGTAAATAATTTTTCTAATTCTGAAGCTTTTTCGTCAGTAGAAAATTCTAATGCTTTTAGATACAAATACGTTTTTTTATTTTCAATAATATCTCCTCCTACTTGTTTTCCAAAAGTTTCAGGATCTCCAAAAGCATCCAAATAATCATCTTGAAGCTGGAAGGCCAATCCTAAATTCAATCCGAAATCATAAATTAAATCGGCTTCTTTTTCAGAAGTTTTAGATACAATTGCGCCCATTTTCATGGCAGCTGCAACCAAAACAGCTGTTTTGTATTCAATCATTTTAAGATATTGCGGAATCGTAACATCTTTACGAGTTTCAAAATCTACATCCCACTGCTGTCCTTCGCAAACTTCAAGCGCTGTTTTGCTGAATAATTTGGCTAGATTTCTAAAAACAGTCGGTTCATATTGTTCAAAATACTGATAAGCCAAAATAAGCATGGCATCTCCAGAAAGAATCCCAGTATTTAAATCCCATTTTTCATGCACGGTAACTTGTCCTCTTCTCAAAGGCGCATCATCCATAATGTCATCATGAACCAGCGAAAAGTTATGAAAAACTTCCACCGCCATTGCTGCCGGAAGCGCAATCGAATAATCAGTATCAAAAACCTCTGCGGCCATTAAAGTTAAAACAGGACGGATGCGTTTTCCGCCAAGTCCTAAAATATATTCTATAGGCTCGTAAAGATTTTTAGGCTCTTTATGTATGTTTTGGCTTTGAAGATAATTGATGAAAAAATCTTGGTACTGACTTATATCGTGCATAATAAATTCTGATTTCGAGGCTCAAAGATACAATTCAAATATGAATTTCAATTATTGAAATGATTAAAAGCTCTTTAAAGAATTAGAAAGGGTTCTTAACCATTCTCATTTCTAAGATGTTAAAATTTTTTCTAAAAAACTTGGAAACTTTTTTGGTATTTAGAGTTTCCTGTCTATATTTGCAGCGTTATAATGGAAACTAAGAACACTGTAAAAGTTTCCATAAGAGTTTGAATGATTTATAAACTCAATTAAATCAAGTATTTATGAAAACAAAATGGACCTTAGATTCTAGTCAGTCAGATGTTTTATTAGAAATGAGAAGATCGAGAACTGCTTATATGGGTGGAAGCACAAATAAATTTGATGGTTATGTAAACATTGAAGATAATGAGATTGAAGATGCTTCGGTTGAATTCTCTTTGGATATCAATAACAAAAATGAAAGTTTCCAATCTATAGATGCTTATTTACAGCTTCAAGACTTTTTTGAAGAAGATGAGCATCCAATTATTAGCTTCAAATCGACTTCATTTCAAAAAGTAAATCAGAATATCAATTTCTTCAAAGGAGATTTAACCATAAAAGATATTACAAGAGTAGTTGAATTGGATGCTGAATTTCTGGGAGAAAATATTTATAACGGAGAAAAGAAAGTAGCTTTTGAAATTAAAGGAAACATCAAACGAGAAGACTTTGGTTTAGATTTTAGCTCTTTTAATCATTCTTCTGGCGCCGCTTTGGGTAAAGACATCAAACTTATAGCAAATTTAGAATTTAGCATATAAATCTTACTAAAAGAATAAATTAATGTAAAATTATTACAAAAATATCGGAAACTATTTTTTTGATTTTAGTTTCCAAAGTATATTTGTAAGGCAATTCGAGAATTTAAAATGAAAGAGAAGATTATAGCAAAAGCAAGCGAGTTATTTTTAAAGCTTGGTTTTAAGAGTGTTACAATGGATGATATTGCAGGTGAAATGTGTATTTCGAAAAAAACGATTTACAAATATTTCTGCAACAAAGAAGTTTTGATTGAGGAAAGCACATCATTAGTTCATGGCCAAGTGCACGAAATCATGGACACGATTATAGCAAAGAATTATAACGCTATTCATGAGAATTTTGAGATTAGAGAAATGTTTCGTGATATGTTTAAAAACAACATTGACACTTCGCCAATCTATCAGTTGAAAAAACACTATCCAGAGATTTATCAAAACATTTTGTCTTTTGAAATTGATCAGTGTACGCAACTTTTTAGAGAAAATATCGAAAAAGGAATTCGTGAAGGCCTATATAGAAGTGATTTAAATGTAGAGGTATATGTTAAGTTTTATTACACTCTAGTTTTTCATATAAACGAAAATACGGTTTCTGAAAGTGAAGCGCAAAGAATAGAGTTGGAGGCCTTGGAGTATCATACTCGTGCAATGGCAACCGAAAAAGGAGTAGAGGAATTAGAAAAGCAATTAAAAAAAATAAATAATTAATTATCCAAATTGTCGTCATTTTATTCTGGGAGAGTTGTAAAAGAGGAAATGACGATGCCATCTCAAATTTTTAAAATAAATAGTAACTACTTATGAAAAGAATCTTTCTTATAGTTTTGTGTACACTAGGCATAACTGCTGGCGCACAAGTCAAAACCTTAACCTTGAAAGAGGCTGTTACATATGCACTTGAAAATAAAGCCGATGCTAAGAAGGCAAAACTTCAGGTCGAAAACAGCGAATATAAAATTCAAGAAATACGCTCGAGAGCATTACCGCAAATAACTGCAAATGGTAACTTAACTTATAATCCTATCATTCAAACAACAGTTATTGATGGTGCGGGATTTGGACAGCCAGGAACGACAATTCAAGCTGCTTTTGGTCAGAAATGGACATCAACAGCTGGGGTTTCTTTAACTCAGGCAATATTTGATCAGGCGGTTTTTACAGGTTTAAGAGCAGCACAGTCTACACGTGAATTTTATCAGATTAATAGTCAATTGACAGACGAACAAGTTATTGAAAGAGTTGCAAATAACTACTATTCTGTTTATGTACAGCGTGAAAGACTGATATTGTTAGACAGTAACTATGTAAATACTCAAAAGGTTCGTGATATTGTGCAAGGACAATTTGATAATGGGTTGGCTAAAAAAATAGATTTAGACCGTATTATTGTAAAAATGTCTAACATTGATACAGATCGTCAGCAAGTTAAAAATCAAATTGAACTGCAGGAAAATGCATTGAAATTCTACATGGGTATGCCTATCGAATCTCAATTTGTGATGCCTAAAGAAGAATTTGAAGTGGTTCCAACGTCTTTAACAGAAGA
Organism: Flavobacterium sp. CFBP9031; assembly: GCF_034044945.1. Lineage (NCBI taxonomy): Bacteria > Pseudomonadati > Bacteroidota > Flavobacteriia > Flavobacteriales > Flavobacteriaceae > Flavobacterium > Flavobacterium sp. CFBP9031. The sequence goes on from NZ_JAXCWF010000010.1 coordinate 223,168, forward strand.
GCCAAATGTTGAAAACAGAACAGAATACCTGCTTTTAAAGAAACAAGAAGAGCTTTTAGTATTTAATAAAAAGGCAATTCAGGCAGAATATTATCCTACTCTTTCATTGACAGCTGGATATAACTATATAGGTCAAGGTCCAGAATTTCCTTGGTTTGCAAAACCATCATCTGGAGTATACTGGTCAGATTTCTCTGGAATCGGATTAAATTTGAGAGTACCGATTTTTACAGGTTTTGGAACTCGTTCTAGAGTAAGACAAGCTGATGTTGAAATCAGATCTCTTCAAGAAGATATCAAAGACACTAAACTTTCTCTTGATTTAGATTATAGAAATGCAATGACGCAGATTAATAATAATCTTGTGACTATTGAGAATCAGAGAGAAAACATGCGTTTAGCGTTAGAAATTTTAGGAAATACTAAAAACAATTACCTTCAAGGTTTAGCATCTTTAACCGATTTGCTAGATGCAGAAAATGCATCACTTGAAGCTCAAAATAATTTTACAAGAGCAGTTTTAAATTATAAAATTGCCGAAATATCTCTAATCAAATCGAAAGGCGAACTAAAATCTCTTACTAAATAACAAATTATTACAATGAAGAAAATAATTATAACAATCGTAATCATAGTCGTGGCTATTGTCGGGATTAACTACATTCTAAATAAGAACAAAACAGAAAACGAAGCGAAAACTGCAATTGTAGCAGAAAAAAATGCAGCAGTTTCTGTAAAAGTAGCTACAGTTAAAACAGAAGATGTTAACTTAGGTTTTACTGCAAACGGAAACTTCGCACCGATTCAGGAATTGACTTTTTCTGCTGAAAAATCTGGAAAAGTAATTAGTGTTTTAGTTAAAGAAGGTGACTATGTAAGAGTGGGACAAACTCTTTTAACAGTAAGAGGCGATGTTATCAATGTAAATGCTCAAGCAGCAGAAGCAGCATATCAAAACGCAAAATCTGATTATGCTAGATATGAAAATGCTTTCAAAACAGGCGGTGTTACAAAACAACAATTAGATCAAGCAAAATTGGCTTTGACTAATGCACAATCTAACTATACTCAAGCTAAAATTAATGTTGGAGACACAAGAGTAAAAGCTCCAATTAACGGATACATCAATAAAAAATATATCGAACCAGGTTCTATTTTAGCTGGAATGCCTGCAACTGCTTTATTTGATATTGTAAATGTTTCTAAATTAAAATTGGCTGTTACTGTAAACGAAACGCAAGTTGCTAGTTTAAAATTAGGACAGACTGTAGACATTACAGCAAGTGTTTATCCTGATAAATCGTTTAGTGGAAAAATTACTTTCATCGCTGCAAAAGCAGACGCGTCTTTAAATTTCCCTGTAGAAATTGAAATTACAAACAATGCGAACAATGACCTAAAAGCGGGTATGTATGGAACGGCAAACTTTGGTGCTAAAAACCAAAAACAAAACTTGAAAGTGGTTCCTAGAAATGCTTTTGTTGGAAGTGTGAGCAGCAACGAAATCTTTGTTGTAGAAAACAATGTTGCTAAATTGAAAAAAGTTGTAGCTGGAAGAATTTTAGGAGATAAAGTTGAAATCATTAATGGTTTAAATGACGGAGAAGTAGTAATTGTTACAGGTCAGATCAACTTACAAGACGGAAATACAGTAGAAATTATTAAATAATTATACCGCTCTAAGCCTTAAGCCATAAGCTTTAAGCCTTTAATAAAAGCCTAAAGCCTACAGCATATAGCTTATAGCCAAAAATAAGATATATGAAATTAGCCGAAATATCCATAAAACGTCCGTCGTTGGTAATTGTATTGTTTACAATTCTGACTCTTGGTGGATTGTTCAGCTACAGCCAATTAGGCTACGAGCTGATCCCAAAATTCGAAACCAACGTTATTACGGTTTCAACTGTATATCCTGGAGCTTCTCCAAGTGAGGTTGAAAATACAGTAACAAAGAAAATTGAAGATGCGATTGCGTCTCTGGAAAATATCAAGAAAATTGATTCTAAATCTTATGAATCTCTTTCTGTAGTATCGATTACATTGACATCAAATGCAAATGTTGATATTTCGATGAACGATGCGCAGCGTAAAATTAATGCCATTTTAAGTGATCTTCCAGACGATGCAGATCCACCGTCATTGACTAAATTCTCTTTGAGTGATTTACCAATTATGACGCTTGGTGCGAATGGAAAAATGGACGAAGCAGCGTTTTACGATTTGATCGATAAAAAGATTGCTCCAGTTTTATCTCGTGTACAAGGGGTTGCTCAGGTAAACATTATTGGTGGTCAAGAGCGTGAGATTCAAGTAAACCTTGACGCAGTAAAAATGCAAGGTTACGGACTTTCAGTTCCTCAGGTGCAGCAGACTATTTTAACTTCGAATCTGGATTTCCCAACGGGTAACATTCAAACTCGTAACCAAAAAATATTAATTCGTTTAGCGGGTAAATATAAAAACGTAGATGAATTAAGAAACTTAGTAGTTTCTTCACAAGACGGAATCCAAGTTCGTTTAGGAGATATTGCTGATGTTCAGGATACACAAAAAATCGCGGAGAAAATTGCGCGTGTAGATCAAAAAAGTGCGATTGTACTTCAAATTGTAAAACAGTCAGATGCTAATGCCGTTGCGGTAAGTGAGCAATTGATTAAGACAATTAAGACTTTAGAGAACGATTATAAATCGGCTCAATTGAAATTGGAAGTAGCAAAAGACAGTACAGTCTTTACTCTTGAAGCAGCAGATTCTGTTGTACACGATTTATTAATTGCGGTTATTCTGGTAGCTTTCGTAATGTTGTTCTTCTTGCACAGTATTAGAAACTCCTTAATCGTAATGGTGTCTATTCCAGCATCTTTGATTGCAACATTTATCGGAATTTATTTATTAGGTTATACGCTTAACTTAATGTCTTTACTTGGTTTATCTCTTGTTGTTGGTATTCTTGTGGATGACGCGATTGTGGTATTGGAGAATATTTATCGACACATGGAGATGGGTAAAAGCCGAATCCGTGCAGCTTATGATGGAACTGCCGAAATTGGTGCAACGGTAACTTCGATTACATTAGTAATTGTGGTAGTGTTCTTGCCAATTGCAATGAGTACAGGATTAGTATCGAACATTATTACACAATTCTGTGTTACGGTAATTATCTCTACGATGTTCTCATTATTGGCTTCGTTTACTATTATTCCGTGGTTGTCTTCTCGTTTTGGAAAATTAGAACACATAGAAGGTAAAAACATTTTCGGAAAAATCATTTTAGGATTTGAAAGCTACTTAACTCGTTTTACTAACTGGGTATCTAACTTGTTAAACTGGTGTTTAGATCACTATATTAAAACAATGGGAGTTATTCTGGTATTGTTTTTTGGTACGATCTTCTGGTTAATGGGAGGTGGATATATTGGAGGAGAGTTCTTTGCATCATCTGATAGTGGTGAGTTCTTAGTTCAAATTGAGATGCCAAAAGATGCTTCGTTGGAGCAAACAAACTTTATGACACAAAAAGCAGAAGCTTTCTTAAAAGGAGAGAAATATGTTTTCAGCCAAATTACAACTGTAGGACAAACCAGTGAAGGTTTAGGAGCTGCTCAGGCAACTGCTTATAAAGCTGAGATTGACGTTAAAATGATTGAGCAAAAAGATCGTACAGATGACGCCAACGTATACGCTGCAAAAGTAAAACGTAAATTAGAAAAAGTTTTAGTTGGTGCAAAAGTAAAAACGGTTCCGGTAGGTATTTTAGGAACTGCTGAGGATGCAACTTTAGGTTTGATTGTAACAGGTCCAAACGTAGAAAGCGCGATGAAATTTGCAAAAATGGCTGAAGCTGAATTACGTACTATTCCTGGAACAACTGAGATTAAATTAACAGTTGAGGACGGAAACCCTGAGATCAACGTTCAAGTTGACAGAGATAAAATGGCTGCTTTAGGATTAACACTTCAAACGGTTGGTTTAACTATGCAAACAGCTTATAGTGGTAATACAGACGGTAAATTTAGAGCTGGTGAATACGAATATGACATCAACATTAAATACAACGAATTTGATAGAAAAAACATCACAGATGTTAGTAATTTGATTTTCATCAACAATGCTGGTCAGCAAATTAAATTAAATCAATTCGCAACAATTACTGAAGGTTCTGGACCAAGTAAATTAGAGCGTAGAGATAAAACAGCTTCTGTAACTGTACAAGGTCAGAACGTTGGGGTTCCAGCAGGAACAATCGTTCAGCAATGGCAAGCAAAACTGGATAAATTGCAAAAACCAACTGGAGTTAACTACATCTGGGGTGGTGACCAAGAGAACCAATCTGAAGGATTTGGTACTTTAGGAATCGCATTATTAGCAGCTATTATCTTGGTTTACCTTGTAATGGTTGGATTATATGATAGTTTCGTTCACCCGTTTGTCGTATTATTTGCTATTCCGCTTTCGTTCATTGGAGTTTTATTTGCCTTAGCATTAACAAACAACACTTTAAATATCTTTACGATCTTAGGGGTAATCATGTTGATTGGTCTGGTGTGTAAGAATGCGATCATGCTTGTCGATTATACCAATCAGCGAAGAGCAGCGGGAGAATCAATTAGAAATGCCCTAATCCAAGCAAACCACGCTCGTTTACGTCCGATCTTGATGACAACAATTGCGATGGTGTTTGGTATGTTCCCAATTGCATTAGCATCTGGAGCAGGAGCTGAATGGAAAAACGGATTAGCATGGGTAATCATTGGAGGTTTGATTTCATCATTATTCCTTACTTTGATTGTTGTACCAGTTATCTACGACATTATGGAGAAAATTATCCGTAAGTTCTCTAAAGGAGAAAAAATCGATTACGAAGCTGAAATGCATGCCGATTATGAGCATACAGAATTAAGCGAAGATGGTTTTAATCCGAAACATACACATTAATAGTTTTGATTTTCAATAGAAATTCCAAAGTCCGAAATTGGAATTTCCCCATTAAAATCCCAAGTTCCTTCAATTAGGAATTTGGGATTTTTTTAATTCAGACTTAAAATAGTTCACGCAGATTGTACAGATTTTGGCAGATTAAATTAAAAGAAATCTGCGTGTATCTGCTCAAATCTTTATTAAATCTGCGTGAAAAAAATAGCACTTTACATTGCAATTTGGAATTTGATTTTTGGAATTTGAACGTTGAGATTTGGAATTTTTCTATTGTTAATTGAAAAATATGTTTATTTGCATCACCTTACTAAAATAATTATGCTACAAAAAGATAAGTCAGCAGCTATTGGTTTTATTTTCATAACCATGTTAATAGACATTACAGGATGGGGAATTATTATTCCTGTAATACCAAAATTAATCGAAGAATTGATTCATGGAGACATCAGCGAAGCCGCAAAAATTGGTGGCTGGTTAACTTTCGCGTATGCGATAACCCAATTTGTATTTGCTCCTGTAATTGGAAATTTAAGTGATAAATTCGGAAGAAGACCAATCATTTTAATTTCCCTTTTCGGATTTTCTTTAGATTATATTTTACTGGCGTTCTCGCCAACCATTATCTGGCTTTTTATCGGAAGGATTATTGCTGGAGTTACTGGCGCGAGTATTACAACCGCTTCGGCTTATATTGCCGATGTTAGCACTGCTGAAAATAGAGCTAAGAATTTTGGATTAGTAGGTGCTGCTTTCGGATTAGGATTTATCATCGGACCAGTTATTGGAGGGCTTTTAGGACAATACGGATCACGAGTTCCTTTTTATGCTGCAGCCATTTTATGTATGGTAAACTTTCTTTATGGATTTTTTATTTTACCAGAATCCCTTAAAAAAGAAAACCGCAGACCTTTTGATTGGAAACGTGCCAATCCAATTGGAGCTATTTTAGGTTTGAGAAAATACCCAACTTTAATTGGTTTAATTGCCGCAATATTTTTGTTGTATGTAGGTTCGCATGCCGTACAAAGCAATTGGAGTTTCTTTACCATTTATCAATTTAATTGGGACGAAAGAATGATCGGAATCTCATTAGGAATAATCGGTCTCTTGGTAGGAGTTGTGCAAGGCGGATTGGTTAGATACATCAATCCGAAAATTGGAAACGAGAAAAGTATTTACATCGGTTTAGCTTTATATACAATCGGAATGCTATTATTTGCTTTTGCAACAGAAAGCTGGATGATGTTTGTGTTTTTAATTCCGTATTGTCTTGGCGGAATTGCTGGGCCAGCATTACAGTCTGTTGTAGCAAGTAAAGTCGAACCAAACGAGCAAGGAGAAATTCAAGGAACTTTAACCAGTTTAATGAGTGCTTCTTCTATTATTGGTCCGCCCATGATGGCCAATACATTTTACTTTTTCACGCACGATGATGCACCGTTTAAATTTGCTGGAGCGCCTTTTATTTTAGGAGGAGTTTTAATGTTGCTAAGTACAGTTGTTGCTTATTTTTCATTGAAAAAACATGTCACTCCAAAAATAGAAATTAATAATCGAGAAACAGTATAAATCTAAAAAGTCTTCATTTTAATGGAGACTTTTTTATTTAGAACTTGGAATTTTTCTACTTAAGGTACAAATAATGGTTAAAATAGTCAATAATTGCTTTTCCTTGCAATAAAACATCGGCACCAATAATACCGTGAACCGGTTTTGCCTTGTACGATTCTAATGCTTCGTTTACATGCGAAAGATCAAAAATGACAATGCTAAAATCTTTACTTTTCCAGCTGCCTAATTGCAGTTTATTTTGAGACGAAATCTGTGTTGCCATTCCAGTCCCGCCAGCTCCAGAAGCTTTTGTTTTAGAATTTTTTGCAGCAAGTTCAAAACGTTCAATAGACTCAAAACCTACACAAGTATTTGATGCGCCTGTATCTAAAATAAAATTTCCAGAATAGCCATTAATTTTAGCTTTAATTAGTAAATGCTGTGTTTTGGTTATTTTAAACTTTATTTTTTTGTACTTCTCTATTTTGAGAATTTCGTGAAGATTTTCCATTCCTACGTATTGATTGAAACTCAAAAATAAAGCAATTAAACCCAAAAAACTAATGATATGCAAAAGATATAATTGCAAGCCTTTTAGGAGTTCCGAAATATACGGTAGGTCGTTTCTCATTTTATTCCTTTCTTTTTTTTAGCTTTTTAATGAAGTTTTTTTGATTATATGCAGTTGATTATAATGTGGTTACCTTTTGTTTTTTAAGATTTTTAGGATTCTTTTTTTTAAATTAGCTATAAAATGCTTTTTTATGGATCTAAATACAATTCATCCTGATCAAAAATATATCGACGGACTTGCTGCAAATGACTCGGTAGTAATTGAAATGATATATAAAAAGTTTGCGCCCAAAGTGGTCCAGTTTATAACCAATAATTCTGGAGACAAAGATCAAGCGCAGGATGTGGTTCACGAAATCATGGTTTTGCTTTTTAATCAGGCGAAAGCAGGAAAACTTCACCTAACATGTCCATTTGATGCTTATTTTTTCTTGCTCTGTAAAAGACGCTGGCTAAACGAACTGAAAAATTCTGCCCATAAGGATGTGACAATTTATGAAAACGTGGTATCTGTTAATGAATCTGCTCACGAATTGATTGCTCAAACAGAAAAATTTGAAGAAGAACAAAAGCATTATGGAAACGAAAATAAACTAGAAATAGAGAATAGAGTTGCTTTTGAAGAAAACCTGACTAAAATTTCCGACAAATATTTCAATAAAAAGAAACATAAAACAGCGTCGCTTAAACCTTGGTATTTTGCCGTAGCAATTTCTATAATTGTAATGTTCGGATTGTTTTTCTTCGATTATAGACATTATCCTAATTTTGAAGATTATAACCATCCAGAAAGTGCTTATTTTACAGAAAGAGGGGTTTCTGAAGCAATTTTAAAACAAGCAGAAAATAATTTTAACGGAAAAAGATATGATATCGCGATTCCGATTTTTGAAATGATTTTGAAGGAAAACAATTCAGACGAAATAAAATATTTTTATGCTGTTTCATTATTGCAGGTAAGCAAATACGTAAAAGCAGAAACCATTTTTAAAGAATTGGAAGCTGGAAATTCTATTTACAAAGAAAAAGCAAAGTGGAATCTGGCTTTATCTAAGCTAAAACAAGGAAAATATAACGAATGCAAAGCCATTTTACAGACTATTTCGCAAGACTATGAAGGCTATGATGACGTAGAACAACTGCTAGAAGAATTGGAATAAAAATTAATTATTAAGAAAAATTTTATCTCTTTACGGAAAACCTCAATCGAATTTGGAATTTTAGTTCTAAATTCGATTTTCTTTTTTAAGGAATAGCCCAAAATCAATTTAACCTAACCATTAAAACCAAAATGAAAAAAGTTATCCTGTTGTTTCTTTTTATTTGTTCGCAAACCATTTTTAGTTTCAATAAAATTACCGAGACTGAAAAGTTGGCTGCGACTTGCAAAATTTGGGGTTTCTTAAAATATTATCATCCAAAAGTGGCTAATGGAGAATTGAATTGGGATAATCAGCTTTTGGAGAAATTGCCATTAATAGAAAAAGCACAAACTAAAGAAGAGTTCTCTTTAATCTTAGAAAATTGGATTGATGATTTGGGACCAGTAAAAGAAATTGCTCCAATTGTTACTCCAAAAGAGGTTAAATTTTTTGATAAGAACTTTGATCTAAGCTGGTTCAATGACAAATTGTTTTCTAAAAGGCTCTCAAAAAAATTAAAATTTATCGAAGAAAATAGATTTCAAAGTAATGAAGAATTTGGACCAAGTTTTGACGGTTTTAAAAACTTAAAAAACTATTTTAATCTTGATTACACTAATAAAAATTCAAAGTTTTTAATGTTTTATGCGTATTGGAATGTGGTAGAATATTATTATCCATACAAATACATAATGGATCAGAGATGGGATAAAACTTTAAATGAGTTATTGCCTTCTGTTGTTGAATCCAAAACACCAGAAGATTTTTATAAAGTATTGAGAAAAGCGGCTGCAAAACTCAATGATACTCATGTCCAGTTTCATATTTACCCGTCTGAAACAGCAAAAAAGAGTTTTTATTATTTTCCAGCAACAGGTAAAGTAATAGATGAAAAATTAGTAATTACCGAGATTTTGGGAGATAGTCTTGCAGAGGTCGACAATATTAAAATTGGAACTGTAATTACTAAAATAAACGATAAGAGCATTAGAGAAATTATTGAAGAGAAAAGAGATATTGTTTCTGCTTCAAACGAGGTTGCTTTTCTGGATAAAGTTCTGCGCACAATTTTAGTGAGTGAATCTGAAAAGGTAAATGTAGAATTCCTGAAAGATGGAAAATACGAAACAAAGTCAATGACTTGGTTTAACTATCACGATTCACATCGAAATGAGTATAAAAAAGGAGCACAAATAAAGAAAGATAAATTTAAACTTTTGGACAATAATATTGGTTACGTAAACATGGGAGTTATTAAACCCAAAAATGTTCCTAATATGATTGATGCTCTGAAATCGACAAAAGCTATAGTTTTTGATATGAGAAATTATCCAAATGGAACTTTTGGAGAAATTGGTAATTTTTTGAATTCTGAAGAAAAAGAATTTTGCCTTTATACCTATCCATATCCAAATTATCCAGGAAAGTATATTTGGGAAGAAGGAAGAAAAGCGGGATTTGAAAATAAAGACAATTACAAAGGAAAAGTAATTGTATTGCTTAATGAAGATTCTATAAGCCAGTCAGAATGGACGGCGATGTGTTTTCAAACAGCTGGGAATACCACAATTATTGGAAGTCAGACTGCTGGAGCGGACGGAAATGTTTTTGAATTTGATTTTAGTGGCTATCATACTAATTTCTCTGGTATTGGCGTTTACTACCCAGACGGAAGAGAAACCCAACGTATAGGAATCGTACCCGATATTGAGGTAAAACCAACAATTTTAGGTATTCAACAAGGCAAAGATGAAGTTTTGGAACGGGCTTTGCTATATATAGAAACGGGAAAATAAAGCCTCGTTTGTCATACTGAAGAACGAGGGGTCACACTAGCTGATCGAGAGAAAAAATGGGGGTTTTCTTTTCGACGCTTCTTGTGAGGCCCTTTGTTCTTCAGAATAACAAAAATTAGGTGATTATTATTCTGACCTTTGTCAAAGCTCCAAGCTTTGACAAAGGTTTTTTATTTTTAGGCATTTATAAAAAAGAGAAAATCAGTTAAAATCAGCGTTTTCACGAAAGTGAAATCCGTTTTATCCGTGTCCCATTTACGAAATTGCTATTCTTTTATTATTGTCGTAATTTTGGCGCTTTAAAATTATAGTCTTGAATTCAACACCAATTATTACCGATACCCACACGCATTTATATTCTGAAGAATTTGATCAGGATCGTGACGCCATGATTCAGCGCGCAATTGATGCCGGAATTACTCGTTTTTTTATTCCAGCAATTGATGCCGCCGCTACGCAGTCTATGTACGATTTGGAGAAAAACTATCCCGAAAATGTATTTCTAATGATGGGTTTGCATCCCACCTACGTAAAAGATAATTATCTGGAAGAATTGGCGCATGTAGAAGCAGAATTATCTAAAAGAAAATTCTATGCTGTCGGCGAAATCGGGATCGATTTGTATTGGGATAAAACCCATTTAAAAGAACAGCAAATCGCTTTTAAAAGACAAATTCAGTTAGCAAAACAATATAAATTACCCATTGTAATTCATTGCAGAGAAGCTTTTGATGAAATCTTTGAAGTGCTAGAAGAAGAAAAATCTGAAGATTTATTTGGGATTTTTCATTGTTTTTCCGGAACTTTAGAACAAGCAGAACGTGCGATTTCCTACAAAATGAAATTAGGAATTGGCGGCGTTGTTACTTTTAAGAACGGAAAAATCGATCAGTTTTTAAATCAAATCGATTTAAAACACATCGTTTTGGAGACAGATTCGCCGTATTTAGCTCCGATTCCTTACAGAGGAAAAAGAAACGAAAGCAGTTATTTGGTCAACGTTATCGATAAATTAAGCGATGTATATGGTGTTTCTACAGAAGAAATTGCAGCAATTACAACCCAGAATTCTAAAGACGTTTTCGGGATTTAACTTGTACCTTACAAAACTTTAATTTTTTTTTTGTTCTTTTGCCCACTTAAACCCAAATAAATAATGCAGAGATTTGATGCCATTCGACCGTTTTATGATTCCGAAATAAATGAAGCACTTCATGGTGTAGTAAATCATCCTATGATGAAAACCATGATGAACTTTACTTTTCCGGATGTCGAAGATGAGGTTTGGAAGGAACAATTAAAGAAAACACATTCTATTCGTGATTTTCAATGCAATTTTATTTACAATACAATCCAGAAAGTTTTAGAAAAAAGTTCTGAAGGTCTTACAACTTCAGGTTTTGAGAAACTAGAACCCAATACTTCTTATCTATTTATCTCGAATCATAGAGATATTCTTTTGGATACAACATTATTAAATGTTTGTTTATTCGAACATGGTTTGGTGATGACTGCTTCGGCAATTGGAGATAATTTAGTAAAGAAAGCTTTCTTGGCAACTTTAGCAAAATTAAATAGAAACTTTTTGGTTTTAAGAGGATTAACGCCTCGTGAAATGCTGCAAAGTTCAAAGTTGTTGTCTGAATATATGGGACAATTACTCCTTCGCGAAAATCGTTCGGTTTGGATTGCCCAAAGAGAAGGAAGAACAAAAGATGGAAATGACGAAACCAATCCAGGAGTTTTAAAAATGATCGGAATGGGTTCTGACGAAGAAAACTTAATGGATTATTTTAAGAAATTAAAAATTGTTCCAGTTTCTATTTCTTACGAATACGATCCTACCGATGTTTTGAAAATGCCGCAATTAATGGCAGAAGCAAATAATGAGGTTTACGTAAAAGACAAAAATGAAGATTTCATGACCATTTTAAGTGGTATCATGGGAACGAAGAAAAGAATACACATTTCTGTTGGCGATGTTCTAGATACAGAAATCGATCAGATTGTGGCTGAAAACGATAATGCAAACAAGCAAGTTCAAGCTTTGGCACAAACTATTGATGATGTTATTTTGAAAAACTACCAATTATGGCCAACAAACTTTATTGCTTACGATATTTTAAACGAAACAGACAAGTTTGCTCACAAGTATAAAGAAAGCGAAAAGCAGCTTTTTGAGCGTCGTTTAGAAATGCGTATCGGAAGCGATAATCCTGTGACAAGACAAGGATTCTTGGCTATGTATGCTAACCCTGTTGTCAATAAATTGAAATACCAAGATGTCATCTAAATCAAAAATATTATTGGTTTATACCGGAGGAACTATCGGTATGAGCAAAGATTTTGAAACTGGAGCGCTTAAAGCCTTCAATTTTGGTAAATTAATTCAGAAAATACCAGAAATTAAACAATTGGACTGCGAAATTGAATCAATTTCGTTCGAACATCCAATTGATTCTTCTAATATGAATCCCGAAATGTGGACAAGAATTGCCACCATTATCGAGGAAAATTACAATACTTACGACGGATTTGTAGTGCTTCATGGATCAGATACCATGTCGTATTCTGCTTCGGCATTAAGCTTTATGCTCGAGAATTTGGCCAAACCAGTTGTGTTTACAGGCTCGCAATTGCCAATTGGTGATTTGCGTACCGATGCGAAAGAAAACTTGATTACAGCAATTCAGATTGCTTCTCTTCAAGAAAACGGAAAACCGGTTATTACAGAAGTGTGTTTGTATTTTGAATACAAATTATACCGCGGAAACCGAACTTCTAAAGTAAATGCAGAACATTTTAGAGCTTTTACAGCGCCAAATTATCCTGAATTGGTAGAATCTGGTGTTCATTTAAAATTAAACAAGCATTTATTTCTTCCAATAAATAAAGATGCAAAACTGATCGTTCATAAAAAATTAGACAATCACGTTGCGATTATAAAAATGTTTCCTGGAATGAGTGAAATTGTTCTAGCTTCCATTCTTTCAACGAAAGGTTTACGAGGAATCATTCTGGAAACCTATGGTTCAGGAAATGCTCCAACAGAAGATTGGTTTTTAAACCTAATAGAAAAAGCAATCAAATCTGGAATGCATATCGTAAACGTAACGCAATGCTCGGGCGGAAGCGTGAATATGGGACAATACGAAACCAGTACAGCTTTAAAATCACTTGGAGTGATCTCAGGAAAAGACATCACGACAGAAGCAGCAATTACTAAATTAATGTATTTGCTTGGTCATAATATTCCTCAAAATGAGTTTAAAGATATTTTTGAAACTGCACTTCGCGGGGAAATATCTTAAATTTAAATTCCAATATTTTTTAAATTCCAAATTCCAAATTTCAAAATCTAAATTTGGAATTTGGGATTTTTTTATTTAAAAAAATTTCACTTAACCGTTTCATTTTGTCATCCTGACGGAGGAAGGATCACACAAGAAACTCGACAAAGATGGGTTATTTTGCATGCGGAGTTACTAGTGTGATCCTTCCTCCGTCAGGATGACAAAATGCAATTGGAATTTAAAACTTAAAACTTCGAATTTTTATAAGTAACCGGGCAAGTTTCCAAATCTTCGATTGCTTTATGTTTTTTGTAATACAAATAAACGATTACAGAAATAATACAGATAATTCCCTGAACAGCGACTGTAGCTCTTACACCTAAAAAGTGAGAAACATATCCAATAATTAAACTTCCCACAGGAATCATTCCTTGATAAGCCATCATGTAGTAGCTAATGCTTCTTGAGCGCATATTGACAGTACTGTGAGTCTGAATGTAAATGTTGATAGAAGAAGTTTGTCCCATCATTCCAATTCCGCTTAAAGTCATACAGATCAATGCAATTGTAATACTGCTTGAAAGGGCCAGAATAATTACGCTGAAACCAAGAAGTAAACTTGCTGAGATCATCAATTTGTTCATGTTTTCAGCAGATTTTAGATTGGCCAAATAAATTGCAGACAAAACAGAACCAATTCCGGCAGCGCTTTCAAACCAGCTGAAAGTTTCGGCATTTCCGTTAAAGATATCTTTTGCAAAAACCGGCATCAAAGTATTAAAAGAAATGACGAATAAACTGCTGCAGGTAAGCATTAAAAGCATTCTGGCCATTTCGGTTTCTTTTTTTACATAATCTAAACCTTCTACTAAATCATCTAGCATATTCAGCTTATTTTCGGCTTTAATATGTGGAGTGATTTTCATCATCATTAATGAAATCAAGACAGGAACATAACTCACGAAATTTCCAATAAAACAGATATCTTCTCCATATTGATGCAAGATAATTCCAGCAAGAGCAGGACCTGCAATTCTGGCAAAATTATTCATGGTAGAGTTTAGCGCTACAGCATTCGGGAGATCTTCTTTATTATCAACAATATCAATCATCATGGTTTGACGGCACGTCATATCAAAAGCATTGATAATTCCCTGAATAAGACTTAGCGCAAGTATAAAATTGATATTGTAAATTTTAAGATAAATAAGCAAGGCTAGAGCTCCAGCTTGAAGCATTGCCAAAGATTGCAATACCATCATCGCTCGATGTCTGTCATAACGCCCAATAATGCTTCCTGCTAAAGGTGCCAGAAACAAAGACGGAATCATACTTAAGAAAGTTGCCAAACCTAATAGAAAAACAGATCCTGTAATGCTGTAAACCATCCAGCTTACTGCTGTTTTTTGCAACCAGGTTCCGATAACGGATACCGATTGACCGTAGAAAAATAATTTGAAATTTTTTGATTTTAAGGCTTTAAACATAACTCTAAATATTTAATACAAAGGTCGGGATTATGATAGCATTAGAAAAATTAATAATTTTACTGATAATAAGTAGTAAAACTTATCAATATGGAAATTTATCAACTGCAATATTTTATCAAAACAGCTGAGGTTTTGCACTTTACCAAAGCGGCAGAATTGTGTTTTGTAACCCAATCGGGACTTTCGCAACAAATTAAAAAACTCGAAGAAGAACTTGGTTTGCCTTTGTTTAAGCGTATCGGCAAAAAAGTGCAATTGACAGAAGCAGGTTCGGTTTTTTTAATTCATGCTAAAAAAGTAGTAGAGAATGTAGAAAACGGAAAACAGGCCATTGAGGATTTAAACGAAATGATTGGCGGCGAATTACGTATTGGCGTGACTTATATTTTTGGGTTATTGATATTGCCTGTTGTTAATGCATTTGCTAAGAAATACCAAAATCTTAAAATTATTGTCGAGTACGGAACTACTGAGGTTTTAGAACAGAAATTGCTTGACAACGAATTAGATTTAGTATTCGTTATTTCGTCACACGAAATTGAAATGCCGATTCAGAAAGTGCCATTATTTACTTCAAATATGGTTATGGTGGTTTCTAAAAATCATGCTTTGGCCAATTTGGACAAAATTGCTTTTAAGAAAATAGAGGAGATTCCGTTGATATTGCCAGGGAAAGGATCCAATTCGCGAGAATATGTCGAAGAATTGTTTAAAAAGTTTAATATGAAACCTAAAATTTCGATAGAGCTCCAGTCTATTCACGCATTATTGCAAATGGTCGAAAATAGCGATTGGGCCACAATTGTTGCCGAAATGGCTCTAAAAGATTGGGATAGCTTACAAGCCATTCAAATTACGGGAGTTTCTACAAAGAGAGATTCCTACATGCTGACAATGGGAGGTTACCAGAAAAAAGCGGTAAAACTATTTATGGAAGAATTTAAAAAAAGTATATAAAAGGAACTTACGTTTTACTTTTGTAAAGTCAGATTTTTTTGTGTTATTTGCAGACCAAAATAGAAAGGTGTCCGAGTGGTTTAAGGAGCTAGCCTGGAAAGCTAGTATATGGGTAACTGTATCGAGGGTTCGAATCCCTTCCTTTCTGCGATAAAAAACAAACCCTTGTGAAGGACTTCACAAGGGTTTGTTTTTTTAAAGCTTAATCTCAAATAAACTAAAAGAACCTTCTTTATAATGTTCTGGTAATTCATTTGTCCACTCGATTGTACTTATTCCTTTATATTCAAAACCACAGCTGGTATAATATTTATTTATTCTTTCGTTTCCGCTGTGTGTATCAAGCCTAATGTATTCTTTATTATTTTCTTTGGCATATTCTTTAACCCATTCTACAATTTTTTTGACATAAGATTGTCCTCTAAACTTTGGATTTGTAGCAATACGATGTAAATAAACTGCTGGATCTTTGCTGGCTTCTTTCCAGATAATTAAATCGTTAAAAGTTAGTACAAAGGTACAAGCAACTTCGTCTCCTTCTTTGATTATAAAATGACGATTCTCATCAATTTCTTTTTCTATTAATGCTCTTTCAAAACCTCTCCAGCTTTTATTGTTTACTGTTTTCTGGTAAGATGTAGCTTCGTTATAAATATCGAAAACAGCATCGATATCCTGAGTTGTAGTTTTAAAAAATTCCATTATTGGGCTTTATTCTGTAGATTAATGAATCTTCAAAGGTAAATCTTTCAATAGCTTTAGAGAGGCTAAATGTTTAATTTATGCTTTTTTTATCAGAGTTCAGCCAAACTACATTTTGTTCAGATTCATGATTTTGACCAATAATATCTCTATATAATTCTGGTCTTCTAGCTTTTATATAACGACTTCCTCCTGCAAGATTGCATTTTTCGGGAGTGATTATTGCCGTTGCAAAAGAATCGTCAAAAGTGCGGCATTCGGCTAGAATATCTCCAAAAGGATCAATAATCATAGAACAGCCGTTTTTTAATTGATCATCGTCCATGCCAATTGGGTTCGAAAAGATAGCATAAATGGCATTGTCGTAAGCTCTTGCCGGCAGCCATTTCATTAACCAGTCACGGCCTTTCATCCCGTCGAATTCTAATCGTAACGAAGTTGGGTCGGTTTCGCGGTTTTCCCAAAGCTGTGGCGTTACAAAACCAGCACCCGGTCGGGTAGAAGGCGTGCACATCGTTACGTGTGGCATAAATATAATGTCGGCACCTAGAAGTTTTGTGGCACGAACATTTTCAATAATATTGTTGTCGTAACAAATTAGAATACCGCATTTCCAGCCTTCAATTTCAAAAATACAATAACGATCTCCAGGTATTAAATACGGATTTATAAACGGATGCAGTTTTCTATATTTGGCCACTAAACCATTTTTGTCTACACAAACATACGCTTTGAATAGATTGTCGTTTTCGTCTTTTTCAAAAAGTCCGGCCAATATTACAATGTTATCGTTTTTGGCAATTTCGATTAATTTTAAGATGCTTTCTCCATTGGGAATCAATTCTGCCAAGTCCAGCATTTGTTCTTTTGATAAGTTTCTTGCAAATGTATATCCGGTTATAGAACATTCGTGAAAGGAAATCACATCGCAACCTTCGGCAGATGCTTTCTTAGAAAGTTTTTTGATTACAGATAAGTTATAGTTTTTGTCGCCACTTTTATTTTCGAACTGGGCTGTGGCTATTTTTAGATTTTTCATATTGTAAGCTATTAATAATTAAATCAAAAATAGCTTGATCAATAGGCCATGAATTGTACAAAACCGACATTTTAGAATGTTCTTTTTATGAGATTGTTGGTTAATTTCCCAGTGTTATAAAAATATTCTGTCGGAGTAATTCCAGTGTTTTTTTTAAATTCCTTTATTAAATGTGATTGGTCTGAAAATCCTGCATCGTAACTAATTGTAGTAAGATTGGTATCGTCAGACTTGTCTTTTAATAATTTTAAAAAATGATGTAGTCTTACAACGTTGCCAAATTTCTTCGGACTTAATCCAATGCATTCTTTGAATTTTCTTTCCAGATGTCTTTCGGTATAACCAGTATATTCAACTAATTGTTTTATAGAGAAATGCCCTTTACTGTTAATGATAAAGTGTAAAGAATGATTTATTATGAACTGATTTGAGGCTGGTTTTGCTACAATTAAGGACTTAAAAAAAGAATTCAACAATTGAACACGTATTGAGTTGTTTTGCTGAAACAGGTTCTCTTGAAGGGTTTTGATTTTTTCATCGAATACATCTTTAACAGGAATAATAGCATCGTGAAATTCATTGGCAGGAATGCCTAATAATTGATGGATTCCGTTGGGCTGAAAAACGACAACAATCAGCGTTATTTCATTTTCAGAATAAAGATCTTTAAAACCGTTAAGCTGTCCGTATAAAAAGGAAGCGGGCAGATATTCTTTTATTTCGTATTTATTAATTCCAGAAATAAGTTTGCTTTTTACCGAAAAGACAAGACCAGTATTACCATCAGAAAACAGGCGAAATTTTTGTACAGCAGTTTCGGTATTATCTAAGAACAGATAATGCTTAATATAAGGTGATAACTCTTTGGGAGGTGAAACTTGCATGTTTATAATCGATGTTTATTCGAAATCAAGATTGCCTTTTACGACGGCACCTTGACTTTCTAAATTTACTAAAACTTCTTCGATTCTATACTGCACATCGTCTCCGGTTTGAATTAATTCTTTTAGAAGCACTATTTCATAACTAGCTTTAAGAGCATCAAGAGCGGTTTGTTTGATGCAGTATTCTGCTAAGAAACCACATAAAATAAGTCTGCGAATTTGATTTTCTTTTAGGAAGTCTTTAAACTCCTGAGAGGAAAAACTGCTGTGTTCTGTTTTTGGAATTAGGATTGAAGATTCGTCATAATCGAGATCAATTTCATGCCCTTTTGTTTCTTCAATACACATAGAGGTTCCGGTTCCGAATTGGTCTTTTTGATAATTGGAAAAAATAATCACGAATTTATTCTTATCAAGCCTTTTGATTAAATCGTTTAGTTGACTTTGAACTCGCTGTATATGACTAATTGGATGTCTTTTTGCATAATCTCCGCCAATGTCTGTGAAATCTTTTTGAGGATCAATAATTACTAGTAATTCTTCGGGAGCTAATTTCATGGAAGTTTTTAATCTGCTTTTGTGGAATTTGAATCGTGAAGAATCAATTTTAGCAAAAATAGGTTTATTTTCTATAAAAAATGAAAACGTCTAATTTAGCCCCGATAGAAGCGATATCCTTTTGTGTTGGGGTTCAACACAAAAGATAAAGCGGATAGCGGGACTAAACGTGATTTTGAAAATGAGTTTTTTTGCTTCTAATAAATAAAAAATCTTAATCCTGCAGTGCTATTTTAACCTTAGGCATCATCTTATCGACAAACATTCTATAAGCGGCTTCTGAAGGATGCAAACCATCTGAAGCAACCAAAATCGGACTGTTGAGTCCTTCGCGCGTGATTTCTGTAATTGATACAAAGGCAATTTGATTGTTATTGCAATATTTCTCTGCAAAAGCATTGTATTGGTTAATTTCTGTTGAAATTGTACCGCTTTGATTTCCTGCAAGAGCTTGTCCGTATGGAGTATACGCGTAGTCTGGAATAGAAATTACGACAACATTTTTTCTGTCGCCTTTGGCTAGCATAATGGCTTTGTTGACTAATTCTGGGAATTCTTTTTCGTAAATAGAAAAACTTCTATGCTGAAATTGATTGTTAACACCAATTAAAAGTGTTACGAGATCGTAGTTGGATTCTGGATTTTGAGAATCAATGGCCGAAATTAAATTGGATGTTGTCCAGCCTGTTGTAGCGATTATTTTAAGAGAAATGCTACTAGAATACATGGCGTTTAAACTTGCCTTTAATTGCTCAGGAAAACGGCACGTAGCACACACGCTTTGACCAATGGTGTAGCTGTCGCCTAAAGCTAAATAATTTACTTTGCTGGCAATTGGTGGTTCTGTGGTTTTAGGTGGAGTTACAACTGGTGGAGAAGTTGTGGGAGTAGTTTCGTCTGAACTGCAGCTCAAAAGAAATACTGAAAGTATAATAGTAACTATTTGTTTAAAATGTGGTTTCATAATTTGTTCCAATTAGATTCTAGTCGCTTTAAACAAATAGTTACGTTAAATGACTAGTTACGGTTTTGTGGCTTCTTTGTAAATATTTCGTTCCATAGTAATGTGAAGTCTTTCAAACATTTCAAAGATATTAAAACTTTCTTTTTTATAGTAAGCTTGTACAGCTTCTTTGGCGCTTTTCAAGACCGTTTCATTTTCCCAAACGGCAATTGTAATGTAAATTAAATTGCCTTTTTCATCAACGCGTTCGTAAGCATTGTCATTTACAAATCCGTTTAAATGTTTTATAAAGTTTCGGTTGATTTGCACTCGTTCTAAAAATTCTTGTCTTGATTTCTCAGGAACAATAAATTTATCGATAAAAATTTGCTGCATGGTTTCTGATTTTTTAGGTTCAATTTCTGAATTGATTGTTGTTGATTGAGCATTTGTTCTATAGCTGAATAATGTCAAAAAGACAATTACGATTAAAAGATTTGTTTTCATAATTCTTGTTTTTATTGATGTAAAATTCAGAATTACGAAGCTCTAATCATTGTAAAAAATCATTGATTTACCAAAATGAAGGAAAGTTGAAAAACTCTGTTGGAGTTTGTCCTGTAAACAATTTGAAGTCTTTATTAAAGTGAGGCTGGTCAAAATAACCCGCATCAAAAGCCAGATCGATAAGGTTTTGGTTTTTTTGTTTGTGATCGATAATTGATTTTATACGAACAACATAACAAAATTGTTTTGGAGATGATCCAATTGTTTTTCGGAATCTTTTCTCAAAAGCATCTTGACTGATAAAAAGTGCATCGACAAGTTCTTTTATTTTAACGATGCCTTTTTTAGATTGTATGATATTAATGGCAGCTGAGATTAAATCGTCTGGTTTATAATTGTGGAGTCTTGATAAAAGAAACTGTTCTATAATTGCAATTTTTTGATTGTTGGTTTTTGCTTCGGCTAAAAGTTCTTCAATAATGGCAATTTTTTGCCTTGGAATAAAGTTGTCGAGCGAAACACTTTCTTCAAATAATTCATGAAGCGGTTCTTTAAAAAAAGCTTTAGCACCAGCTTCTTTAAACTGAACGACAAGAGTTGCCGTATCTTTTGCATAATTAATTAATCGTACAGATTTGCGAATACCCGAAATTGTAGAAAGGGGTAATTTATCATGCCGATTTTCTTGAATATAATTGACGTCGCCTTTGCAGCGAAAAGCAATTGCTAGCGAAGTGCTGGGCAAAACCCTGTTTGTCAATTCGTCTTCGCTTTGAATAATTCTGTAAGTTTTGACAAAAGGCTTTAATTGTTCTGTTGGAATGAAATCGATAATTTTCATTTGAAAGTGTTTTCAACAGTTTGAATGTCAAAGGTATGAAAAACAAAATTCCAATAACTTATCTGTTGTTAAAACAGTTTCAGTTATTGGAATTTTTTAGAAAAGAGTTACGTTAAATAACTTATTTTGTTTTAAACCATTTCGGTTTTCATCACGATTTCTTCTTCGATGGCGTTCCAAAGTGCGATACGTCTTTCTAAGGCAAGAATTGAAACTTCTTCAACTTCTTTCCATTTTTGAGCATCTTCTTCACATAGTTCTGTAATCATTTGCATAGCCATTGGTCCATGCTCGTCGGCATCCAATTCGATATGTCTTTCAAAATAGTATAGCAATTTTGCTAGATCTGTATCGGGAAGGTTTTTCTGGAAATTTTTCAAAATCTGAGTAAACATACTCGGAATCAAATCTTCTCTTCCAAAGGTAAATGCAGCAGCAATTTCGTGTGGTTTTCCTTCTTCGATAACTCTAAAAGTAAAATCAAGGAAAGATTTTACATTTGGATGTAATGAACTTTGTTTGATGGCAACAAATATATTTTGAAGCGAATGTACTTCTGATAAAAAGCTTAAAACTCCGGTTGTATTGGCTCCACAAGCTTCCATTGCTTCTAGATACATTTCGTAGTGGCTTTGTCTTCTTCCGTCAATTGTCAAATCGGTTTCTTCTGCAAGAACAATTTCGTTAATTAAATAACGAGTTTCTGGGTTTTTAGTTGCAAACCAAGGTGTTGTTGTGCAAGTAAGTTTGGCCTGCAATGCTTTTAAAAGTGACATAAAATCCCAAACAGCATAAACGTGTGTTTCTAGAAAGCTGTGTAAGTCATCTATGTTTTGAATCTTATTGTATAAAGAATGATGTAATAGTTGGTCTTTTTGTGTTTGTATGCTTTTGTTTATCGTTTCGATATTCATTTTAAAAAAATTTTAATGCAAAGATAAAAAGCTTCTCTGTTAGAAGAAGCTTTTTAAGATTGATTTTGTATATATTTTAATAATTATCAATTATTTAAACGCAGGGATTCCAGTTACATCCATTCCAGTTATTAATAAATGTATATCATGAGTTCCTTCGTACGTAATCACACTTTCAAGGTTCATCATGTGGCGCATAATAGAGTATTCGCCTGTGATTCCCATACCTCCAAGCATTTGTCTTGCTTCGCGAGCAATAGTAATCGCCATGTTTACGTTGTTTCGTTTTGCCATAGAAATCTGCGCAGTCGTAGCTTTTCCTTCGTTTCTTAAAACACCTAAACGCCAAGTTAATAATTGTGCTTTTGTGATTTCGGTAATCATTTCGGCCAATTTTTTTTGCTGTAATTGAGTTCCTCCAATTGGTTTTCCGAACTGGATTCTCTCTTTTGCATATCTTAAAGCAGTGTCATAGCAGTCCATTGCTGCGCCAATTGCTCCCCATGCGATTCCGTAACGAGCAGAATCTAAACAGCCAAGCGGTGCGCCTAAGCCAGATTTATTTGGTAAAAGGTTTTCTTTTGGAACTTTTACGTTATCAAAAATAAGCTCGCCTGTTGCAGATGCACGAAGCGACCATTTATTGTGCGTTTCTGGAGTCGAAAAACCTTCCATACCACGTTCAACTATTAATCCGTGAATACGGCCTTCTTCATTTTTAGCCCAAACAATAGCAATATCGGCAAACGGAGCATTTGAAATCCACATTTTGGCACCATTTAAAAGATAATGATCGCCCATATCTTTAAAATTGGTAATCATACTTCCAGGATCCGAACCATGGTCGGGTTCTGTTAAACCAAAACAACCAATAAATTCTCCTGTCGCTAGTTTTGGCAGGTATTTCATTCTTTGTTCTTCATTTCCGTATTTCCATATAGGATACATGACTAGAGAAGATTGTACAGATGAGGTTGATCTTACGCCAGAATCGCCTCTTTCGATTTCCTGCATAATCAAACCATAAGAAATTTGATCTAGTCCTGCGCCTCCATATTCTACAGGAATATAAGGACCGAAACCACCAATTTCGCCAAGACCTTTTATAATTTGTTTAGGAAATTCAGCTTTTTGAGCATATTCTTCTATTATAGGAGAAACTTCTCTTTTAACCCACGCACGTGCAGATTCGCGAACTAATTTGTGTTCGTCTGTTAGCAAATCGTCTATGTTATAGTAATCTGGAGATTGAAATAGGTCTGGTTTCATGTTATTTAATTTAGCAAAGCAAATTTACTGAATAAAAATATAACAAATAGATATAAAATTGTTATATTTTTTTATAGTAAAAATAAAATTAATAGGAATTTGGCAAATAAATTGTAGTTTATTGATAATTTATAGACTATTTTTGAATTCCAAAAACAAACTTAATGAGGCTGATCATCTCTTTTTTCTTTTTATTACTAATGCTTTGCAGTGGAGCTGCTCAAACCAATGGAGAGCTTACAGAAGAAAAGTATTTAGAATTACAGGATAAAATTCGCTTTAGTGTTAATGGAGATAATGATGAAGGCTTAGGTTATGTGAATCAGATGCTTAAGTCTAAAGATAACATCCACAAAGCTTTTGCTTATGGCGCAGGTTCGTATTTGTATCAGTTAAAAGGAGATGCTGATAAGTCTGAAAAAATGTATGCGGAAGCGATAAAGCACTTAGACAAGATTCCTGAATCAAACGAAAAAACAAAACTGCAAGCTTATCTATGTAACTATAGAGGTCTTACTTATTGGAAAAGATCTAATTATGGTAAGGCTCTAGGCAGCTATCAAGAAGGAGTTAAACTTTCTACTAAAATAGGTGATGTTGTTCAAATTGTAAAATTTAAAGCCAATATTGCCTTGCTTAATGAAAGTGTTGGCAACTATCAGTTATCTATAAAAATCTTAAAACAAAATGAAGCATTCTTAGACAAGAATGAAAGTCTGTACGAAAAAGATCAGTTTCAAAATTCTAAAAGCAACACTTATACCAATCTCGGAAATTCTTACGAAGGATATTATTCTAAAAATCGTGAAAAAACCTATTTATTAGATTCTGCAGAATATTATTATAAAAAAAGTGTAGCCTATTCGGATAAATTTATTGATAACAAGACTACTGCCAAACTTAGTTTAGGTAATATTTATGTGTTTAAAAAGGACTTTACCAACGCCGAAAAAATTTATTACGATATCTCTTTTTATGCAAAACAAGTGGACAATGAATCGCTATATCAAGTTGCTTGTTTTAATTTAGGAGACCTTTATTATTCGATTAAAAAATATGATAGAGCGCTTATATTTTTAAAAAAGGTAGATTCTATTAGTCAAAAAAACAAAACGGTAGACATTAGTTTTTTTAGGTCTAACTATATACAGGCTAAAATTTACAGTATCAAAAATGAACCTGAGTTAGCCTACAAACACTCTAAACTATACTTGGATTCTTATGAAAAATATGAAGGAAATCTTAGAGATGAAGCATTAGAGGTTAACTATAAATTGGGTACGGCAGATCTTAGCGGAGAAATGCTTAGCGTTCAGGAGAAATATAAATATGAAGTGTTTTGGAATAAAGCATTAAAAATATTTTATGTCATTCTCGTAGTTGGAATTGTATTTTTTCTCATAAAAAATATTAGGGATAAAAATAAAGCGCAAAAGAAAATGAACGCTTTAATTGAAGAGTTCAAAGCTAATCTGGAAAGAAAAGAACTTGAAAAAACAGAAACGGAACAAGTTGCAGCCGAAGCAATAGTAACAGAAATTCCAGAAGTAGAGGATGTTGCCTTGAAAAAAGAAAATGCTAATTTGAGTATCGACGAAGCCAAAGAAAATAAAATAGTAGAAAAACTATTGCTTTTGGAAGAAAAGCTAGAATACTTAAATGCCGATTTTACGCTTTCCTATGCTGCAAAAAAAATAAAGACCAATACCACTTATTTGTCTTATGTAGTGAATAAAAGATTTGGAAAATCATTTAGTGAATATTCTAATGAATTGAAAATTAACTACGTGATCAATCAGATGATTACAAACCATTTGTATCGAAAATATTCGACGCAGGCAATTGCAGAAAGTGTTGGTTTTAAAAATGCCGTATCTTTTGCAAAATCATTTCGCAAAAGAACCGGAGTGTCTCCAGCTCAGTTTGCGAATAATATTTAGTTTCATAAGATGTAACTTTTTTTAATTGTTTCCATTTCCGCCCGTTTTTTTAGGCTCGTTTTGATTATTTGGATCAATAGTTGGATCGTCACCTCCTCCTTTAATTGTTTTTAGCTCTTTTCTAGAGATTGCTTCTAATTGAAAATTTCCGAATGTTAATTTTTTATTTTTCAAGACTTTATTTTTTTTTGGATTAGTTTTTAAAAGTTTTTTCTATTGCTTAGGGATTTCCATTCCCGCCCGTTTTTTTAGGCTCGTTTTGATTATTTGGATCAATTGGATCGTCACCTCCTTTAATTGTTTTTAGCTCTTTTCTAGAGATTGCTTCTAATTGAAAATTTCCGAATGCTAATTTGCTATTTTTCATGACTTTTAATTTTTTGGATTAGTTTTTAAAGAGTTTTTTTTCTATTGCTTATGGATTCCCGTTTCCGCCAGTTTTTTTAGGTTCGTTTTGATTATTTGGATCAATAACTGGATCGTCACCTCCTTTAATTGTTTTTAGCTCTTTTCTAGAGATTGTTTCTAATTGAAAATTTTCGAATGTTAATTTGCTATTTTTCATGACTTTTAATTTTTTTTGGATTAGTTTTTAAAGAGTTTTTTCTATTGTTTATGGGTTCCCGTTTCCGCCAGTTTTTTTTGGCTCGTTTACATCATTTGGGTCTATATTTCCCCCTCTAATTATTTTTTGTTCTTCTTTAGAAAGTTTATCTATTTGAAAATCGCTGAATGTTAATTTTGAATTTTTCATGTTTTTGATATTTGTATTATTGAAAATTAGTACTATAAATCTTTCATAAATATTTTTTGGCAGTCACATCAGATGCGATAAAAAACAGCGCTAAAAATTGATTATGTAAAGTTTTTTGGGTTTATTTTTTGGTCTTTAAAAGCAGTAGAAAAAGAGATTTATTTATAAGTTAATTCCGATTTTTTAAAATTGTTTTTCTTTGCTTTTTTGGGAGTGTTTTTTGTTCTTTTGGAGGATCAATTATGGACTAAATTGGTCATTTTTTGCATCCTCTTTTTATGATTTTTTTCTTGTAAAATCACCTCTTTTTTAGGGCCTATTTTTCATGTTTATTAATGTTTAGATTATTACTTATCCAAAACTAGATAAAAAGCGAAACCGTTAATCGAAAATGGGCTTTTGAAGCTTTTTGATAAATAAATAAACATTTAAAGTCTTGTATTTCAAGATGTTGTCGTGGTTACTATACTTGGTATAATTTATAAATTGTATGTGGTATAATTAATAAAATGTATGTGTTCATGCGATTTTAATCAATAAAAACCCCAATCTTTGCAGTGTAATTATGATTTAAAAACGATCCAAAACGATGTTAAAGCTGGTCCAAAAATTTCTGCAAATCAATCGCTACTCAGATATCAAAAATGAGTTTAAGGATCTGTTTTTGTCACATCCAAATTATCCGAGTTTGTTTGCCATTACAGACTCGTTTGATTTGCTTTCTGTAGAGAACGCAGCAGTGAGAGTTTCGAAAGAGCAGATTGAAGATTTGCCTTCAAACTTTTTGGCTTATTTTAAAGACGAATTAATACTGGTAGAAAAAATTAAAAGCGGCGTTAGAATCACAACAACAAAAAAAGGAACTCAAAAATTATCTTATGATAAATTCCTTTTAGACTGGAATGGTGTAATTGTAGCTATTGAACCAAACAATGTTGTAGCAAGAGATAATCTTAAAATAGAATACAATTGGTTGAAATATTTTCTGCCTCTTGCCCTAGTAGCTGGATTATCTTTCTTCTTTAATCGTTTTGATTTGTTTAGCGCTTCCTTTTTGGTAACATCAGTACTAGGTTTTGTTGTAAGCATATTTATTGTACAGGAGAAATGGGGAGTTAAAAACACCGTAATTTCAAAATTCTGTAATTTAAGTTCAAATTCTTCTTGCCATTCTGTAATAAGTTTCAATGATGATATTGCAAATAGATGGTTGAGTTTTTCAGATTTGCCATTGCTTTTCTTTGGATCAAGCATCATCGCCATATTAGTTCAGCCTTTAAGTTCAGCTATTTTTATTGGATTTTTAAGTTTATTGGCCATTCCAATAATAGTTTGTTCGATCTGGATTCAGAAATTCGAGATTCAAAAATGGTGTATAATGTGTTTAGCAATATCATTCTTAATCTTGGTTCAAAGTATTGTTTGGTTTTCATCAGATCTTTTTACATTGAGTTTTAGTTTTAATGCCATTTTTCCTTATGTATTTTCTTTACTGCTTTTAATTCCGATTTGGGCGACAGTTAAAGTGATGATTAAAAAAATGCTTGATAATGAGAACTCTTTAAAAGAGCTTAAAAAATTTAAAAGAAATTATTCGCTATTAAATTTCTTATCTAAAAAAGTAAAATATACAAAAGGATTTGAAGATTTAAGAGGCTTGACATTTGGCAATAAAAATGCAGGAGTTAGACTTTCTGTAATTCTTAGCCCAAGTTGCGGACATTGTTATAAAACTTTTCAAGAAGCTTTCGATTTAGTATTGAAGTTTCCAGACAAAATATTTTTGAATGTTCTCTTTAATATTAATCCAGAAAACAACGACAATCCTTACAAAGCAGTTGTAGAAAGACTATTAACAATTAATAGAACAACGCCAGGAAAAACAGTTGAAGCAATCTCAGATTGGTATATCAAGAGAATGGTTCACAAAAAATGGCTTAAAAAATGGAATGTTGATTCTGTAAGCATGATGATAAATCAGGAAATTCAGAAACAATACGATTGGTGCTCTATGAACAATTTTAATTATACACCTATTAAAATTGTCAATGAAAGGCTGTTTCCAAATGAATATGAATTGAACGAATTGAAATATTTCTTAAATGATTTTGTTGAGGAAGTTCAAGTTTTAGAGAAGACAGCATAAAAAAACAGAAATTTCGACTGTTAAAATAGAAAAAGTGAATCCCCCGATTTAAAACCTGCAGTTATGTTAAAGAATATTTTGAAATTGAAAGGTGCAGTAGAATTGACTGCAAATGAGCTGAAAACAATGAATGGAGATCATGCTCCTATTTGTGAAGATGGATTTAAAGCGAAAAGATGTACAGAATTTGGAACTGTGCCAGCACACTGGAGTTGCATACCAAATAGTTACGTCGGAAGCTGTTAAGGAATAAATACTAAGCATCAAGTTATTAGGGATTTGAGGCTTAAACTCAAAAATGTAAATAACCAGTTATGTTAGAAAAAATTTTAAAAAGCAAAGAAACAAGAAAGCTGACAAAAAAAGAGCAGAAAAGCATTTTAGGAAGTGAGTATTCACAAGAACTGAATTGCAATGACACTGCTGTCGAGAAATATTATGCTTGCTAATTTTAATGTTTAGATAGTAACAATCAAGCACTGTTATTATATAAAAAAGGTATTAATTATGTTAAAGAAGATTTTAAAACTCGAAGGTGCTCAGTACATTAACAAAAATGTGCAGAAGACCATGAAGGGAGGAATTCCAGATTGTTGGGTTTATGCTTTGGAAGCAGGATGCATTTTAATACCGTTAGGCGAAACTTGTCCGCTAAATACATCATCGGGTATTTGTGATACAAGTCGTCTTTGTTGTTGATTTTTAACTTTTTTAAAAGTAATACGATATAGCCTTATTTAGAATTTAGTCATGTTTTTTTTGAATGTATAGGCGCTCGATCGTGGAACATTGAGCAAATTCTCAGTATTGATGATTGGTACTGAGATTCTTAGGAGTTGGTCGCTGTGTTAATTTTATTTGGTTAGGGTAACCGCGACCATGTCCTAAAGAAATTGTGTTGCTAAAATTTGTTTTTAAATACGAAACAGAGAAGATTATATCTTCTCTGTTTTTTTATGTTAAAATTTAAATATTGCCATTTTGTAAGTTTAAAAGTATTATATTTATAATAATCATAAGTTTAATCTTAAAATTGTGAATTTGATCGCGAGCAAATCATAAAACTTTAAAATTATTCTATGAGTTATTTCCTAACTATAACATTTTTAAATTATGAAAAATTTACAAAAATTTGGTAAAGCTTTAAGCAAAGCTGAAATGAAGAGTATTAATGGCGGATTTTCTTGCTCTTGCAATGGTCGTTATCTAGGAGAGTATTCTTCTGCTAGCGCATGTTGCTCTGCTTGCAATGTAAGTTGCTAAATTACAGAGTAGGGTAAGGAGGGAACTCCTTACTCTTTATTAATTTTTCTTTTAATCAGCAACAAAGCCTTCAGAATTATCTTAAATTATTATGACTATAAGCATTTATAAATATAAACAAAGACTACTAGTTTTGTTTCTTGTGCTATTTTTTAACCAGGAAACTTTTTCGCAAAATAATGCAGTTATTCTAGGCAAAGGTTTTGATAAACAAAATGGCAAACTTCTTAAAGTAGCAAAACCAATTGGAAATTATCCTAAAAGTTTTTATAAAAAAAATAGCGACGATATAAAAGTTGAAAATGGCCAATTTGTAAAAAAATTAGAATTAGATTCTAATGGCTTTATTACAGTTTATGAAGATCCGTATATGTTTGGAAGTTTTTCTTTTTTTGTAGAGAAAGGAGATTCCATAATAATAGAACAAAAAAAAGATAGAATTGAAATAAGCGGGAATAATTCAGCTTTTAATAACCTTTATACAAATAATTCATACTTAAAATTAAGTGCAGATAGCGTTTTTGATGTTTTGACGGTTTTAAAAAAGTACAAAAATGCAGATGATGTTATTAAAAATGTAGATATTCAAAAACAAAAAATATTTAATTTTTACAAAGTTTTAAACAAAGAGAAAAAAATTAGTGCGAATTGTTTAAAAGCAGTTAATGCTGAAATAGAGGGGCGAATTAATTTTTTTGCGGGTAATTATTCAGAAAACGGAAGAAATGAGGAAACGAAAAAAAAATTAGGATTAGCATTTGATACAAAAGAAGCTCAAAAATTAGTTGAGTTTTATAATTCAAAGTATTCTGTATTCAACGAAAATAGTTTGTATAGTACCATATTGGATCAAAACCTCTATATGACGGGTTGGAATATGGAAGCACAGGCCAAAAAAACAAATAAAAAAGTCAATAGGTTTTGGAATCAATTTGATGAGCTATTTAAAAGTTGCAGATCAAATTTTGGTGTAATTGATTTTGTAGAGCCCGAACAATACAAAGAAATATATATTGCAAGTTGTATTTTTGAGTCAATACGATTCAATTGTGTAAAAAATAAAAAAGACTTAATAGCTGTTTACAGGGCCTTTATAAAAAAATATCCTGAAAGCAATTATAATATGATAATTGAGAATCTTCTTTTTGAAGATGATCTAAAACAAAAGGAGAATAATAATTCTCCAATAGGAAGTTTAAGTTCGTATGACTCAACTGTTGGGTTGTCGATTTCAAATAGCCTTATTGATGAAAAGAAATCCTTTGAGGAGGCAATTGCTGAAAAATATCCAAATCAAAATTTGTTCATTGATTTTTGGGCAACATATTGCTCTCCATGTATTAAACAATTTGAATATAATGACGAACTGCATCTGTTTTTAGGCAAACAGGATATTAAAACGATGTATGTGACTATTGATAACGAAGCAAGTGTTGATTTATGGAAGAAAATGATTAACGACTACAGTTTAGTTGGGTATCATTATTTTGCAAGCGAGATCTATAGAAATGAAAAAATAATGAAAGCAGTTATTGATTATGTGCCTCATTATTTTGTTTATAATTACAAAACAAAAAAAATAACTTTAGTTGAAGGTTATCCAAGCGAGAAACAAAAATTTTATGATAAAATAACGGCTTCCCTTATTAAATAAATTAGAGCATGGATAGTCCTAAGAAAATAGCTTTGCTATATCCTTACTATGGAAAATTCCCATGGTATTTTAAATTTTTCATTGAATCATGTAAGTACAATCCGTCAGTAGATTTTATAATTTTCACAGACATAAAAATTAATGACGAACTGCCGAAAAATATAATTGTAGTTGAATACTCATTTTTAGAATTGAAAAAATTAATAAGTGAGAAAATTGGCTTTTCTGTTTCATTGAATTCTCCTTATAAATTATGTGATTTTAAGCCCGCATATGGAGTAATTTTTTCAGAATTTATTACTGATTATGACTTTTGGGGACATGGAGACATTGATTTAATCTTCGGAAATATAAGGACATTTATGACCGATGAGGTTTTAGATAATTTTGATGTGGTCTGTGTTCGGGATGAATACGTTACAGGTTTTTTTACTTTGTTTAGAAATAATGAATTTGTAAATAAATTATATGAGGAAAGTAAAGATTATAAGTTTGTTTTTCAGAACGAGAAAAACTTTGTATTTGATGAATGCGGCAACTTGTTTTCAGAGCTTCAAGCGGGAGAATCTATTTTTGAATTAGAATCGGAAATAGAAACAATGACTCATGTGATAAAAAGACTTAATCAGGAAGAAAAAATTAGAGCTTATTTTGATTTCTTTGTTGTTGAAGGTGTTCCAGGAAATTTACTTTGGGATAATGGTACGCTTAGCTTTAAAGATCAGTACGAAATACTATTGTATCATTTAATCTCATTTAAGAATTTTCCACACTTTGTGCCTTTTTTTTGGAAAAAAGTACCTTCAAAATTTTATATCGGTAAGAATTACTTTTCCTCTTATCCTGAGAAATCCTTTAGAATTAAGTTCTATAAGATATTCTTTGAATTCTATTTAAGCATTTTAAATCTAAAAGAGGCATTTTCGAGATGGCTTGAAAATTTAAAAATATCTACATTATTATTTTTTAATAAAAACGCATATGACGTAACAGAGGTAGTTATAATCATAGATAACAAAAAAACAAGAAAGGTAAAAAGGTTAGAAAAAAAACAAATTAATGGAAAAGCTTCTAAAGAGATTTTTAGTATTAAATGATTATAAATATTTAACTGAAGAGTTTACTGACCTATTTTTATCTCATCCTAATTATCCTAGTTTGTTTGCTATAAATGATACTTTAGATATACTAAAGATTGAAAATATAGCAACTCGAATTTCTATCGATCAATTTGAAGATTTACCAGATTCTTTTTTAGCATTAATAAATGAATCTAGTATATCTGAAGAGTTAGTGTTAATAGAAAAGAAAGATTTAAATATTTTAGTTCATTATAAAAATCAAAATTCAATCATATTAAATCGGAATGAGTTTAATGACATTTGGACTGGAATTGTTCTTGGTTTAGAGGCAAATACAGAAAAAAAAGGTAATGCTAATATCAAAAGCAAGTATTGGTTTTATCTTGTGCCAACAGTTTTTATATTTGGTTTTATATTTTATAATTCATTTAATTGGATCAATTTAGTTTTTTTCTTTTCTACACTAATTGGTCTTATATTTAGCATCTTTATAATTCAGGAAAAGTTTAATTTGACAGAAGAGTCATTGTTTAAATTTTGTTCTTTAAGTAAAGAAGTATCATGTAATAGTGTTATAAAATCAGATCAACAATTCTTTTTTGGACTTTTAAGTTTTTCTGATTTACCTCTGATTTTTTTCGGAAGTAGCTTCTTTAGTTTTATTTTTGACACATATAAAGCAACTCTCACTATTGGGATATTAAGTATTGTTGCAATTCCATTTATTTTATATTCTATTTGGTTGCAAAAAGTAAAACTAAAAAAATGGTGTTTACTGTGTTTGATAATATCATGTATTCTACTATTTAATGCAGGCTTTTATTATTCGGTTTTATTTGAGGGAAATTTTTATTCTTATAGTATTTACTTTGAGTATATAATCTCTTTAGTTCTTGTGATGTCATCTTGGTTGATAATAAAGCCAATTATTTATAAAAATATAGATTTAAATACACAAAATAAGGAATTAAAACGATTTAAGCGTAATTATAAAATATTCAAAATACTAACGGATTCAAAGCTTGTTTTAGAAGAGAAATTTCATAATCTTGATAAGATATTTTTAGGGAATTCAGATGCTAAAATCGAGCTAAATTTAATTTTGAGTCCAAATTGTAAATATTGTCATATTGCTTTTAAAGAAGGTGTAGATTTGGTAAAGAATTATCCTGATAAAATATCTTTGAGCATTTTGTTTAATATTAATAAGGACAATCCATCGGTAACTATTCCATGCAAAATTTTACAAATCAAGAAAAATAATCCTGAAAAAGTTGCTGAAGCACTATCTGACTGGCATATTGATAATCTTCCAATAGAAGATTGGAATAAGAAATGGGATATAGTTATAGAAGATGAGACTAAAGTACAAATCCAGACACAATATGATTGGTTTGAAAAAAATGGATTCAATTCTGTACCTGTAAAATTAATAAATGGAAGTATCTATCCTTCTGAATATGATTTGCTGGATCTAAAATATTTTATTAGTGAAATGGCAGAGGATGCAATATCATAGTAATTTTATACTCTTTTGTAAGTATTTTAGATTATATTGCTGACAATAAATTTGAATGAAAATTGAAAAAATTTCCCCATTATAAACAGGCAGATTACAAAGATTGTGGCCCAACGTGTTTAAAAATAATTGCAAAACATTACGGAAAAACAATCAAAATTCAGGAATTGCGTGATGCAAGCGAGACAACTCGTGAAGGAAGTAATCTACTTTTTTTAAGCGATGCTGCCGAAAAAACAGGCTTTAGAACTTTAGGGGTAAAGCTAAGCCTGGAGAGATTAGAAGAGGTGCCCTTGCCTTGTGTTCTGCATTGGAACCAAAACCATTATGTTGTACTTTATAAAATCAAAAAAGGGACATACTATATTTCTGATCCAGGTTTTGGACTAATTCAATATAATAAAGAAGACTTTTTAAAATTCTGGATTGGCAATAATGCCGACGATCAAACCAAAGAAGGTGTGGCATTGCTGTTGGAACCAACACCTGTTTTCTTTCAGTCTGAATTTGATAAACAAGAAGGTGGAGAAATAGGTTTTGGACTGTTATCGCATTATATTCTTCGCTATAAATCATTTTTAATACAGTTAAGCATTGGGTTATTGGCAAGCAGTTTATTGCAGCTTATTTTCCCTTTCTTGACTCAAAGTATTGTTGATGTCGGAATCCAAAATCAAAATCTTAATTTTATTTATCTGGTTCTTTTTGCCCAGCTTTTTCTTTTTGCAGGAAGAACAGGTTTGGACCTTATTAGGAGCTGGATTCTACTACATTTGTCAACCCGAATCAATATTTCCCTTATTTCAGATTTCTTTATCAAATTAATGAATCTGCCTATTTCCTTCTTCGATGTCCGAATGACTGGAGATATCATGCAGCGAATAAATGATCATCGCCGTATCGAAAAAATTCTTACCACATCATCGCTCAATGTTCTATTTTCTGTAATTAATATGTTTATAATGGGAGCTGTTTTGGCTTATTATAATCTGCAGATTTTTTTAGTCTTTTTTGCAGGAAGTGTGTTATACTTTGGTTGGATAATTCTATTCTTGAAAAGAAGAGAAGCATTAGATTATAAACGATTTGCAGAAATTTCGAATGAGCAAAGTAAAGTAATAGAGCTGATAAACGGAATGCAGGAAATTAAGCTTCATAATGCCGAAAAGCAAAAACGATGGGGCTGGGAGTATGTTCAGGCAAGACTTTTTAGGGTTTCTATAAAAGGATTGGTTTTGGAGCAGACTCAAACCATTGGTTCTTCAATTATTAATGAATTAAAGAATATTTTTATCGTATTTCTTTCGGCAAAATTAGTGATTGATGGTTCTATAACTTTAGGTATGATGTTAGCAATCAGCTCGATTGTTGGGAGTTTAAATGGGCCGATTACGCAGCTTATTGAATTTGTTAGGGAGCTTCAGGATGCGAAAATATCTTTAGCCAGATTGTCTGAAATCCATCAAAAAGAAGATGAAGTCCAGCAGGAGGTCAACCAGACAAGTGAAGTTCCGCAAGATGTCGATATAGAAATTAAAAACCTTTCTTTTCGATATTTAGGTTCAGATATTCCTGTTTTAGACAATTTAAGTCTTGTAATTCCGAGCAATAAAGTAACGGCAATAGTTGGTGTTAGCGGAAGCGGTAAAACGACTTTAATGAAGCTCCTGCTCAAGTTCTACGAACCTGAAAAAGGAGAAGTGCTTATTGGAAACGCACAGCTTAAAAATATTTCGCAACATGCATGGAGAGCTAATATTGGAGCCGTAATGCAAGAAGGTTTTATTTTTAGTGATACCATTGCGAACAACATTGCTATTGGAGTTGATAAAATTGATAAAGAGAGATTGCTTTATGCTGCAGATGTGGCAAATATTAAACAATATATCAGTGAGCTGCCTCTAAATTTTAATACCAAGGTAGGTTCTGAAGGATTGGGAATGAGTACAGGACAGAAACAGCGTTTGCTTATAGCAAGAGCCGTTTATAAAAATCCCGAAATTTTATTTTTTGATGAAGCCACTTCGGCTTTAGATGCCAATAATGAAAAAGAAATCATGAAAAAACTCGATATCTTTTTCAAAGAAAAAACGGTTGTGGTAATCGCGCATCGATTGAGTACTGTTATGAATGCTGATCAGATTGTGGTTTTAGATAAAGGAAAAATCATAGAGATAGGAAGCCATTCGTCATTGGTAGAACAAAAAGGTAATTATTTTGAATTGGTTAAAAACCAACTGCAATTAGGAAATTAATCATGAACAAAGATACATTTGAATTAAGAAGCGAAGAGGTTCAGGATATCCTGACCAAAGTACCACATTGGATGATACGATGGGGAACAGTTTTAATATTTACCATAATTGTTTTATTGTTTTTTGTTTCCTGGTTTGTCAAATATCCAGATGTTGTAAAAACAGAAATCGTAATTACCACTAATATTCCGCCAGAGAAGATCGTTTCAAAATCTTCTGGACGTATTGAGGCTATTTTGGTTAAAAATAAAATGCTGGTTCCTAAAAACAGCACATTGGCTATTATTGAAAACACAGCCAATTACAAGGATATTTTTCGACTAAAGGATATTGTTGACAAATACGACATCAATAACTCCCAAAAAGAATTTCCTTTTGAGCTATTGAAAAATGTTCAGTTCGGTGAAGTAGAAAGTGCGTATGCTACATTCCAGAAAGATTATCAAGCGCAGGAGTTAAATAAAGACCTGCATCCATTTCAGGTAGAAAGTAGAGCGCAACAGTCTGAAAAAGTCCAAATAACAGAAAGACTGGAAATCCTGCAGCAACAGAAAATAATTAACGAACGCGAATTGGAGCTTCAGAAAAATGAAGTGGCTCGTTTTGAAACGCTGTTCAATAAAGGAATTATTTCTGCTCAGGAAATGGAAGTTAAAAAATTGAATTTCCTTCAGGCGCAAAAGAACTATCGAAGCCTGCTGTCCTCGATTTCTCAATTGAGATCTTCTTTGATTGACAACACAAAATCAAGCCAGAATTTGCAAATAAATAGCACTAAAGAAGAGGTTAATCTCGACCGTAGTGTTTCTCAGTCCTTTTATCAATTGAAAAAAGTGATAAGAGATTGGGAGTTGGCGTATGCTTTAAAATCATCAATTAGTGGAAAGGTCACCTTTTTGCAGGTTTGGAACGAAAATCAGACTATAAATGTTGGAGATAACGTGTTTTCTATTATTCCAGATGCAAAAAACAGTTTCATAGGAAAAGTAAAAGCTCCAGCTTTAAATTCAGGAAAAATAAAAGTGGGGCAGAGGGTGAATATTCGTTTGGCAAATTTTCCTGATAGAGAATTTGGCGTTTTAAAAGGAGAGATCAAAAATATTTCGCTGGTGCCCGATAAAGAAGGAAATCTACTTATAGATGTTGCGCTTCCAAACGGTTTGAAAACATCATACAATAAACAAATTGCTTTCCAGCAGGAAATGAAAGGAAATGCAGAGATTGTAACCGAAGATCTGCGTTTAATTGAGAGAATCCTGTATCAGTTTAAAAGCATTTTTGAACAAGTTTAAAAATTAACCAATCCCACATACCTAACCACTAACCAAAATCACAAATTTTAAATGAAAAAAACAGTACTTATTGCCTTTTTATTATTATTTCAATATTCTTTTTCAAAACCAATTACCGAAACTCAAAAGCTAGCTGCAACCTGTAAAATCTGGGGTTTCTTAAAATATTATCATCCAAATGTTACCGATGGAAGTAAAAATTGGGATGAACAATTATTTCAAATCCTACCAAAAGTTGAAGAAGCGAAGACTTCTGAAGCATTTTCTCTGGTAATTGAAAATTGGATTGATTCTTTGGGGGAAATTAAAAAACAGGAATCTTTAAAACCTGCTGTAAAAAAAGAATATTTTGATAAAAATTTCGATTTGTCATGGGTCAATAATAAAGAATTGTTCTCGAAATCACTTTCAAAAAAATTGAAATTTATTGAAGAGAATAGAATTCAGGAAAAACAGTACTATGTTGCTTATGAATTCGGCAGTAATGGCCCTCCATTACAATTTAAAAATGAAGTAAAATATGCAGATTTTAAATGGACGGACAAAAAACTTCGTCTTTTGGCGTTATTCAGATATTGGAATTACATTGAATATTTCTTTCCCTATAAATACCAAATGGATCAAAATTGGGATAAAGTATTAAATGAAATGCTACCAAGATATTATACTCCAGAATCTGAAAAGGATTTTAATTTGGCAATGCGCGAGATCTCTGTAAAGCTAAATGATACTCACGCTTCAACTAGTATGTCTCAATTGTTCGAATATTTTGGGGATAAATTTATTCCTGCAGATGTTAATATCATTGATGAAAAAGCGATAGTTGTTGCATTGAAAAATGATTCTCTAGCAAAAGTTAGTGACATTAAAATTGGAGATGTAATTACAAAAGTAGAAGGAAAAACAATTGCGGAAATTTTGAATGAAAACCGAAAGTATGTAGAAGGGTCTAACGAGCCGTCTGTTTTAAAGAATGCATATTGGGCAATTTTTAACGGAAAAACACCTTCTTTTGAAATCGAATTTATTCGAGACGGAAAAACGGCAGTAAAGTCTATTAATAGATATAAGTACGAAGATTTAAAAATTCAGTTTTCAGATAAAGAAAAATGGAAAATTTTAGAGGGTAATATAGGTTACGTTGATTTTGATGAACTTAATCCAGCAGATGTCCCAGCCTTAATTTCGGCATTAAACAATACGAATGCAATAATTTTTGATAATAGAAATCGACCACACGAGGTTATGTATCCAATTGCAGATTGGCTTAATTCTGAAGAGAACGAATTTGCTAGATTTCTTGATCCAGATGTAAATTATCCTGGGCGTTATTATTGGAGAGAAGGAATTCAGAAGTGCGGAAAAAATAATCCAGATCATTATAAAGGAAAAGTAATTGTTATAACTAATGAAAAAGCTGTAAGTCATGCTGAATTTACTGTAATGAGTTTACAAACGGTTCCTAATTGTGTAGTTATCGGAAGTCAGACTGGTGGTGCAGATGGAGCAAACTACGGATTTTCGCTCATTAAAGGATTTTATACTTCATTTACCTGCTATGGAGTTTTTTATCCAAACAAAAAAGAAACTCAAAGAATTGGTATTGTTCCAGATATCGAAGTTAAACCAACTATTTTAGGTATTCAGCAAGGCAAGGATGAAGTTTTGGAAAGAGCAATTCTTTTTGCTAAAAACGGCAAATAATTAAAATAATAGTAAAAGTATAATGAAAAAAATCATCGTTTTTTGTCTATTCTTATTAGGGGCTGTTAGTTATTCTCAAAAATTAGATTGTACTAAATTTAAGAATGGAAAGTTTGCGGCTCCAGCTTTTCCAGATGAATATGCTATTCGGAAAGATTCTATTGAAGAGGGTTATTTTGAAAGTAAATTGCAAACAGTTTGGAGTGTCAAATGGCTTAGTGATTGCAAATTAGAAAAGATCTGTATTAAAAATTTAGGAGCAGATAATGTTAAAATTGGGGATAAAAGTGTAGCAGAAATAATTTATACAGATGATCAATGTGTTACTTATTCAATAGTATATTTTAATGAAGAAAATCCGAATGGAATAGGTTTTCAAAGAGGAGTGTGTCTGCAAAAAGAGTAATTTATTTAAAGATGCTTTTTACATCTTTAAATAAAAATCTTTAGTCAATTCAATATACTCAGGAGTATAAACGTGTCTGTCGATTTCGATGATAAGTTCATCGATTTCAATTTCAGGAACTTCATTTCGGCTAAAAGCTAATAAACTACGCTTAATTTCCGATTTTGGAGTTCCCTTAACTCTTGTGATTTTTATTGGATAAAGTTCTGATTCTTTTGCTAGGGCAATAAATTTTTCTTCTTCTTTGAAAGGAAGAATAACGGCTAAAATTCCGTTTTCTGAAAGTAATAAATCGGCAGCCTCAACAATTTCTTCAAAAGGCATTGCATCCTGAAAACGCGCTAAATCGCGTTGTTCGTTATCTGTTTTGTAATCCTCAGCATAAAAAGGCGGATTCGAAACAATTAAATTATATTCATCTTCCGGTTCTTCAATAAATTCATCTAAACCAGCATGAAAACAAAATAAACGATCGCCCCAAGGAGAACTTTCAAAATTTTCTACCGCTTGTTCGTAAGCGTCTTCATCAATTTCGAGCGCATCAATTTGTTCTGCATGACTTCTCTGCGCAAGCATTAAAGCAATAATTCCTGTTCCAGCGCCAACATCTAAAACACTAAACGGATTATGATGAATGGGAGCCCAAGCGCCAAGTAAAACGCCATCAGTGCCTACTTTCATAGCGGTTTTGTCTTGTTTAACAGAAAATTGCTTAAACTGAAACATAGTAAATTCTAATTTATTATTAAGATTTCGAGTTCAGGCAAGAAACTGAACACTTAAAACTGTGACTGAATACTAAAGATACATCTCCACAAGACCTTCAGGAAGGTTCATGATTACTTTTTTGTTCTCACGATCAATTTTTACAAGAAAATTATCAATCATTGGAACTAAGATTTCAACTTCACCATTTAAAACTTCAAAAAGAGGCTGGGCAGTTGAATCGTTGATAGAAGTTATTTTTCCGAAAATACCTAAACGCTGGTCTTCGATTTCGAAGCCAATAACTTCGTGGAAATAGAATTTATTGCCAGTAAGTTTTGGCAACATAGTTAAAGGAAGGTAGATTGCATTTCCTAATAAAGCATCTGCATCTTCTTCGGTATTTACATCTTCAAAACGAACTCTTAGAAAGTCGTTTTTGTGTAATGAACTTGTTTCAATAAAAAAAGGAACCAAGTGTTTGTTGTGTTCAACAAACACTGATTCCAGATTTTCGTATAACTCAGGCTCATCTGTGTCTAAATAGACCAAGACTTCACCTTTGAAACTAAATTTTTTAGCGATTTTACCTAAATAAAAACAGTCTTCTTTACGCATTATCGCTAAGTAAAATTATGCTTCAGTTGTTTCGTTATTCTCTTCAGCAGCAGGAGCTTCTTCAGTAGCTTCAGCAACTTCTTCAGTAGCCTCAGTAGCTTGTGCAGCAGCTTCAGCTTCAGCTTGTGCAGCAGCAGCATCAGAAACACGTTTAGCGTTAACTTCTTGCTCAGCTTTTAAAGCTTTTGCTTTAGCATCAGCTTTTGCTTTAGATAAACCATCTTTTTTAGCATCAACTTTACCAGCTTTTGATTCTAACCAAGCAGTTAATTTAGCATCTGCTTGCTCTTGTGTTAAAGCACCTTTACGAACTCCTCCATCAAGGTGGTGTTTCAATAAAGCACCTTTGTAAGAAAGGATTGCTCTTGCAGTATCAGTTGGTTGAGCACCATTGTGTAACCATTTTACTGCACTGTCAAGGTTTAAATCAACAGTTGCTGGGTTAGTGTTTGGATTGTAAGTACCGATTTTCTCTAAGTATTTACCATCTCTTTTTGAGCGTGCATCTGCAGCTACTACCCAGTAAAAAGGTTTTCCTTTTTTACCGTGTCTTTGTAATCTAATTTTTACTGACATAATCTTATTGATTAAATTTTGAGGTACTCGACCTCTGTTAATTAAGGGCGCAAAGATATAATTTTTTTATGAAAAACACGTTTTAAAGAAGATTAAATGTACTTGAGTTGTTTTTTTAGCATTTTTTTGACTTTTTAATTTAAGTATTTAGTTCTTAATGCGATACTTTTGCATCAAATTCATTTTAAACATGAAAAAATACTTTTACTTTTTATCACTTTTACTTTTACTTATCTCTTGTACAGAAGATGTAAGATTTAATAATCCTGCTTTTCAGACCTTAAAAGACAATAATTTTTGGAGGGCTCAAGTTTATGAAGCAGGAACAGAATCGAATGGAACTTTTGTTATACACGGTTCTCTAGGGTATGAACAAATCAGTTTTAAACTTCCTACGCCAACTGTAAAGACTTATGTTTTAGGTATAGATGATGTTACAAAAGCGACTTATAAAAACACTTATAAAGGACAAGAAGCAGAGTTTAGTACTGGAACTGCAAAAGGAAGCGGGCAAATTGTCGTGACGGAATATAATACGGAAGAAAATACTATTTCGGGAACATTTAAATTTACTGTAGTTAATACTGATCCTACTGCTGAGAAGCAAGAAATGCACTTTTCGGAAGGTGTTTTTTACAAAATTCCGGTTGCGCCAGAAGGGAATTTTGTTCCTGTTGATTAAGTTCTTCGTCTAAATATATTTTGCAAAATCAAAATAAAAACTTAAATAAACTAATATATAGTAGATTACAGAATAATAAGACTACATTTGCTTATTATTATAAATAAATATCTATGAATATTTTTGTTGGAAGCCTTCCATTCAGTATTGAGGAAGCAGATTTAAGAGAGTCTTTTGAGGCTTATGGAGCAGTTGACTCTGTTAAAATTATTACTGATAAATTTACTGGAAGAAGTAAAGGATTTGGTTTTGTTGAAATGCCAAATGATGCAGAGGCTCAAAAAGCAATCGATGAATTGAACGGTGCTGTAGTTTCAGGTCGTACAATCGTTGTAAATAAATCTGAGCCAAAACCAGAAGGCGAAAGAAGAAGTTTTAATAACAACCGCGGAGGAAACGATCGTGGTGGTTACGGAAACAACCGTGGCGGAGATCGCGGAAACAGAAGAGAATATTAATGTTTTTTTTCTAAAATATAAAAGGGATCAACGAAAGTTGATCCCTTTTTTTGTTTCAGGTTTGTCTCGTCCTGAAATAGCGATACACAAAAAAGTATCGTATGGATAATTACTCAAAACGTACACAGAAAGATTACACACTTAGCTTTAAACTTGGTG
>NZ_JAXCWF010000011.1:0-241439 GCF_034044945.1 Flavobacterium sp. CFBP9031
AGTCACAAGCTCGGAGGAACGAACAGTTTACTTTTGCTTCCTTTCTCAATCATAAATCTACTTAAAATTTCAAAAAACAAATCTAAAGGAGGAACGAGAAATCACACG
Organism: Flavobacterium sp. CFBP9031; assembly: GCF_034044945.1. Taxonomy (NCBI): domain Bacteria; kingdom Pseudomonadati; phylum Bacteroidota; class Flavobacteriia; order Flavobacteriales; family Flavobacteriaceae; genus Flavobacterium; species Flavobacterium sp. CFBP9031. Next base: position 109 of record NZ_JAXCWF010000011.1, read on the forward strand.
CGGGATTCCGCAAACATAATAGACAATCTATGTGGTTACGAGTGTGATTTCTCCCTTCGGTCGAAATGACAAGATTGGGAAATTTCTTTTGAAAATAGAATTATTAGATTTAGATTTGAACTACAAATTATGATCTAAAAAATCTTAAAAGACTACATTACATTTATCAGAAGCTTCGAAGCTTTATTAAAAGATAAATACAAACAAAACGTAAATCCATGTTCGTTTTCTCGAACTTTTTTTGAAAGAGTAGGATCAATTGACGGAATTGAATATTATTTTCACGGAAGTGGATGCACTGCAAAAAAAGATGGTGTTATTTATGCTTACGATATTTCAATTTTTGAAAAGGATATAATCGAATTTTTCCAATGGAATCTTACTGAACTTATAAGAACTCATCCAGAATATCAGAAACTAAATTATACTGAAGATTATATCGAGTATGAACTTTATCAATTTATAAATAAAGGAATTTTAGAATGGTTAACTTTCGAAAAAATTGAAGGCAAAAATTTTGGATGTGTTTTTAAATGTTATAGAGTTGTCCAAGAAGCATTTTTTGTTGAAAAATTAATCTAATTCATATCTTTTTACCATTTTTTGGTAATATTCATCATCCGTTAGTTTTCCTCCATTAATTATTTTATTATCTGAGTCATATTCGTAAAAGCATAATGTAGTTTCTCCAACTGATAATGAAGTTCTGGTTAGTTGTCCATTTTCATTGTATTCATTATCCCAACCTAAATGACTTCCATTTTTGTATTCTTTCTCAAATGAGACAGTTCCGTCGAGATTTTTATCTAATACTAAATATCCTGTATAAAAAACTCCATTATGTAGTATTTTACGATATCCGTCATCGTCCCATCCACAATATTGAATTTGATCAAGATCGATTCTTAATTTATGAGGTTGTTTTAAACTCATTTGTTTTGTTTTTTATTGATTTTCTAATCTAAAATTTGACAAAAAAATATAGGTAAATATAAAACGTTATTTTGAGAAAAGATAAGCGGATGTAAATTTCTAACTAGTTTGTCATTTCGATTTCTATGATAAAACCAAATCTTTTTCATAAAAGGTTTGGTTTTTTATTACTGCAAAAACTCTATGGATTATTTTGTTTCTCACAGCATTTAAAACACTCATTTTGTTTTTTCCTTCATCAACTTTTCTAATGTAATATCTTCTCAGATCATTATCGAATCTAATTGCACTCATTGCTGCCAAATGCAGAATGGTTTTTAGGTTTTTATCTGCAAGCATTGATACTCCGGGTCTTCTTTTTAATGATGTTCCAGATTGAAAATCAAAAGGCACGACTCCGCTGTAGCATGCCATTTTTCTTGGATCAGTTATAACTGTAAAACCTTCTGTTTTTGATAATAATGTCCATGATAGAACTTGGCCCACTCCAGGAACAGATCTTATCAGTTTCTGTTGCTGGCTTAAACTTTGGTCATTATGTATTACTTTTTCAATATCATTTTCAATAATCTTAATCTGTGCATCAATGCTTTTAATAAGTTTGATGTTTAAGCTTTTCAATTCTTTATCCATTGCAATGCCTTTCATTAATTTGTAGTCATGCTGCTGAACCATAAGCTGTTTTTTGATTTTTATTCTTAAAGCTCTTTCGGTTAATAATATTTTTATCTTTTTAATGGAGCAGGAACTTGGTTTCCATTCCCTATTTTCCTGATAATTTTTTTCAATAAAACTACAAATTCGCAACGCATCAATTTTATCATTTTTGCCTCTGACAAGACCTATGCTTTTCTTGATATGCAAAGCAGATATTACATAAACCTTAAAGTTGAATTTTTCAAGTGCTTCAAACAGATTCCAATTGTATCTGCCAGTATTTTCCATAGCGATCATTACATTTTCACCTGAATATTTTTTGAAAAAATGCTTTATTGCCTGAATCTTATTCTCAATAGAAAAATAATTTACTGATTCCTCTTTAACACAAATATCCAAAGTCTTGCTGCTGATATCAATGCCGATAATAATGTTTTTCATAACTTTGCTTTTACGATTCAACAAATGATTTGAGAAATTCATCATAAGCTCAACTCCTTAATAACGGGTCACTAGCCCAAATTTCTATCTGAGTCTTTGATGAAAAGGAAGCTAAAGTCTTAATCGAAATATGAGTCACAAGCTCGGAGGAACGAACAGTTTACTTTTGCTTCCTTTCTCAATCATAAATCTACTTAAAATTTCAAAAAACAAATCTAAAGGAGGAACGAGACCCGAGCGATAGCGAATAGGCGAAGCAAATCTTCGCAAGAAACTCCACAATCTAAATCGATAATCTTTGTCGAGCTACTTGTGAAGATTTCTCGTTCCTCGAAAATGACAAACTTTGTGGTAAACTTTGACAAAGTTCTAATGAAAAAATTTATGTTCTCTCCTAGCCCCGATCGAAATGACATCTTTTTGTGGTGGGGTTCACCACAAAAAATATAATGTAGAGCGGGACAAAACGTTCTTAAAAACGAAAAATGTCCTGCTTCTAAAAAATATTAAAAGTGAAAACCTCAATAAATTCAAGGCTTCCTAATCCATCTATGGAACAATAAGAAAATATTATGATAAAAATATTTTGAAATTCAAAAATCCGCCATACATTTGCCTAACAGTGTTAAACGATTTAATACTTGAATACAATGGCTAGCAAAGATCGAATTTTAAGACAAAAAGAAGAGACAAGGAATAATATCCTTGGCGCTGCTTATGATATCGTAAAAGAAGAAGGCTGGAATGGTTTGAGTATGCGTAAAATTGCCGACAGAATCGAATATACTGCTCCTATTATTTATGAATATTTCTCAAATAAAGAAGCAATATTAGAAGAACTAACAGGCAAAGGTTTTATCAAACTGACAAAAGAACTGCAAATTGCAATTGATAAGTTTGAAAAACCCGAAGATCAATTAGAAGCCATGTGGATGACTTACTGGGACTTCGCTTTTACTAATACTGAAATGTATCAACTGATGTTTGGTGTTCAAATGACTTGTTGCGCACAGCGATGTTCGGCTCAAGAGGGACCTTACAAATTATTCACTCAGGTTATTGCTGAAGTAATGAAAGACAGCAATCCGAGTCAAGATATCATTAAACAAAAATATTTTACTTTCTTTTCTGTTATTCATGGTTTAATCGCCATCAACATCATTAACAAAAGCGATATTTTAGAAACAATAAATGCTCAGATTTTGAAGGATGCCATTGGTGGTATCATAAAATCTATACAATAAAAAATTTTCCAATTTTACTTAACAGTGTAAAATGATTTAAACGGGATAATATAAAATCCTTTTTTTTATAACTTTCGCTTAACACTGTTAGAAAATTTAATAAAGGTAATAAAAGCTTTTTTTTAGACTTTTACTTAACATCGTTAGATAATTTAATACTGATTTTGTAATAGAATTGGAAAGGCTTACTGTATGGAAATTTGCGCACTTTTACTTAACAACGTTAGATAATTTAATTCAATTAAATATGAATCCCGAGAATGCCAGAATGCCCAAAGAATTAATCCGAGAAAATGTTCAACCAATTAAAACCACTATGAAAATGAAAAATGTAATTATAACCAGTTTTATTCTGGCCTTAGTATTAAGCAGCTGTGGCGACAAAAATCAAGCTCCTACTGCTCCACCTCCACCGGTTTTACCAGTTTTAGCAATCACAAGTGCCAATACCACTACTGATGCTGAATATCCTGCTTCTATACAAGGAACTGTTGATGTTGAGATTCGTCCTCAAGTAAGTGGAAACCTAGACAGAATTTTTGTTGACGAAGGTGCTTATGTAAGTAAAGGACAAACTTTATTTAAAATCAATGAGCGTCCGTTTCGCGAGCAGTTAAACAATGCTTTAGCAAGTCTTCACGCAGCAGAAGCGGCTTTAATCAACGCTAATTTAGAAGTTGACAAATTGACTCCGCTAGTTCAGAACAAAGTAGTTTCTGATTATCAGTTAAAAACAGCTAAAGCTTCACAAAAAATTGCTTCTGCCAATATCGAACAGGCAAAAGCAATGGTAGGTTCTGCTAAAATCAATTTAGGATATACCAACGTAACCGCTCCTGTAAGCGGCTACATAGGAAGACTGCCTAAAAAACAAGGAAGTTTAGTTTCTGCTTCTGATGTTGAGGCTTTAACAACTTTATCAGACGTTCACGAAGTATTTGCTTATTTCTCTTTAGGCGAAACTGATTTCATCAACTTTAAAGAGCAATATAAAGGAAGTTCTCTTGGTGATAAAATCAAAAAATTACCTCCAGTTACTTTGATTTTAGCTGATAACAACGCTTATCCTCAAACCGGAAAAATTGATATGGTTGACGGTCAGTTTGATAAAACTACAGGAGCCATCACAATTAGAGCAACTTTCCCAAATGCAAACGGAACGTTACGTTCTGGAAACACAGGAAGAATCCGTTTAGGATTAAACCATGACGATGCGATTTTAGTACCGCAGTCAGCTACAGTTGAAATGCAAGACAAAGTATTTGTTTTCACTGTAGGCAAAGACAACAAAGTGACTAAAATGCCAATCATTGTTGTGGGTAAAAGCGGTACCAATTATTTAATTAAAGAAGGTGTAAAAACCGGCGACCAAATCGTGTTAAGCGGTATTGACAAACTTCAGGACGGGCAAGCGATTCAGCCTGAAAAATCAACTAAAGTTGCCGAAGTAACTAACAAAAAATAATCAGAAGAAATAATGTTCAAAATATTTATACAAAGACCTGTACTGGCAACCGTAATTTCCATTTTATTGGTGATTCTGGGAGTATTGGGTTTAACTAAACTGCCTTTACAACAGTTTCCTGATATTGCGCCACCATCGGTTTTGGTAACGGCGGTATATCCGGGAGCCAACGCAGAAACGGTTTTACGTTCTGTGGCACCTTCTATCGAAGAATCTATAAATGGTGTAGAAAACATGACTTATATGAGTTCTACAGCTAGTAACGACGGTACTTTGGCTATTACAGTTTTCTTTAAACTGGGTACAGATGCCGATCAAGCTGCGGTAAACGTACAAAACCGTGTTGCGCAGGCAACAAGCCAGCTTCCTGCAGAGGTTGTACAGCAAGGTATTGTGACAGCGAAACAGCAAAACAGTTTCATCATGGCAATTGGTATGTACACTGATGATGAAGCAAAATACGATCAGACGTTTGTGGCCAATTATGCGCAGATTAATATTATTCCGGAATTAAAACGTATTCCAGGTGTAGGTTCTGCCAGTATTTTTGGTGGTGTAAAAGATTACTCTATGCGTGTTTGGTTGAATCCAACACAAATGTCAACTTATAAAGTAACTCCAAGTGAGGTTATGGGTGCTATTCAAGACAAAAGTTTGGAAGCGGCTCCAGGGAAATTTGGAGAGCGAAGCAAAGAAGTTTTTGAATACGTTATTAAATATAAAGGGAAATTAACTAAACCAGAAGATTATGAAAATATTGCTATACGTTCTAATGCAGATGGCTCAGTACTTCGCTTAAAAGATGTAGCGAGAGTTGAATTGGGTGCGTACTCTTACAATAGTTTAACTCGTTTAAATGGTAAAAAAGGAATTGTAATTGGGGTTATTCAGTTAGCTGGATCTAACTCAAATGATATTCAGATTGCCATTAACAAAATGATGGAAAAGGCTTCTAAAGATTTTCCAAAAGGAATCAAACACAATATTTTCTATAGTACAAAAGTATCTCTTGACCAATCTATCGAACAGGTTGAACATACGTTAATAGAAGCTTTTATACTGGTATTTATTGTGGTATTTATCTTCTTGCAAGATTTTAGATCAACATTAATCCCGGCCATTGCTGTACCTGTAGCAATTTTAGGAACGTTCTTCTTCATGCAGTTATTCGGATTTTCGATCAACCTTTTAACACTTTTCGCATTAATTCTGGCGATTGGTATTGTGGTCGATGATGCCATTGTGGTAGTCGAAGCGGTGCATGCGAAAATGGAGCACAAACGTTTGTCTCCAAAAATCGCAACCCATGAAGCAATGCACGAAATAACGGGTGCTATTATCTCGATTACGCTGGTAATGGCTGCTGTATTCCTGCCGGTTGGTTTTATGGAAGGCTCAACAGGAGTTTTCTATCGTCAGTTTGCTTTTACGATGGCGATTGCAATTGTAATTTCGGCTGTAAATGCTTTAACATTGAGCCCCGCGCTTGCCGCATTATTCTTAAAAGATAATCACGGAGCTCACGATCACGACGCGCCTTATGTAAAAAAAGGATTTAAAGAGAAATTCTTTAGCGCTTTCAATAGCAGTTTTGAATCGTTGACAAACCGTTACACAGGCGGACTTAAATTCTTAATCAGAAGAAAATGGTTGAGTTTAGGCGGATTGGCTTTAATTACATTGGCAACAGTGGTAATGGTAAAAACAACTCCTCAAGGGTTTATTCCAACAGAAGATCAAGGATTTATTGCGATTGCAGTAAATACGCCATCTGGAACATCATTGGACGGAACTCAAAAAGTAATGACTGAAGCTGAGAATACTTTAAAAGCATTAGACGCTTCACGATTTGTAACCGCAATTTCAGGTTTCAACTTATTGACCAACTCTACAAGTCCATCATCTGCAGTAGTTTTCGTATTGCTTAAACCAAACGAAGAACGTGGAGAAGTAAAAAACATTGACGAAATCATGAATCAGGTTCGTGGTAAACTGGGCGCTATTTCTGGCGGAAGTTTCTTCGTATTCAGTTTCCCAACTGTTCCTGGATTTAGTAACGTTGAGGCTTTAGATTTAGTTCTTCAGGATAAAACAGGAGGAAAACTGGATAAATTCAGCGGTATTTCTCAAAACTTTATCGGCGAATTAATGAAACGTCCGGAAATTGCAGTTGCCTTTACCTCTTTCAAAGCAGATTATCCACAATTGCAATTGGAAGTTAACGACGAAAAAGCGAATCAATTGGGTGTTAATGTAAAAGACATTTTACAAACGATGCAGGCTTACTTTGGTAGCGCACAGGCATCTGACTTTAACCGATTTGGTAAATACTACCGAGTGGTTGTTCAGGCCGATATCGAAGACAGAGCAGATCCAACAGCAATTGACAGAGTTTTTGTAAAAAACAAAACAGGCGAAATGGTGCCAATAAATACATTAGTTAAACTAACTCGTATTTATGGTTCTGAAACCGCTTCTAGATACAATTTATTTAACTCAATTTCTATTAATGCGATTCCGAAACCTGGATTTAGTTCTGGAGACGCCATTAAAGCAATTGAAGAAGTAGCAGCACAACAATTACCTGCAGGTTACGGGTTTGAATTCTCGGGCCAGACTCGTGAGGAGATTTCTTCCGGAGGGCAATCGGCTACAATTTTCTTACTGTGTTTGATATTCATTTATTTCTTACTTGCTGCACAGTATGAGAGTTATATCCTTCCTCTAGCCGTTATCTTATCGATCCCTGCAGGTATTTTTGGAGTATTCGTTGCTATTGGTCTAACTGGAATTGAAAACAATATTTACGTACAAGTTGCTCTTGTCATGCTGATCGGGCTTCTCGCCAAAAATGCCATCTTGATTGTGGAATTTGCGGCGCAGCGAAGAAGATCAGGACAAGGTTTAGTAGCAGCTTCAATCATGGCAGCAAAATTACGTTTGCGACCAATTATCATGACGTCTCTTGCTTTTGTGGTAGGTTTAGTTCCAATGATGAGTGCCAAAGGCCCATCTGCACAAGGTAACCACTCCATCAGTATTGGGGCAGCTGGAGGGATGCTTTCGGGAGTAATTCTAGGATTATTTATTATTCCTGTTTTATTCATCATCTTCCAGCATTTACAAGAAAAAGTGAGTGGGAAACCAATCGCTGTAATTCATAACGAAGAAAAATAATAAATGGAAAACTATATAACAACCATTCTTGTCGCCATCATATTTGGCATCGGATATATATCGTACAGAATCTCAAGAGATCTAGAAACTAGAAAAGATACTTGTACAGAAATTTAATAAAAAGACTAATGAAAAATCATATAACCAAAATCGTGACCTTCGCCATTCTGATCACGACTTTAATATCCTGTAAAGTCTCAAAGGATATTGAAACTCCAAAAGATGCATTTCCTGAGAATTTCAGGAATGCATCGGTTTCGAGTGATACAACCAGTATTGCCGATGTGGAGTGGAAAAATTTCTTTACAGAAAAAGATATTATAAAATTAATTGACAGTGCCGTTGCGAGAAACAACGACCTTCAGATTGCCGAAAAGAACATCGAAATTGCGCAATACCGTTTTACGCAGTCAAAATGGGGAAATGTACCTCAGGTTAACTTATTTGTAAACGCAAGTACAAGCAATCCGTCAGACAATAGTTTTACGGGATTGAACTTAAATCAGGCAATTGGAGCTAAACATATTGACGACTATTCTGCTGGAGCTTCTCTTTCTTGGGAAGCTGATATTTGGGGAAAGATCAGAAACCAAAAGAAAGGGGCTTACGCAGGATATCTTCAATCTGAAGAAGTAAAAAAAGCATTGCAGACCAATATTGTTGCTAATGTTTCTAGAGGATATTATAATCTTTTGATGCTAGATGCACAATTGGATATTGCCAGACAAAACCTTCGTTTAAATGATAGTACAACGAATATTATCAAATTAAAATACGATGCGGGTCAGGTAACCACTTTGGCGATTCAACAATCGGAAGCACAAAAATTAAACTCAGCGCAATTGATTCCGTTATTGGAACAAAATATTGCGATTCAGGAAAACGCTTTGAGTGTTTTAACAGGTTCTTTTCCAAATTCTAAAGAAAGATCTATTCAATTAAGTGCAATTGAAGTAAAACACAATACAGCAATCGGAGTTCCATCTGCCTTAGTAAGCAGAAGACCTGATGTAAAAAGTGCCGAATTGGCTCTTAAAGCAGCTAATGCAAATGTCGGTATCACGAAAGCGGATTTATACCCAGCTCTCAGAATTACGGCTCAAGGCGGCTTAAACTCTTTCGAAACCAGCAATTGGTTCAACATTCCAGCTTCATTATTCGGAACTGTTGCAGGCGGGTTAACTCAACCTCTTTTAAATAACAAAAGAGTGAGAACACAATATAATATCGCTGTCGCGGAAAGAGAAAAAGCGGTTTTAAGTTTTAGACAATCAGTTTTGGTTGCTGTAAGCGAAGTTTCGGATGCTTTGGTTAAAGTAGAGAAATTACAACAACAGGAAACTTTCTTGAAAGAAAAAGTAAAAACATTGCAGCAAGCAATTAAAAATGCCAACCTTTTATTCAAAAATGGTATGGCAGAATATCTTGAAGTTTTAACTGCGCAGGCCAATTTATTGCAAAGTGAACTAGAACTTGCTGATATTAAAAGACAACAACTTACAGCCAATACAGATTTGTACCGCGCTCTAGGCGGAGGCTGGAAATAATACCTGTTACATTACCCGTTAATTATTTATTTTTTGAGATGAAAACGCTGTGGAACCTTTGGGTTTCATGGCGTTTTTTGTTTTTAAATTTGCCGCGAAGGCGCTAGGGCTCAAAGTTTTTTTAAGTTTCTTGTAGTCTCAATGCTTTCGGGATTGGAGATTAAACGGATTTTTATCTTATTTTGTGTCCTTTTGAGTGCCGTTAAAGGAGATGAAAAGTAATAGCTAGAAATGATAAATCTTCTCTACAAGCTCTAAACAGCAATTAAATCCTCTTGCCTCATTTCGTGCGATTTCTCTTTCTCAAAAAAATAATAAATCTTAACTTATTTTCTTACTTTTGAAAAATAAAACTTAGTGTTTTAGCGCCTTCGTGGCAGAAAATATCAATTAAACAAATTTAAACTAATGAAGAAAATAGCATTTTTTGCGCTTTTAGCTTTACTATTTACAAGTTGCAAACAAAACAGTTCAGAGCAAGAATTAGAATCAGCTAAAACCCCAGCTGATACTGTTACCGTAGCCAAAAAAGAAATAAAAGAGGAAAGTCCAGAAGAAGGAGATTGTAAGGATATAGAAGTTGAAATGGGATCTGGAAGAGAATGTATTCTAAAAGATACAGATATTAACCAGGTTTATCAAAATATCATTAAAAACAAAGAAGTAGATGAATCAGAATACTATTTGACCACTCTTCCAACAGAAAAAAAATCTATTGAAGTAAATAAAGACGGATTAATGTCTATTGATTATGAAATTACTAAAGACAAAGTAGCGATTACGATGAACTATGCAGGTGGTGTAACCGAAGTCACGCTAGAAAAAATAGATAATACAGTTAAAAGAAGTATTTATCATTATGCTGATTAATGCTAATAATTACTATTCTTTTGAGAAACCGCTATAAAGCTTTTTGTTTTTTAGCGGTTTTTTTTTTATTTGCCACAAAGGCGCTAAGTCTCAAAGATTTCTCTATGCTGATCATTAATTTTCAGTTTCTTTTTTATTCGAAAACATTTATAAAAATAATTCGTGGAAATTTGTGAAATTCGTGGCAACAAAAACTTTGTGTCCTAACGCCTTCGCTGCAAACCCTAAAAAAAAATGACTTTCAATAAAGAAACATACCTTAATAATCTAAAACAGACTATTGAAAGCTATTATCCTATTTCCGAAAAATCTTGGAAACTAATTGAAAGTATCACCAGTTTTCAAACACTTAAAAAAGGAGAAACACTATTACGAAATGGAGAAATTGCTAAAAATCTTCATTTTATTGCAAAAGGAGTTTTGCGAACTTTTATAACCGATGAAGAAGGAAATTTCTATAACAAAAACCTTTTTCTTGAAAATTATCTTGCGGGTTCTAAAGTTTCATTGATGCTTCAAACACCTTCCAATTTTACTATCGAAGCTTTAGAAGATTCCATTGTAATCAATATCAATTATAAAAAATACATTGAGTATATTAACGAAAATGACGATCTTAAAAACTTCTATATCGCTCACTTAGAAAGGCATTGGATTATCGAAAAAGAACAAAGAGAAGTCGCACTCGTTATGCAAAATGCCACAGAAAGATATATCACACTTCTTGAAAAACATCCTGACATGGCAGATCGTGTTCCGCTATTGCACATTGCATCGCATTTAGGCATTACTCCAACGCAGTTAAGCCGAATTAGAAAAAGTCTAGAAAAAGATTTGTAAATCAACATATGTAAAGGTTTTTCAGGAAAGCTCGTTTTATCTTTGTTTTAGATTTAATTCGATATCCAAAAAAAATGAAAAATAAAGATCTCATCAAAGATAATATTGACAATCTTACCACACTTTGGAAAACTGTTGCAACTCCTCTCCTTTCCTATCATAAAAATGATCCGTTCCAATTCAGTCAAATAAAAAATTCAGGCTGGCCCAATAGATTATGGTTTCGAGAAGATATTACCGAAGAAAGCTTTACGCAGATTATGGAAATCATGGAGAAAAATCCTGGTTTGGTTATTCCATACTGGGATATTTTTGGCAGCAATTCAAAATCATTTTTTGAAAAAAACGGCTTTAATATCCGTATTCATCTTGTGGCAATGGCTTTAAAATTAGGTCAAAAATTTCCGCTTCAAAGTAAGCTTACTTTCAAAAGAGTTCTAAATGAAGAAGATGCCAAAACCTGGTCAGATATTTATCCGCTATCTTTTAGTTATGTCATTAGTAAAGAAACACTGGTTCATAATTATGAAAATGTCAAATTTTATTTGGTTCATTTTGAAGGAAAAGCGATTGGAACACTAACACTTTTTCAAACAGGAAAAACAATGGGTATTCACGGCGTTGGTGTTATTCCAGAAATGCGCAAAAGAGGTTTTGCAGAAGAAATCATGAAATTCGCCATCAACGAAGCTATTGATGCCAATTGTAAATATGCACAACTACAAGCTTCTGCTTTAGGAAAAGGCATTTATACCAGATTAGGTTTTGAGGATTTGTTTACTATTACGAATTACCAACTGAGTTAAATTCCAAATTTTAAAATTCCAATTTATCAGCAAATTAATTCTCTCGCAAAGACGCGAAGTCGCAAAGTTTACTTTTTTAAGTTATTTTTCTTTGCGGCTTCGCGTCTTTGTGTGAGTTATTTTCATTGAAACTTTGACAAAGGTTTTTTAATTATAATTCTTCATGTTTAATGTCATGCTGGGCGAAATCGAAGCACTCGTACAGTTAAGCACACTAAATAGATTCAGCATGCGATCCTTCGACTTCGCTCAGGAAGACACTTAAAACCTTTACAACTTTGCGCCTTTGCGCCTTTGCGAGAACTATTTTCAATCTAAAATCCATATTCTATATTCTATATTCTATATTCTATATTCTATATTCTATACTCTAAAATCTAAAATCTACATTCTAAAATCTACATTCTAAAATCTACATTCTAAAATCTAAAATCAAAATCTTGTCCCAAATGCCCCCAAAATAGTCATAAATAGGTATTTCATGAAAAAATAAGAATAGTACATTTGTAATACATTAACTAATAACCATTTAAAACAAATACCCAATGAAGACAACAAAAATTATTTTTTGGACTACTACTATTTTAATCTTTTTATTTGAAGGCGTTATGCCAGCTTTAACCTCTCAAACTGAATTGGCCAAGGAAGGAATCAAACATCTAGGATATCCAGAGTATTTTGGAAATGCATTAGTTGTATTTAAAATTCTCGGAGTTTTAGCTTTAATTATTCCACAAGTTCCGGGACGTATAAAAGAATGGGCTTATGCAGGATTTGCTTTCGATTTTATTTTTGCTTCGATAAGTCATTTTGCAGTAGACGGAATCGGTTTTCAAGGATTCTTCCCTCTAATCGTTTTTGCCGTTTTAATTGTATCGTATGTAACATATCATAGAATACATCGTTATAAAAACATAGCACTCTAACAACCAAAACTTTATGATTGAAGTTTTTAAAACAAATGTTCAAGAAGCTGCTCAATGTTTGATCATCATTGAGAAGCTTCTTGAGCATTATCCAGACAGCTCGATCAACTTCGATTTAGAAGATTGCGACAAAATCCTCCGTATTCATGCATCCGATTTTTCGAATACAAAAATTATCGATATTTTAAATTCACACGGTTACTTCTGCGAAGCCCTTCCTTAAAAAATTAACACTTCTCAAATGCTTGATTTATAGTATTTTAATATTTTTTATTGTATATTTGAAGGAGTACCAGTTTCCCTAATTCTATAAATTAAATTTCACAGATAATGTACTGAGGTTTTATAATAAACCAATCGGTAAACATGAACTGTCGAATTCTCTATTTCTAAAATTAAAAAAAATGAAGAGCGCTATTCAAAATACCATACTGGAAACCTACACTAAATTGCATGATTTAGTTTCCTCTTTTTCAAAAGAAGAAATCAATATTGTTCCGTTTGAAGGGAGCTGGACTGCTGGTCAAACCACACAGCATATTACTCTGGCCTGCTCTGGTCTGACTATGCTTTTTGCAGGAAAAACAGAAAAAACAACTAGAGAACCTGATGAAAACGTAAAAGCTCTAGATGCTATATTTTTAGACTTCGCTACCAAATACCAATCACCCGAAAATATAAAGCCCCCAGATATCGAATATGAAAAAGGCACTTTGTTAGCTTCTATCAAAAAAATACAAAATGATTTGTTTGAAGCGGCAGAAACATACGATTTAACGCTTACTTGTCTGGACGCTAAAATACCTGGATTTGAACATTTCACAATTTACGAATGGCTTCGTTTTGCCATTGTACATGCGCAGAGACATACACATCAGTTAAAATCGATTTACGAATACATTAAAAAACAATAGAGCAGTATTTAACTAAAACTATTTTTATGAGATCAAAAGTTAGAACCATTGTTTCATCTGGTTTAGTTGCAGGAACATTAGACATCACTGCCGCTATTTTGATTTATGCAGGAATATTACATAAAACAACAGCAGAAAAAATTTTACAGTCTATTGCAAGCGGTATTTTTAAAAAAGAAGCGTACACAGCAGGGACAGAAATGACTTTTGTGGGCTTGGGACTTCATTTCTTAATTGCTTTTATTTTTGCTTGGTTTTATTTTAAGATTTTCCCTTACATCCCATTTTTTAAAATAAATACATTATTGTCGGGAGTCTCATACGGGTTCTTTATTTGGGTAATCATGAATCTTGTTGTTCTGCCCATTGTCTTTCCTGTTTTACCCGAGAAAAATTTAGATTTTCCGCTTTTGCTTTCTATTCTTATTGTAATTTGCTGTGTCGGGATTCCGATTGCTTTTATAACGAGAAAATATTACGCTAAATGGTATTAGAAAAAGGTACAAAGTGACAAAGGCTCAAAGGTGCAAAAGTCAAAAACTTTGAACCTTGCTACTCTGAACCTTTATAAAGAAAATTAAACCTTTCTTCTTCCTGTAATTAATGAAATGATAAACAGGACTAAAAAAATGAAGAATAAAACTTTTGCAATGCTTGCAGCTCCGGCAGCAATACCACCAAAACCAAAAATTCCAGCTATAATAGCAAGAATAATAAATATAACTGTCCAACGTAACATAGTATTGATTTTTTAAGTTCTTAATATGACTATTTTATAAGCCTTTTTTGTGTATTTCAAAGTTCTTTTATTCCTACAAATCTTATTAACTCTATACGCTTAATTGTTATCCCTATAAAATTAAACTAAAGCCAGAGTACACAGCACTTTCACTATTATTTGCAAGCCTTACAGAATTACCATGTTTATGCTTTTGAGTTAATTTTTTGATCGATTGGATTAATTGCCGCTTCTATACTAAAGTAATTTTAGATAAAATTTTTAACCATAGTGATGGAAGCTAAAAAACATGGTGTCATTTTAGAAAAAACAGATCGAACTTTTGAAGAATTAGGTGTTTTAAACCCTGCGATTTATCAAGATGGAAATACTGTTCACATGTTTTACAGAGCTGCAAAAAGAGGAAACTTTTCGACCATTGGTTACTGCCGTTTTGAAGGACCAACCACTTTAGTCGAAAGAAATACACAGCCCACTTTTGTACCAGAATATATTTATGAAATTCATGGTGTCGAAGATCCGAGAATTACCAAAATTGACGATAGGTTTTACATGACTTATGTCACTTATGACGGAATTAACGCCTGTGCTGCATTGGCAGTTTCAAAAGATTTAAAAGTTTTTAAAAAGAAAGGAATTATAACGCCAAAATTCATGCTTCACGAATTTACAAATTTGATTCGTAAGCATTTACAGAATCCAAGTATCGCTAAGATTTTGGCTTTTAATACCGAAAGAAATTATCCGCTGACAGAAACTATTAAAGAGAATCTGTTTGTTTGGGATAAAAATGTAGTTCTTTTTCCGAAAAAATTCAATGGAAAATTTGTTGCCTTGCATCGCATATTTCCATCTATTCAAATTTTTTCGTTTGAAAAGAAATCAGAATTAACAGAAGATTTTTGGAAAAACTATTTAAAAAATCTTCCAGATTACATTGTAATGGAACCTAAATATGATCACGAAACAAGTCATATCGGTCCAGGAGCCCCGCCAATAGAAACAGCAGATGGCTGGCTTTTAATTTATCATGCTGCCGAAAGAAGAGAAAAAGGATTGGTTTATCATGCCGCCGCTGTTTTACTGGATTTAGAAGATCCTTCAAAAGTTATAGCAAGACTGCCAAAACCCATTATTACTCCTTCTGAATATTATGAAAGACATGGATATGTCAATTATGTGGTTTTCCCGACAGGAACAGCCATTTTTGACGGCCAACTATATATTTACTATGGCGCTGCCGATGATAAAATTGCGGTAGCCTCCTTGAACCTGAACGAGTTATTAACCGAGCTAAAAAAGAATTCTCATGAAGACAATATCAAATAAATCAAAAATAGTTTTTTTATCTACTTTTCCGCCAACGCAATGCGGCATAGCAACTTATACACAAGATACCATAAAAGGAATTACAGATGTTTACGGTAAATCTATAAAATGTGAAATTTGCGAACTGGTTAATGAACCAAAGGAGCATCCGACACAGGCCTATACCTTAAACACAAAAAATAAAACAGAATATGCTAAAGTAGCAGAAGAAATCAATAAGGATGAAGCTGTGAAACTAGTTCATATTCAGCATGAATTTGGTTTGTTTTCAGGAAATTACGGAGATGATCTTTTAGATTTTTTAAATGTTATTAAAGCCCCTGTTACGTATACTTTTCACAGTGTTATTCCGAACCCAAATGACGAATTGAGAACATTTGTAAGGCTTTTATTGAGCTACAGCAATTCGGTTTTTGTAATGACTAATAAATCTAAAGAAATACTAATTAACGACTATGCTATTGATGAAGAAATAATTACTTGCGTGCCCCACGGAACCCATATTGTAATATATGAAACTCCAGAAAAGGCAAAAGAAAAATTAAATATTCAGGACAGATTAGTACTTTCAACTTTCGGTCTTTTGGGCGAAGGTAAAAATATAGAAACAGGCTTACAGGCTTTACCAAAAATTATTGAAAAGGCGCCAAACGCTTTATATCTAATTATCGGAAAAACACACCCCAATTTAATAAAAGATGGTGTCGATACTTATAGAGACAAATTAGAAGGTTTAGTAAAAGAATTGAATCTTCAGGATAATGTTCGTTTTGTCAATCAATATTTAGATACCGATGCACTTTTAGAATATCTACAAGCAACAGATATTTACATGTTTACATCCAAAGACCCGAATCAGGCGGTAAGCGGCACGTTTGCCTATGCCATGAGCTGTGCATGTCCGATTGTGGCTTCTAAAATTCCGCATACCAAAGAAGTATTAACTCCAGATTCTGGTATTTTAGTTGATATTGGAAATGTCGATCAATTTGCCGAGGCGGCAATTAAATTGATTGGAGATGAGAATTTGAGACATGAAATGGGCATCAATTCTTTTACAAAAATGCGCGCTTCTTCTTGGGAAAATGCTGCAATAACTCATATGAATACATACAAAAACCTGATCAAAAATCCGTCAGAAATAAAATACAGCTATCCTCCTATTCAGTTAAAACATATCAAAAAACTAACGACAGAATTAGGAATTATTCAGTTCAGTAAAATTTCTATTCCAGATCTAGATTCAGGATATACTTTAGATGATAATGCCAGAGCTTTAATCGCTTTCTGTATGCATTACAAACAAACACTGGACAAAGACGATCTAGCTTATATTTTAATCTATTTAGATTTCATTCAACGCTGTCAAAAGCCAAAAGGAGACTTTATCAATTATGTCGATCAGGAAAACCGCGAACATATTGAGCAAAATGCCGAAGTAAATTTAGAAGACTCAAATGCAAGAGCTATTTGGGCGCTGGGAACCGTTGTTTCAATGTCAGACATTCTTCCTGAAGCTATTACAAAAAAAGCAACAAAATGTTTATTGAACTCTTTAAAATGGACTGAAACTATTCAGTCGCCACGTTCTATTGGTTTTGCAACAAAAGGTTTGTATTTGTACCATACTACAGTTCCTAATTTATACGTTGCAGCAATTATCAATAAACTGAATGCTAAACTTTTGGCCAACTATGAAGACACCGCAACAGAAGATTGGCAATGGTTTGAAAATTATCTGACTTACGGAAACGGAACTCTACCAGAATCAATGCTGTATGCTTATTTAATTACCAATAAACCGGTGTATAAAAAAGTAGCACTAGATTCATTAGACTTCTTAATTTCTAAAACATTTGTCGACGGAAACTTTAAAGCCATTTCTAACCAAAGTTGGCATCATAAAGGGTCAGAGCCTGATCAATACGGTGAACAGCCAATTGATGTTACTTACACAATTCAAACTTTAAATGCATTTTATAATGCCTTTAAAACACCAGAATATAAAAAGAAAATGAAAGCGGCCTTTAATTGGTTTTTAGGTAAAAATCATTTAAATCAGATTATGTATAATCCTGTAAGCGGCGGCGGTTATGACGGACTTGAGAAACACAATGTAAACTTAAACCAAGGTGCAGAATCTACTGTTTGCTATTTAACCGCAAGATTACTAATGGAAAAACTAGCCATGTCACAATCGCGTGTTATTCCGTTACAAAAATCACGAAGCGGCATTGCTATAAATTTATAAGAAAAAATACTGGAGCTAACCAAATACTTCACTTTTTAAACCCTGAAAATCCCTTTCTTAATGAGAGGGATTTTTTGTTTGCGGACACTAACGTCAAAGTGTTTTAATTATTGTGAGCTTATGAAAATTATATAAGGCTGATGAAAAGTTGTGTAATATATTTTAACAAGTATTGAGCTAACTTTCCTGTATAATTTAATGATTTGAAAAAACTGTTAAATAATTGATTTTCATTTCACATCATTCACCTTAAAACCAAAACATTTTGATCCTTGCAATTAAAAATACATTCGCCGAAATTGGAGAGACCACCTTATTCGCCAAAAGGTTTTTTAAGGAGGTTTTTATTCCGCCATATGAGACCAAGGAGTTTCTAAAACAATGTTATGTTATAGGGTATAAATCTCTGCCATTGGTCGCAATTACCGGTTTTATAATGGGATTGGTACTTACCCTGCAATCCCGTCCAACGTTGGTAAAATTTGGTGCAGAATCTTGGCTTCCTGGAATGGTGGCGCTTTCGCTGATAAGAGAAATTGCACCTGTAATTACTGCATTGATTTGTGCCGGAAAAATTTCATCTGGAATTGGAGCAGAATTAGGATCAATGAAAGTAACAGAACAGATTGATGCTATGGAAGTTTCAGCCGTTAATCCGTATAACTATTTAGTGGTAACGAGAGTGCTAGCCTGTACTTTAATGGTTCCGCTTTTAGTGTTTTTTGCCGATGCTGTCGGAATCATTGGTGGTTATGTAGGCATTAACATTCATGGCGATGTCAACTTCTATCGATTTTTAACCCAGATCATTCAATCCTTAGAATTTCTAGATCTGTTTCCAGCCACTATTAAAACTTTCTTCTTTGGATTTTTTATCGGAATGATTGGCTGTTATAAAGGTTTTAATGCTTCTAACGGAACAGAAAGTGTGGGTCAGGCTGCCAATTCTGCTGTTGTAACAGCGTCGTTGAGCATTTTTATTATAGATATGGTTGCTGTTCAAATAACCGATTTATTCTTTTAAAATGATGAAGGAAAAACTACATAAAGAACCCACAACAAAAGAGAAAGATAAAACTCCGATTATCGAGATTAAAGATCTTCATAAAACTTTTGGAAAAGATAATGCCGTTTTAAAAGGCGTAAATCTCACTTTGAATAAAGGCGAAGATTTAGTGGTTTTAGGACGTTCAGGCTCGGGAAAATCAGTTACGATAAAATGTATCGTTGGATTGATTGAACCAGACAAAGGCGAAATTAAAGTTTTTGATGAAAATGTCCTTAATATTTCAAAAAGCGAGCTGAATGAAATTAGAGTCCGAATCGGTTTTTTGTTCCAAAGCGGGGCACTTTACGATTCGATGTCCGTTAGAGAAAATCTCGCTTTTACCTTGACCAAACACAAACGCGATTTAAGCCAAGAAGAAGTCGATAATGAAGTAATGGAAGCATTAGAAAGTGTAGGACTTGCCGATGCCGTAGACAAAATGCCTTCTGAACTTTCAGGCGGTATGAAAAAAAGAATTGGTCTAGCGCGCACGCTAATCTTAAAACCAGAAATTATTTTGTACGACGAACCCACAACGGGTTTGGACACGATAACTTCAAGAGAAATCAGCGAATTGATCTTGGATATTAAACACAAACAAAAAACTTCTTCCATCATTATTACTCACGATATGGCCTGCGCAAAAATGACAGCCGATCGAATTGTAGTTTTAAAAGAAGGTGTAATTCATGCCGAAGGAACATACGAAGAATTAGAAAAAGACGAAGACGAATGGGTACGCTCATTTTTTGAATAAAGCAAAATAAATAATAGAAATCATGGAAAAGGAATCTGGATATACTTGGAAATTAGGAATGTTTGTAACGATAGGTTTACTGCTTTTTATAATGGCCGTATATTTTATCGGAAAACAGCAAAATCTTTTTGGTTCAACCTTTCATATTAGCTCTCAGTTTAAAACGGTAAGCGGTTTAGAAGTCGGAAATAATGTTCGCTTTTCTGGGATTAATGTTGGAACAGTAGAACAAATTCAGTTAAAAAATGACTCGACTGTAAGAGTTGTTTTGGTCATGAAAGAAGAAGTTCGAAAATTCATTAAAACGGATGCCACAGCCAGTATTGGGTCAGATGGTCTAATGGGCGATAAAGTTCTGACTATTTCTCCAGGCGCTAAATCTCAAAAAGAGATTGAAGACAACGGGCAGATTGCTTCTGTTGACGGAATTGAAATGCACGATATTATGAAAAGCGTGAAGAAAAGCGTAGACAATATTGGCGTGATTTCAGACGAAATAGCCATTTTTAGCCACAGCATGAACAACGGAAACGGCGCTTTGGCAAGATTGGTTAAAGATGATAAAATGGCCAACAGCGTTTCTAATACGCTTTCTAATCTAGAAACAGGTACAAAAGGTTTCAGTGAAAATATGGAAGCGGCAAAAAGCAATTTCCTTTTTAGAGGCTACTACAAGAAAAAAGAAAAAGAGAAAAAGGAGAAGCAAGAAGAAAGAAAAGAGAAACAAGAGGAAAAGAAAGAAAAGCAAGAAGAAGCTAAAAAAGAGAAAGAAGAAAAAGCTGCTAAAGAAAAGGAACAAAAAGAGAAAGAAGAAAAGCAAAAGCAGGAAGAGGCTAAAAAGGCAGAAACTAAAAATTAAATTCCAAATTTTTAAAATGCCAAATTCCAATTCTCATTTTATGTCTTCCTGAGCGAAGTCGAAGGATACGCACTGTAAAACACGATCCTTCGACTTCGCTCAGGAGGACAAACATTATAAAAACCCAGCATTTCACAATTCACAATTTACAATTCACAATTAAAACTATATGCCAAGTCAATTCAAACATACCGCCTTAAAAGTTTTAAAAATTACTGGAATTACGATTGCGGTAATTTTGTTTTTGCTGTTTATTATTCCGCTGCTTTTTCCTGGAAAAATTGCTTCGGAAGTGAAGAAAATTGCGAACGAACGTCTGGATACGAAATTGGAATTTACAAAATCTAAACTTTCCTTTTTTACACATTTTCCATCATTGACTGTTTCGTTAGACGATTTATCTTTAACGGGTTCTAAACCTTTCAGCAATGATACTTTATTAAGAGCCGATCAGGTTGCATTTGGAATTGATATCAAAAGGCTGCTTTTTGACAACGAAGTTAAAATCAACAAACTCTATGTTTCAGATGCTTTAATAAATGTAATGGTCAACCAAAAAGGTCAGGCCAATTATAATATTTATGTGGCACCCGAAGATCGAAACAAAAAAGAAGATCCAAATGCTCCAGAAGAAGGAACAGCAATACGATTGGAACGCATCGATTTACAAAACTGCCACGTAAAATATAACGACCGTTCGGCAAAGATTTTAGTTGATGCAAAAGGCTTTAATTATATCGGAAAAGGAAATTTGAGCGAAGATATTTTTGACCTAGCAACAGATGCTAAAATTGATGAACTGGATTTCTATTATGATCGAACTGGCTACTTAAGAAAGAAAAAAGTCAGCGCCGATTTAATTACCCGAATCAATACACACGCCCTTTCCTTTATTCTTCAGAAAAATGAACTTCATATCAATAAACTGCCCTTAAAGTTTACTGGTCTTTTTTCCATTTTAAGAGATGGCTATAAAATCAATATTAAAGCGGCTTCAGAAAATACAACGGTAAAAGATTTATTGTCTGTAATGCCACCCGAATATTTAACATGGCTGGAAAGGACAGAGATTTCCGGACGTAGTGATTTACTGCTCACTTTTAAAGGAGATTATAACGTTCAGAAAAAACAAAAACCAAACTTGGCTTTCAATTTAAAAATTAATGAAGGCTCAGTAAATTATAAAAATGCTCCAGTTCCCTTAACCGATTTTCAAATGGATCTAAATGCTATGCTTCCATCTTTAGATACCGAACAATTGCTGGTTAATTTGAGAACCTTAAAATTTAAAGTGGGCGAAAAAGATTATTTTAATGCCTATCTGCACAGCAAAGGTTTAAGCGAAATGTCGATTAATGCAAGCGTGAAGGGCGCATTAGACCTTGCTGTTGTTGATGCTGCATTGGGATTAGAAAATATGGATTTGAAAGGAATTCTAAAAACCGATATTAAGGCTCGAGGCGTTTTTAGCACCTCTAAAAAATTATTTCCTAAAACGATCGGAGGCATTTCTTTGCGAAACGGCTGGCTTAAAACAAAATATTATCCCAATCCTATTACCAACATCACTTTTATAGCCAATATGCTGAACAAAGCGGGAACCTATCAGGATTTGATTGTTGCAGTCGCGCCTTTTTCTTTTGTTTTTGAAGGAAATCCGGTTTATGTCAATGCCACTTTATCCGATTTTAGCGATTTGGCTTATAATGCCAAAATTAAAGGCGAACTGAATGTAGGCAGAATCTATCAGGTTTTTTCGCAAAAAGGTTTGGATTTAACAGGCTACGCCAAAGCAGATCTTTCGTTAAAAGGAAAACAAAGTTATGCTACAACGGGTCAGTACGATAAACTGGACAACAGAGGAACATTGCTGCTAAAAAACATAAAAGCAACTTCAGAATTGTTTCCAAAAGCTTTCTATATCAAACAAGGGAATTTCCGTTTTCAGAATGAAAAAATGTGGTTTGAAAAATTCAATGCTTCGTACGGAAAATCAGATTTTGACATCAACGGTTATCTGATCAATACCATCAATTATTTTCTAGAATCAAAAGGAACTTTGAGCGGCAATTTCAACTTAAAATCAAAACTGATTAATGTAGATGAATTTATGGCGCTTGAAGAAGGCGAAAATAAAGACCGAAACCTAGAAGTCGAATATGCTAAAGAAGATCATCCGAAAATGAGCGGCGTGGTTATTATTCCAGAAAACCTAAATGTCACTTTAAATGCAAACGCAGACAAAATAGAATACAATAAATTGATATTTAACAAACTGAATGGAAAAATAGGTATAAAAAAAGAAGGATTTTACTTAGAAAATGTTACCTTTAATATCATTGACTGTATTTTAGGTATTAATGCATTGTATAAAGACGAGTCTCCGACTTCTGCCCATTTTGATGCTCATTTTACAGCAAAAGACTTTGATGTTCAGCGAGCTTACAAAGAAATTCCGATGTTTCATGATATGGTTACCGCCGCTGAAAAAGCACACGGAATAATCTCTGTTGACTATAAAATAAAAGGAGATTTAAACGGAAATATGGGACCTATTTATGAATCTATGCACGGCGGAGGAACCATTAATTTACGTGATGTTCAAATTAAGGGTCTGAAACTTTTTGACGGAATTAGTTCTAAAACAGGACAAAATGGTTTGAACAATCCTGACATGAAAGGAATTGAAATCAAATCGACTATAGATAAGAATCTTATAAATATTGAGCCATTTACCTTTAGCGTAGCTAGTTTTAGGCCAACTATTAAAGGAACTACAAGCTTTGATGGACTTCTGGATTTAAGAATGCGTTTAGGACTTCCGCTTTTCGGAATTATAGGTTTTCCAATTGTAATTACTGGAACACACGACGCTCCAAAAATTAAAATATTCAGCAAAACAGGACAAGAAATTAATCCGGCTGTTTACGATGAAAAAAACAATAAGGTAATTCGAAAAGAAAAAGTTAGCAAATCCAAAACAAAATAGAAATGAATTCAAAATCTCAGCATAAAAACAGTTCATTCGAGAAGTTTGCTTCAAAAGTTTCTAAAGCCGCTGGAAGCACACCAGCTTTTATTGGAGCTCTTTTTCTTGTTATTGGTTGGGCTATTTCAGGGCCAATTTTCGACTATTCTGAAACTTGGCAATTGGTAATTAATACCGGTACAACGATTATCACTTTTCTAATGGTTTTTTTGATTCAAAAAGCACAAAATAAAGATTCTCTTGCCATTCAGTTAAAATTAAACGAGCTAGTGGCATCCAATGATTTATCGAGTAATAGCCTTGTTGATGTCGAAAATATGACCGAGGAAGAGATGAAGATTATTCAGAAATATTACCATCATTTAAGCCAGTTGGCAAAAAAAGATAAAACGATTAGAACATCGCATTCTATTGCCGAAGCAGAAGAAGTTCATAGTCGCAAAAAAGAAAAAAAAAGTAAACCAGATACTATTAAAAAGACTACCAAAAACACCTCTAAAAAAATAACCAAAAAATGAAATTGAGCTCTACTGAAACGTATTGGCCATTAAAAAATGCCATAAAACAAAGTTATCCTTCCATAGATTCTGATATCCACACCGACATTTTGATTATTGGTGGAGGCATAACAGGAGCTTTAACAGCTTATAAATTATTAAACGAAGGAAAAAAAATTGTTCTTGTAGACCGCAGGGACGTCTGCGGCGGAAGCACTTCTGGCAGTACAGCCTTATTACAATACGAAATTGATGTTCCGTTGCATCAGCTCATAAAACTTCGCGGCGCTAGATGTGCCATAGACAGCTATCAAAATGGAAAAAAAGCCATTTTCGACCTTCGAAATATCATTGATACTGTGGGATGCGATTGTGGTTTTGAGTTTAAAAAAAGCGTCTATTTTACAACTCTAAAAAAAGATGTTCCTTATTTAAAAAATGAATTTAAAGCTAGAAAACAGCATGGTTTCGAAATCAGCTGGTTAAGCAGATCAGAATTGCAAAAAATGGGATTGAATGCAATTGCTGGCGTAGAATCTAAAACTGCTGCTGTTATGGATCCGTTTAAATTGGCAACCGATCTTCTATTTCATTGCCATGAAAAAGGAATGCAAATTTTTGACCGAACTAATATTGCTTCTATTCAGCATCAAAAAGGCAAAATTATTGCAACCACTGACACTAAATTTTCTATCACTGCAGATCATATTATACATTGCACAGGTTACGAAAGCACAGAAACGCTAAAAGAAAAAGTGGTTGATTTAAAAAGCACTTATGTTATCACCTCTGAAAGTCAGTCCGATCTTCCAGAGAATTTTAAAAACACGATTTTTTGGGATACAGCCTCTCCTTATCATTACATTAGAACTACAGATGATAATCGCATCATAATGGGCGGCGGAGATGAGGATTTTAAAGACGCAGCGAAACGAGATAAATTGCTTCCTAAAAAAGAAACGTATCTTTTAAAACAATTCTTTAAAAGATTTCCTGATCTAAATTTTAAAATTGATTATTCCTGGGCAGGCACTTTTGGAGAAACCAAAGACGGTCTTCCCTATTTCGGAAAACCTAATCCGAGAAAAAACGAACATTACATTTTAGGTTTCGGAGGTAACGGAATCACTTTTAGCGTCATTGGAATGAATTCGATCTTGGATTCACTTAATAATAAAAAAAATACAGATTTAGATTATTATAGATTTGGAAGATAGAAAGATGCTAAGGTTCTAAAATACTAAGTTGCTAAGTTTTTTTCTTAGTGTCTTAGCATCTTAGAACCTCAGTAACTTAACCAAGCACCAACTCCATCTGAATATTACATCTTTTATACGGAGTTTCCAGGCCGAAAACTTTTTCGAAACCCAATTTATAATAGAGATTTATTGCGGGTTTTAAGATGGTGTTGCTTTCTAAATATATTTTTTTTGCTCCCAATTCTTTTGCTTTTTCTGCGATAGCTTTACCTAAAAGCCAGCCAATGCTTTTTCCTTGTGCTTTTGGAGAAACGGCCATTTTTGCCATCTCAAAATCATATTCAGAATTATTTATTTTAATTAAAGCACAGACACCTACAGGTTCATTCTCATAAAGAGCCACAAGAATTTTCCCTCCTCTTTTTAGAATATACTCTTCAGGATTATCGAGCGCTTTATAATCGGCTTCTTCCATTTCGAAATAAGTTGAAATCCATTCTACATTCAATGCCCTAAAAGCTTCCTGATATTCTGGCTTATAATCAACTATTTTCACGTCTTTACTTTCTCTCTTTTTCTTTTGTTCACGAACTCTTTTAATCAGAGATTTTTGCTCCAGTAAAAACTCCCATTCTTCCAGTGCAGCCCACAGATTATGCTTGCTTTCGGCAATTATATCTTCAATCGCAACATCAATATCTTCTAGCTGCTGTTTGATTTTCTTCGAAATCAAAATTCCTTTTTCGGTAAGTGCGACATTATTCTTGCGCTTATCCTCTGTTTTTGCGCTTTCTTCAATCAACCCAGCGCCAATCATTTCCTGAATAATTTTGCTGACAGAAGGCTGAGAATGTCCAATTTCATTAGCAATTTCAGTAATGGTAATTTCGCGTTCTTCTGCCAAGGTATAAAATACAGGAAACCATTTCGGTACAAATTCAACCCCATACAATTCATATATTTTCGCAGCATCATCTGTAACAACAGCAGTCATTAAACGCAAACGGCTTCCTAATGCCGCTTTTCCAACTTTATCAAAAAATTCCATAACAAATAATTAATTATATAACTAGTTATGCAAATATATCTTTTTTTTTTAGATACTAAGAAACTAAGGTTCTAAGATTCTAAGTTTTTTTTGAAAACTATAGAATCTTAGAACCTTAGTGTGTATTTTTTGAGAGGCTAAGTTATTAAGATTCTAAGTGTCTAAGTTTTCCTTAAAAAAACCTTAGAATCTTAGCAACTCAGAACCTTAGCAACTTAAAATATATTGTGCTTTAGAGCTAGCGACAGTACTTTTTTTTGAGAGGCTAAGTTGCTAAGATTCTAAGGGTCTAAATTTTCCTTAAAAAAGCTTAGAACCTTAGCAACTCAGAACCTTAGCAACTTAAATATATTATGCTTTTAAGCTAACGAGAGTATTTATTTTTAAGATGGTGAAATATAAGTTTTCTCAAAAAAAACTTAGAATCTTAGCATCTCAGAACCTTAGCAACTCCGGCCGCTAGGCCGTTATAGCCAACGAATTCAAATTAAACTTATATTCTTTTGGGCTGCAGTTGAATTTTTGTTTGAATATTTTAGAGAAATAGCTTCTGCTGGTGAAACCAATGCAGTATACAATTTCTGAAATATTTAAATCAGATGTTCTAATTAGAATTTCGGCTTTTAGAACGCGCATGTGCGTGATATAATCGTTGACCGTGCGATTGTGGATCATTTTGAAACCTTCTTGAAGTTTATTTGGAGACAAACCAGATTTTTTACTTAAGGCTTTAATAGAAAATGCCTCTTCTGGACTTGTTTTTATAAATTCTGAAAGCTCTTTAATCTCTTCCATTTCTCTTAATGTCAATCCGTTTGATTCATTTGCGAAAGCGTGCAAATCATCTGAATGCTGCTGGATTTCCATTGCCAAAATAATTCTCATGATGCCTTCTTTCAGCAAATTTCTCACAATTCCTTTTTGTGTGATGGAATTAAGCTGCTCTATTTTTTCTGCAATCTGCAAATTATACGAACCAATATAAAAGAAATCTGTTACTTGATTATTTTCAAAAAAAGTATCTTTTACCTGCTGATTCAAAGAATGAGTTTGACTTGCAACATCAATCTGAGTACCAACAATAATTAATGTGAGCTTTGTCTTTTTACCTTTTTCAAAAAACAGCACATTATCCTGGTTTTGTTTAGAGGTTACAATTGCGGTTTGAAAAGTTTTTAATTTTCGTTCCTCACCATTTAATCCAAAACTGTGCGAAAGGTTTCCTTTAGAACAATAAGCAAAATAAATAGGCGATGATTTTACATTTAAAAAATCCAATCTCACATCTGCAGAAAATGTCATATCAAACTGAACATAGGAGATATTATCATTAAAGGAAGCTCCAATAATAGAACCTTCTGCAAAACTATTTTCTACTTCAAGTGCATATTCGTCTAAATCAAAATTCACTTTTCCGCCAAAACTAGTCTGAAGTTCATCAAATATATTTTGAGTTTTTTCTGTATTTATAGTAACTATTTTCATGGTTTGCCGGATTTAAAATTATAATTTGCCAAACAGATTATTTTCTAGAAATCTGAAATTCAAAGTTCGTTTAAAGACACGCCAAAAATGTTATATAATTTTTCGGTTTTGTTTTATAATTCCTTATAAATGTTTATTTTAACATATCTATTTATTCCAGCATGAAAAGTTTCTCCTTTGCCCCTATTAGTTCTCCAACTTCTAAAATTCTCATTTTAGGCACGATGCCTGGAATAAAATCTTTAGAGCTAAATCAGTATTATGGTCATAATCAGAATAACTTTTGGAAGTTTATGTTTCAGATTCTAGAAGAAGAGTTTTCTACTGATTACGAAATGCGAAAAAACTTATTAATCAAAAACAATATTGCGCTTTGGGATGTCTTACAATTTTGTGATCGAGTTGGAAGTTTGGACAGTGCCATCAAAAACGAAATAGCAAATGACTTTGAAGATTTCTTGGCAACTCATCCTCAAATAGAAAGTATTCTTTTTAACGGACAAAAAGCAGCTTCGTTTTTTAAAAAATATGTTCACTTAACAAAAGAATACAAAACATTCACACTTCTATCAACTAGTCCGGCCAATGCTGGCAAGACTTTTCAGGATAAATTATACGAATGGAACATCATTAAAACCTTATTATAAAGACCTGTATTTTATACAATTAAAATGCAAATATTGAAATCATGTAACTTTTTCTGTTTAAAGTATAACAAAAATCATCTGCTCTCGATCTAATTTTACATCAAAGAAAAATAAGCCATAGTGAAGATTTAATGAACGAAATGGAAAGGCTTTCTTCTTATTAAAATTGACAAAGCAAACTGTAAAAAGTTTAGTCTATAAAGAGAACATTGGTTATGTTAGTTTATTTTTGGGAAAAAGCTACTCTATAGAAATATAGAGTAGTTTTGTTTTTATAGGCTACCATTAAAAGATAAAAACATGAAAATCCAGACATATTATAATCATATACGGTTTTATACTCCGCATCATTTTATATATTATCCCATTTTAATTTTGTTCTTGATTGCCAGTATTTATTTGGCCATTACGACGGAAGATCATTTAATATGGACATTTATCAGCGTGGCTTTTGTATTGCTTTTTGCACTCGCTTATATGCTGCGCCAGCATTATGCTTTAACACTGCAAAACCGAATTGTACGCTTAGAAATGCGCTACCGCTATTTTACTCTAACAGGCAAAAGATTCGAAGAATTTGAATACAAACTTACAGACGATCAGATTTTTGCTTTACGCTTTGCGCCAGATAACGAATTGGTTCCGCTTGTTGAAGATACTTTAAAAAACAGCTTAACAGGCGATGCAATCAAAAAAGCAATTGTGCACTGGAAAGCAGATTATCATAGAGTTTAGCAATGGCAATTACAATATCAAAATTCAATAACAATATCAATTTTTAATTTTTAATTTTTAAAATTAATTATTGAATTTTGCCATTGATATTGATTTTTGACATTGAATTTTGCCATTGTCATTGATTTTTGAAATTGTTATTGAACTCTCTTTTTATTGAAAATAAGATAAAACAGAAACAGCAATACGCCAACTGCAACAATTACAGCAAAATAGACTGCAGCGATATTGGGATGCAAATAATTTGGCTCGTAAAACAACTTATTTAAAGTTTTAAATTTTTCTGCTAAAGCTTTTCTATCAAAATTATTTCTAATTCCATTAAGCGGTTCATCTTTATTATCTCTGTAGTGGTATACATCTTGAGTCAGCAACTTCGGAATCAAATTTGTTTCTATATTGTATTTTCTTAAAAGCGTATCTAATCTTTGAAAAGTATACGTTAATGAATCTTTCTTAGCATTGTATAGCAATTTATAGCGATCTACAGCTACTTTATATTTTTGCTTATCTACAGAATCTCCTTTTACAGGATTAAATAGAGACTTATTTTCTAAGAAAATACAAATATCCTCATCATGTTCTGGACGCACGGAAACACTCTTAAAAATAATTTCTGTGCTATCTCCCACAATTCTTTTTGAGATCACTCTTTTGTGCAATTCTTCTTTATCAAAACCGATAATATCAAAAATACTATCCGCCTTACTTTTCGTTTTATCAAAAGTGCTCGTTAAAGCTTTTATGGTGTCAATGCTATAATAATTGGTTTCTATAATCGGAAATTCACCAGGTACAATTGTATCATCTTCCTTAATTACGGGATACGGTTTTGGGTATAAAATATTCTCATAATTAAATAGTTTCTCAGAACTATAGGAAGTGTATGCGTATAAAAACGGATTTAAGACATTGATCAGTTTTTTGTCATTATTAAAATCCTTTTCAGACAATTCTGATTTCAGTTTAGCATTCATTCCGAAACTATAGCTAATAAAAAACGAAAAAGTCAGAAATGAAATAAAAAGCAAACAACCCGCGATTTTAAACAGATTCCCTCCTCTATAGCCTTCTCTAGAATGATTTCGAATCAAAAAAATCAAAAAGAAAAGCAAAAACAAACCACTTACAAAAAAGTGCGAAATCGAAACGTCATCGTAAAATTTGAATCGGTAAAACTCCGTGTAGGTATTAATATTCTTTATTCCTTTAAAAGTAAAATAACCGTATAAAAAGTAAGCTAAATGAATTAAGGCTAATATAATAACTGATTTTATGAAATAACGTTTTAGATTTTTGGTCATTTTTAAAAGGTGCTAAGGTTCTGAGATGCTAAGATACTAAGGTTCTAATATACTTAAAATTTATCTTGCCTTTCATAAAAATATATTTACAAAATTAAAAAGTAAAATAATCTGGGCGTGCCACCATTATAAAAAAAGGGCAAATAATAGCAACGCCTATTCGCCCTTTTTTTATAATGCTGTCGGGCTGTCCATGCTGCTTCGGCAGCTTATTCCCATCCCTCACGCAATCACGGTTTCAAAACAACCTCCCGAAACATTTAGCCACAATAAACCCAATCGACAATGAATTTCTGCCAATCTTTGGTTAGATGCACTGCAGTGCATCTCTACAGTATCATTGAATTTGATTTCGCTAAAAAAAACCTTAGAAACTTAGTATCTCAGAACCTTAGTCCTTTTTATTTCGAAATATCAAACCCTTCCTTCACTATTTCGCTTTCTACTTTATCAATCAGTTTATTGGTTTTACCCGTAAGTCTTTCTTTCTTCCAATCGCCTTTTGCGTATATGACAACAGTAATTAAAGCCGTTACAACAGAAGCAATCGGGAAAGCCCACCAGATTCCAATTTTACCTAAAGAAGTATTATGAGACAAAATAAAAGCCAGCGGAAACTGGATTACCCATTGCGAAACCAAAGTTAGAATCATAGGCAATTTTGTGTTTCCAACAGCTCGAAAAACACCAGTTAAACAAAGCTGTATGCCTAAAAATCCCCAAGAGAGACAAGTAATTCTCAATAACTCTGTTCCACCTTCAATAACGGCTTGATCATTTGGAACAAAAAATGCGATTAGATACGGCGCAAAAATAAAAGCAATGATTCCGAGACCAGTCAATAATCCGAAACCCAGATAAGCTCCTAATTTTGAAATTTCAGCTGCACGATCAACATTTCCAGCTCCAATATTTTGCCCAACAAGAGTTGCAATCGCCATTGACAAACCCAAAGCTGGAATTAGAATGAGCTGAATCAAGTTGGAACCCGCACCATAAGAAGCAACTGTCAATGTACCAAAACGAACAATCAAAAATGTGATTGCCATCATTCCTAAAGCACGCATTGACTGCTCAATTGAAGACGGAAAACCAATTTCAAAAGCTCTTTTGATATGTTTATAATCAGGTTTAAAATCGGAAATGCGAAGATGGATTCCGTGTTTTCCTCTAAACAAAATTGCAAATCCAATTATAATAGCCAAAAGCTGTGTAAATAAAGTTGCCAAAGCCGCCCCTTTTACGCCTAAAGCTGGAATAAATTTCCATCCGTAAATAAACAGCGGATCTAAGGCAAAGTTCAAGATAACGGTTCCTAAAACAATATAAACAGGAAGTGTTACACGCCCAACTCCACGCATAATCGATTGGAAAATCATAAATCCGAAACTAAAAACAAGCCCCACAAAAGCCACTCGCATAAAACCTAAAGCATCTACGTAAACTGCAGGCTCTACCTTCAACAGATATAAAAAATACGGACTCAAAATATAGCCTATAATCGACAAGAAAACAGATACAATAATCACCATAGACAAAGTCTGTGCTGCCACGTGGTTGACCATTTTCTGATTTCCTGCTCCAAAATATTGAGCAATTAAAATAGAACCCGCAATAGCCAATCCAGTTCCTAAAGCAATGGTTAAAAATATTACAGGCGTGCTTATCGAGACCGCCGCAACGGCATCTCCGCCCAGACGCCCAACCCAAAAAGCATCTACCAACTGATATGCTGCTTGTAATAAATTAGCAATCATAATCGGAACGGCTAATTTTAATAATGAAGAAAGGATTGGCCCTTCTAATAATTCATTTTTTTTCATTTATTCAAAATAATTATTCAAAAATCAGTTGACATATCAACTTTTAAAGTTCAAAAAAAATTAAAGAGTTTCTAGCTTGTCTGCATAAGATCGTACCGCATTCAACGCTTCAATTCTTTCTTTTGGAGAAAAAACAGACATTACTTCTTCTTCTGCCCTTTTCATCAGCGAGCGAATGCTTTTTGCTAACGAAATTCCTTCATCAGTAAGACTTACAATATTTTTACGTTTGTCTATTTTATCTTTTACAACCTCAACAAGATTCTTTTTTTCAAGTGCTGATATACTTCTTAAAATAGATGATTTGTCTCGCATTGTTTTATCTGACAATTCTCTCTGCGAAAGACTTTTATGATGCAAAATCATCAACAATGGCAACTGTTCTAGCTGTAATGTAATTCCGGCTTCATTCATTAACGCATTGGTACGCCTGAAAATTGCACGTTTGATACGATGAATCTGAAAGAAGAAACTATCTGATATTTCTTCTTTCCAAAAATTTGAAAAACTTTCTTTATCGGTATGTTTTTTTTCCATGATGCAAAATTACAAAAAAGATTGACATGTCAACTATTTTTAAAACAAATCCTTATTTTACTGATATACAATTCATTCACTAAAATAATTCGGTTAAAAAAAGAAAAATGAACGATTATTTTTACTAACTTTAAATGTTAAATATTGCCTAATAAAAACTTAAAAATTAATCTGATGAAACAATTATTTATTTTTTTGGTAATGATGCTCCTTTGGATTCCGTTAAACGCTCAAACTGTTGCTGAAGCCAGTAAAGAGGATAGCTTAACAACTTTTAAAACTGAAAAAGACGATTTTCAAGATAGTACTGTGGATGATCTGCCCTGGCACAATAGACGCTTTAAAGTTACCGCTGGCGCTTTTTTTCCTGTAAATAATACTCAAGTTAAAGTTGAAGGCAACAACGGAAATATAGGAACTGAGATTGATCTTGAAAATGATTTAGGGTTTTCTAAATCGACTGTATCCTTTTTAGGAACCTTTGATTGGCGCATATCCAAAAGATCTCGATTAGGTTTTGAATATTTTGTATTAGACAGAACTGCAACAAAAACGCTGCAAAGAGATATTAATTTCGGAGACCATACTTACCCATTGGACGGAAGGGTTCAAGGTACTTTTAACGTACAGATTGCTAGAATTGCTTATGGGTATGCTATTTTATCTAAACCTAAATATCAAGCTGGTCTATTGATTGGGGCGCATGTTCTTTTCGCAGATTTAGGATTAAAATTAGAAGCTAATACGCAAAGTGTAGAATATCGTGATACTTTTGATTTTACTGCGCCACTGCCAGATGTTGGAATTTGGGGTGAATTTGTTCTTGGAAAACGCTGGGGTTTATATGCCAACGTTAATTATCTTGCCGTAAAAATTGATGAAACCGATGGCCGAATCATAAGCTACAATTTATCGGTTTTGTATAATGTTGTAGACAACTTTAGTCTTACTGCAGGTTATACTGGCTTGAACTTTAGAATAGATACGGTTCAAGACCGCTTAAACGGTTTCTTAAAATGGGGATATAACGGGCCAACGCTTACAGCGGTTTACACTTTCGGTAAGCATGTTAAAGTTACTAGATAAAGGTTCTCTCTCAGATGCTAAGATTCTAAGGTGCTAAGGTTCTAAGTTTTTTTAACCGCAAAGAGCGCTAAGGATTACGCAAAGTTCGCAAAGTTTTTATTTCAAAGCTTTGTGGAAAAAAGCTATGAACATAATTTTACCGCAAAGAGCGCAAAGTTTTTTTTAGCTGAACGAAATATTCTCGCAAAGACGCAAAGTCGCAAAGTTTTTTATATTCTTTGCGACTTTGCGTCTTTGCGAGATTAAAATTTCATCAAAAAGCTTTGCGAACTTTGCATTCTCAAAAACCCACCTCAAAAAAACTCTGCGAACTTTGCGAAAATCTTTGCGCTCTCTGCGTTAAAAATTATACTCAAAGCTTATCAAACCTGAAACTTGAAACTAGAAACTAGAAACAAAAAAATAAACCCGATAACTCTCCAGCTATCGGGTTTATTACCAAACTTAAACTTACTTAACTTAACTCAAAATAAAACTTTATAAATTTAGAATCTCAGAAGCTTAGAAACTCAGATTCTCAGCATCTTAGAATCTTTAAAAAACTATTTTTCGATTGGAGTGAATTTTACTGCTGTTCCTCCTCCAGCTGCCAATTTGATATTTAAAACAGTTTTGTTGTTTACTTTTTGTTTAGAGATTGTAACTGGATATGGATTGGTTTTATAATTTGCCCCTTCTCCATCTGCATAAATTTCTGCTTCGTATTCTTTGTTTTTGTCTAAAAACGAAAGCGTTACTTTTAAGTCTCTTGCATTTCTATTTGTAATCGAACCCAAATACCAGTTTTTCTCGTCCCAATCTTTACGGGCAATTGTAGTGTATTCTCCAATTTTAGAATCTAAAACTTTAGTATCCGACCAAGTGCATGGCACATCTTTTACGAATTGAAATTCTGGTTTTCCTTCATAGTTTTCAGGTAAATCAGATGCCATTTGCAACGGACTGAAAATAATCACGTACAAGGCCAATTGATTGGCCAAAGTGGTTTGCACTTTTGCTCCAGAAGGTGTTTTATAATCAAAATTGAAATTCCCTGGTGTGTAATCAAACGGTCCAGAAAGCATTCTGGTAAAAGGCAAAGTTGTTAAATGCTCTGGCGTATTTCCTCCATCTACAGACCATGCATTATATTCTTGTCCTCTTCCGCCTTCTTGTGACATAAAGTTTGGATACGTACGCTGTAACCCCGTTCCTTTCATTGGTTCGTGGTTATCGATCATGATATGATATTTAGCCGCCGTTTCGATTACTTTTCTGTAATGACGTGCTCCGTACTGGCTGTCATGCCATTCTTTTTTATCCAAATATTTATTTACATAACCCGTTTTAACCGAATTCACTCCCATTTTTTGATACAGTTTGAAAGCCTCTTCTAACTGGTTCTCATAGTTTTTAGTAGCACCAGCCGTTTCGTGATGTCCAATTAAACGAACATTTTTTACGGCCGCGTATTTGGTAATTTCTTCCAAATTAAAGTCTGGATACGCTTTTACAAAACTAAATGCAGAACCATCTGCAGTCCAGTCACCATCCCAACCTTCATTCCATCCTTCAACCAAAACTCCGTCAAAACCATTTTTCGCAGCAAAATCAATATATTCTTTTGTGTTTTTGGTTGTTGCACCGTGTTTTGGGCCTTGTCCCCAAGTATATTTTTCTAAGTGCATTCCCCACCAGATTCCAATGTATTTTGAAGGTGTGATCCAAGATAAATCTTCAATTTTTGAAGGCTCATTTAGATTCAGCATAATGGTCGAAGTTGCTACTTGTCCAGGATTCTTCCCAACCACAATAGTTCTCCAAGGTGTTTTAAAAGGTGTTTCTGCGTATACTTTTACACCATCTGCCCACGGTACCAAATCACTTTTATATTGCTTGTCTGTCGTTTTTAAAAGTGTCATTGAGGCAAAATCTGTTAAATTGGCTTCGTGAATAGCAACATATAATTTGTCTTTGGTTTCAAAAGTTGCTGGAGTATTGATCGTATCTGTTTTACTCATTAACGTTTTACGGTATTCACTTTCGTAATAACTGTTTTCACGATGAACTGGAATCCACCAAACTTCATTATTATCTTTAAAAGTAAATTGTGTTACTTCGTTAGAGATTTTCACTTTTCCTAAATGAGGCTGTTTTGGAAATTCATAACGAAATCCTACTCCATCATCAAAAACTCTAAAAATAATATCGACTAAACGCTCCTCGCCTTTTGTTTCTTTTAAATGAACAATCAGTTCGTTATGATGATCTCTAACTTTTTTGAATTCGCCCCAAGGCTGTTCCCAAGTTTCATCTGCCGATTTTTCTTCGGTCGAAACGACTTCAAATCCATCTTTCATTTTAGCTAAACCCTGAAATTCAAATCCCATAAGAGAAGGTTCAATAATCGATTTTCCGTTAGAAGAAAAACTATATTGAGGCTGTCCAGAAGGCGTTAATTCAAAAGTTAATTCAGAGATCTTTTCCGGAGAACTGATTTTATACGTTTTTTTAGTACTGCAAGCCATAACGAGCATTGTGGCAAAAGCTATTAGACAGTATCTATATTTTCTGTTTTTCATTATTTAAATTGTATTAATTACAGCTCTATTTTATTTCGCTTAATGTTTGTTTTGCTTTTGCAGGCTGCATAGAAACAAAATAATTAAACACCTGATCGAGTTTTTTCTGGGCTTCGACATTTCCTTTTTTCTGTACGCGTAAATCATACAATTTGCTGATCTCTGGAAATACGCTTTCTGTATTTTTTACTCCAGCAAAAGCTTTGATTTTTTCAATGAAAGAATATCCAAATTCAACTGTTGGTTCAATCATGGTTCCTTCTCCGAAATCATTCCATGTAATCAGCTGCAGATAATTTACATTGGCATTTTTAGCTAAGGCAAGAGTTTCATCCAATGTTGCTCCATTGTTATGTTCAATCGTCCATCCAATCGCTGCTCCGCCTCCGCCTTGAGCGTAAAAATCTTTAAAACCAGGATAAGCGCTACCCATTGCTACACCCAATTTTGGTTTGGTATTGGTGTAAAAATTAGTTAAGTAACTATTGTCTTTGTATACCCACGCATATTCGCCAGAAGCATTTTCTCCTGCCATTGAAGAGTGGTCCCAAAGTGTCAAGAAAGTGGGTTTTGCTGTTAAAGTATTAAAGACGTTTGTCCATTCAGCGGGGGTCTGTAGCACAATTGGTCCAAAATTCATTAACAGCGGTTTACCATTAATCTTGATATAATTGGCATCCGAAAAATAATTCTTCTCTACATAAGCCAAATCTGTTTTTGCTGCACCAGTTACCGAAATTGCTTTTCCTGCATTAACCACATTGGTCAAAAATCGGTCTTCGTATACAATAGCATATTCTAAACCTACTTTATCAAGCATTTCGATTAATTGATCTGTATTCTCTTTGATCATTCCGTAATCGTTTACATCGTAAGTGCCGTACCAATCAATAAGAATTCCATCAATTCCTGAATATTTCATCAACAATAAATGATTTTCGATCACATTTTTATCGCCTGAGTGATAAGGTCCAATCAGCGGATAATAGTACGATGCAATTTCTCTTCTTCCGTTTGCTCCTACGTTGTTCGGATTTTTATTGGCCATTGTCCAATGATATCCCCATTTTTTATCGGCACTACTTTCGTTGGTTTCAAACCACGGCATGTAATGCATATAAATTTTAGTGCTGTTGGTTTTCTCAATCGCAACAGGGTCTGTTTTCTCTGGTTCTACAGGTTTGTCTGAGCCTTTGTCATCGCTGCTGCAACCGGCAATCATCGCAATGCTCATCAAACCAAAAACCAACGATGTGATATATCTTTTCATATTGATGTACTGTTTGTTATTTTTATATTTTGCCACAGATTAAAAGATTAAAAAGGATTTTATTGTGATTAATTTATTTCACGCAGATTTAAAAAGATTTAAGCAGATATGCGCAGATTATTTTTTTTACATTTAAAACCAAATCTGCTTTAATCCGCAAAATCTGCGTGAAACAAAATCTTTTTTCAATCCTCTAATTCGGTTTCTAATCTTTAGAATCTGTTACTAAAAAAAATTAAAAACATGTCAGCCTTCCACGACTAACCAACATGGAAGACTGACATTCTAGTAACCTAATTTGGATACCCAGGATTTTGTTTAAGGTTTTTGTTTGTGGTTAAAACAGTACTTGGGATTGGGAAAATTGCTCTGTATTTTTCTGTTGTCCCTTTTGACCACCATGGTTCGAAGAATGTTCCAAAACGAATATTGTCTGTTCTTCTTCTTCCTTCGAATGTAAATTCTTTCAACAATTCTTGATTTATAAATGCAAGGTCAATGGTTGCTGGCAATTCTTCACCTGCACGAGATGCTACTTGCTGTACAAATGGTCTTGCTAAATCTGGCGAGCCTAAACGAACGTAACATTCTGCTTGCATCATTAAGATTTCTGCATAACGAATTAATACAAAATCGTGATCACGCTCCCATTGCTCTCCTGCTTTCATTTCATATTTATGTAAACGAACTCCTTCATTCTCTTTTGCATCTTCCAGACTTGTTAGGTTCTCTGTATAGGTAAGTGGTTCTCCATTATCCATCATAATTACAGTTCCTGTCGCAAGATTGATCTGATCGCCTTCTAGCATACATTTTTTTCTCTTGTCTGTGTCTGCAAATGCAGAATAAACTCCAGGCTGTGCGCACATTCCGTTTGCACTCCAAGGATAATTGTTTGGAATGGCAGAAATAGCTAATTTTTGATTATAATGACAAGACATTGAGTTCATGTAGTTTCCAACTGTTCCAGCTTTTGAATCGTAAGGAATAGCGAAAATAATTTCTGTCGAAGTCTGATTTTCTGTCACGAAATTCGAAAAGAAATCTGGTGTTAAACTGTATCCAGTAACCTTTTGGCACATATTGATACAATCTTGCCAACGTGGCTGACCGATAAACGCTTCTGAATTAAGATATAATCTAGCCAAAATAGAATACGCAACATTTCTAGTCATTTTAGAATACACCGCATTTGGATTTAAATGCGGAATAGCGTCTGTCAATTCTTTTTCAACAAAATCATAAACCTCTTTTCGTGTTGAATTGGTTGGAAGAGCTGTATCTTCAAAATCGGTTACAATTGGCACATTTCCGAATAAATCTAAAAGATTGTAGTAGTAATAGGCTCTAAGCGCTTTTAATTCTGCATAAATTGGCTCTTTTGATTTATCACTAAGAGATGATTTATCGATTTGATAAATGATTGCATTAATCTTAGCAATTCCAGTATAATTGTAACGCCAAGCCGAAAGAATCATTCTATTGTCCGATTTCCAAGTATGCTTTTGCGCGTCTTGATATTGTCCGCCATCGTACCAGTTTGTTCCTCTTGTCGGAATTGTTGCTTCATCTGAAACTACTTCATTCAAAAAGAAAACATACTCACAAGTTGGAAAATTATTTGAGATTGCATCAGAGAATCCTCTTAACGAAGAATAAGCTCCACCTACCAGCGCATCAATCTCTTTGGTTGTATTTCCGAAATTTCCATCTTCTACCTGATCATACAACTGTTCGTCCAAATCAGTACAGGATACCGTAAAAAGCATGCTTAAAAGTATTACTGCTGTTATTTTGATTTTCATTGTTAATATTTTATGGTTATCAATTCGCTTAGTTATTCAGCGTAAAATTTAATCCAACAGAAATTGTAGTTGGTCGAGGATAATTATTGTATCTGTCAATTCCAGGAGCTGCCAAACCAGTTTGATCCATTACTCCAGTCTGATTAATTCCGTCCTGAGCATTTAAACCAATCTCTGGATCTACACCTTTGTAGCCTGTGATTACAAATAAGTTTTCGCCCATTACATACATTCTAAATTTAGATTTTTTGTATTTCAATGGTAAAGTATAACCAAAAGTCAATGTCTGAAGTCTGAAGAAAGAAGCATCTTCGATCCAGTAATCAGAATATTTTGGAGACGAAGTAATACCGCTACTCAAGAAAGAATCTGGCACATTAAAAGCTGGCAATCTGTTCGGATCGTTTAACATCATGTTTGTCGCATTTAATGCTTTTTGTCCAAACATTCCGTATCCAGAAAATCCAAGATCAAAGTTTCCGTAAGTAAAATTCATTCCGATACCTAAAGTTAAATCTGGCTGAATATTTCCTAGATCTCTTTTATCAGCATCAACCAAAGCACTTTCAGCGACTACTTCATTAGCAGCGTTGTAGTATTGAATTTTCCCATCGGCATCTAAACCAGCGTTTTTGAATCCCCAGAAAGTTCCAACTGGATATCCTTCTGCAATAATTTGAGAATATTGTCCAGACATACCTGCCAAACCATGTAGAGATCCGCTGTAGATCACATCTGTTTTATAGGTTGGGTTAGAAAGTTTTTCTATTTTCTGAACGTTATGTCCAAGAGTCAAATTAGCATTCCAGTTGAATTTATCCCCTTTAATGATATCTGCATTCAAAGTTAACTCTACCCCTTTGTTTGACATTTCGCCCACGTTAGCCAACATTGTTCCTACTAAATAAGGTGGCTGAGGCACTTCGTAAGTGTATAATAAATCTTTTGTTTTTTTAGAATAATATTCAAAAGATCCTGTAATTCTATTGAAAAGTCCGAAATCAAAACCAACGTTAATTTGCTCTGTAGATTCCCATTTCAAATCAGGATTTGGGTTTTGTTTTGGAGAATAAGCCAAACTCCAAGTTTTAGTAACTGGATCGTAATAACTGTCGCTTCCAACTCCCAAAATAGAAAGTGATTTATACTCTCCAATTCCATCTTGATTTCCTGTAACTCCATAACCAACTCTCAATTTTAAATTGTCTAACCAACCTTTTGAAGATTCCATAAATTCTTCGTTAGAAATTCTCCAAGCTGCAGAAGCAGATGGGAAAGTTCCCCACTTATTGTTTTCTCCAAAACGGCTTGATCCATCACGTCTTACGGTCGCTGTCAATAAATATTTACCATCATAACCGTAATTAGCACGAGCATAAAAAGACACTAGGTTCGATTTTCCTTTGTATGAATACACGTCGGTTAAACGATAGTTGTAACCTGCACCTAAATTATTGTAACTAAATGCATCTGTAACAAAACCACCTCTTTGTGCTCCAAAACCTTGATAGATATTTTCTAGATAAGAATATCCAGCCAAAGCGCCAATGTTATGTTTGTCTATAACTTTGCTGTAATTTACATAAAGCTCTCCTTGTGCATTTGTATATTCTGCATAAGTTCTTTGTGCAAAACCGCCTTCTGTCTGTCCTTCCATAACCGCATAAGATGGTTTGTAAGTACCCGCTTTTACTGCATTGTGCTCTAGCGAAATATTTGCTGTAGCAGTAAAGTCATTCAAGAATTTCACATCTGTTTTAAAGTACCCTAAAAGTCTGTGTCTTTCATTATCAAAAGTTCTGTTTGTTAAAATCTCAACCGGATTCTGATAAATATTTCCTACTACTGCACTGAAATTTCCTTCTGAATCGTAAACAGGAATCGTTGGATTTAAGTTATAAGCTCTTTCAAAAATTCTATAGTCTATTGGGTGCCATTTATCAATGTTTGCAAATAATCCCATATCAAATTTCACTTCTTTATTG
Organism: Flavobacterium sp. CFBP9031; assembly: GCF_034044945.1. Taxonomy (NCBI): domain Bacteria; kingdom Pseudomonadati; phylum Bacteroidota; class Flavobacteriia; order Flavobacteriales; family Flavobacteriaceae; genus Flavobacterium; species Flavobacterium sp. CFBP9031. The sequence continues at coordinate 41,883 of NZ_JAXCWF010000011.1, forward strand.
TCTCCAAGAAATTGGTAAGCGCTAACATTACCGCTTAATCTTTCTAATCCAGATTTTTTAATAACTCCTTCATTATTTAAGTACGAAAGTGAAGTTCTAAAACCGCTGTCTGCTTTACCAGAATTGATGCTTAACGTGTGCGATTGAGAAATCGAAGTCTGCTCGATTGCTTTTTGCCAGTTTGTACTTCCACCATAATCTACTGCATCTGCAATTTGATTCTGGCGTACATATCCTCTCCACTGATTTGCCGAAAGAAGATCTAAGTTATTATTTACATAACCGATACCCGTTTGTCCGTTATAAACAACAGAAACACCTTTTGTTCCAGATTTTGTAGTAATCATGATTACTCCGTTTGCTCCACGAGAACCGTAAATTGCTGTTGCCGAAGCATCTTTAAGAACATCAACCGATTTAATATCTGAAGGTTGAACGACGTTTATATCAACTCCTGCAATACCATCTACCACAATTAACGGGCTGTTACTTGCTGTTAAAGAAGTTCCTCCACGAAGACGAATTGTAGAAGCTGCAGCTGGATCTCCAGAAGGACGAATAATGCTTAATCCTGCCACTTTTCCTTGCAAAACCTGCTCTGTAGAACCAATAGTTCCTTTTAGCAATTCATCTGCTCCAACTGTAGAAATTGCTCCAGTCAAGTCTGATTTTTTTACTTTTCCGTAACCTACAGAAACTACTTGCACTTCTGCCAATGCATACCCGTCATTTTGCAGGCGCACTTCATAATTAGAAGTATTGGCTGTAATCTGAACTTTTTGTGTTGTCGAGCCGATAAACGAAACTTCGATTGCACTTCCTACGGCTACATTCAGGCTAAATTTACCATCAAAATCTGTTGTAGTTCCGTTTTTAGTTCCTACTTCAATGATAGAAGCTCCTGGCAATACATTCCCTGTATTGTCATAAACAGTTCCTGATATCTTTTTCGTCTGCGCGAAAGAATTGGCAGTAAGAAAAAGCATAAAAATCATCAATACCGCTGCCTTAGCAGTCCACATTTGATGCAGGACGCTTTTTGTATTTTTACTATTCATTAGAATTGGTGTTTTAATTTAATAGTGATTATTTATCTAAAGTTTTTAGCGGAATGGTCGTATCCGAAATCGTTTTGTCTTTATTGTCTTTTACCAAAACATGAATTTCGCTTAAGCTCGGAACTCCATTAAGTTCTGAAACCAGATTGACAAAACCTTTAATTTCTGCAGTTCCTCCAGTAAACTCACCCGAAATTGTTTTTGTACCAGCTGTAATCGTGTAGATTAATTTGTTTACACCTGCCTCGTTATTTTTTCTTGACATTCCAAGAAAATCTTTTTGACTGATTTGCGATGGAAAGAAAGCAAAACTTGGCGGTGGCGGCGGAACAAATTCTCCTGCGTAAATAACCTGATCTCCAGAATTTGCTGTCCAATTCTCTGCTACCATCAGAAAATTTATCTTTTCCATTACAAAATCATCTGGAGCATTGAAATACTGCTTAGGAACAAAATCCATTTTATAAAAACCGTTACCTAAATCTTTTAATTTTGTTTTTTCGGCAATTTCTGGTTTTGCAGCTTCGTACATTTGCTGAATAGTCCAGTCATTCAAACCACCATGCATATGTACACTTGGAGTTCCAGCAAATGCCGGATTAAGATTTGCATTAAAAACAATACTTACTGGTTTATCAATTAATGGTTTTGATGGATATGATCTAAATAATTCACCTGAAGTATAGAAAGATGAAAAATCAATATAAGCCACATTGGCAACATCACTTTGTTTAGATCCATTTTTGTTTTTCAAACGAAACCAGAATCCATCACTCTTCGCTATTTCTTCTGGAGTTTTAGAAAAATAAAGTGTTGGAGTTAGCGTAAAACTCCAGATTCTATTTCCTTCATATTTCAGTTTTGCAAAATCTGATGAGTTTTCCCAGTGTCCAGCATCTGGTTCAGATGGAGACCAGATCCAGATATATAAATCTTCTGTTTCAGCAAATGTTGATGCCGACATATCAAAGTACCATGTAACTTTTTCATCATATTTGTAAACAACAGGAAATGATGATATTGGACCTACGGCTCCAGCAGCTTCTTGTGCCTGAATAAAATTAGGAGCCATCAACAAGGCAAGTAAAATTGTATATATAAACTTTTTCATATTACTTTTTAATTAATAGCATTTAATTTAAACACATAAGACACGAAATCTACACCACCAGAAGAATGCGCCAATTGAATCTGCATTTCTTTGCTTTTACCTGGAACTGAAATCAATCTAAGTTCATCTGTTTTTTGCGTTTTCTGTGCGTCGCTGTACAGATAGATTTTTGTTCCAACACCAGTAGTAGATTGAAACGCTGAGCTAAGTGCCCAATACCCCTTAGGAGCAAATAATGGAGGAACATCTCCAGTTACTTCGTAACTTGTAGGATTGTTATTTCCATCTACGTTAAATTTGATTTTAAAATCTTCGTAGTTGAAATAAGTGCTCAAGTTTTCTTCGTTTGGTTCGATCTTATTTGCTTTCGCAACTTCATCAACCATTTTCAGATTTGTTAATCCCCAATTTCCATTTACTTTTTCATAAAGGGTAATCGGTTCTACGTAGCTTCCGTCATCTGTGTTATCGCATCCGATAGCAAATAAACACATCATAAAAGCTAGCCAATAAAGACTTTTACATTTCATAAATTTTTGGTTTTCGTTAGTTTGTTATCCCCTTCAAAAGGATACAGCGAAACTAGACGTTAAATAAATCCTAAAAAAAAAATCTGAAAAAAATCAAGATAAAATTCAAACACAAAAAACATTAAATTACTAATAATCAATATTTTATATATTTTTACAAGAGTAAAAAATCAAGACGCTGTTGAGATAAAAATAAGCCGTTTTTATATGGTAAAAATGACAATATGTAAAATAATAAGCATATTTTTTTCACTATGTACATATATAACCAGTTTTTATTGTATAATTGCAAATAAATTACCTGTTTTTAACATTTGTAGCTCATTTTCACTCCGAAAATCACCTTTTAAAGCTATGTTATTAAACATTTTACAAGATTCTTGAAAAACAGGTTTAGCTTAATCTCAAACTTATTCTTAATTTTAAATCGAATTAACTCACTATATCTATCAACCCACTTTTCCCTAAACCAAAACCAAATCATGCAAAGAATATTGATGCTGCTTTTCTTCCTGGCAGGTTTTTCTCTTACTGCGAAAGAGACGAATCCGTATTTAGAAGAATTAGATCAGGTACTCTTGAAAAAAGAGATTTACCTGAAACAGAAATATCGAAAAATAGAAGCTTTAAAGAAAAATGTATCTAAGTTTACGCTTAGTCAGAATAATGAAGAATTGTACAATTGTTATATGTCTTTGTTTGATGAATACAAATCTTTTAAATACGACTCTGCCTATTACTATTTAGAGCAATCTAAAATCAAAGCTAAAATCCTAAAAGATCCGAAGTATTTATCTAAAAGTAGAATCAAGGAAGGTTTCGTACTTTTATCTTCTGGGCTTTTTAAAGAAGCCATTGACACGCTAAATGTTATTGACGATACTAAACTGGATCAAAGAAACAAATTTGAATATTATAACATTAAAGCTCGTGCTTATTATGATTTAGCTGATTACAACCGTGATCAGCGCTTTAATATTCATTATGTACAGCAGGGAAATCATTTCTTAAAGAAAGCTTTAGAATTAATTGGAACCAATACCAACGAATATTGGGCTGCAGAAAGTTTAAAACGATTGAAACAACAAGACTGGCGCGGGGCCGAATTTGCTTTCAGCTACTGGATCAACAACTACAATCTGCCTCCTGATTATTACGGAATTGCCACTTCGAGTCTCGGATATATTTATTCTGAACGGGGTTATACCAAAAAAGCGATTCAATATTTAGCTCTTGCCGCAATTGCCGATGTAAAAAATGCTACGAAAGAAACCGTTGCGCTTCGAAATTTGGCCAATGAACTTTTTAAAATGGGCTATTTGGATAAAGCAAACGAATACATCAATATTGCAATGGATGATGCCACTTTTTATAATGCAAGGCATCGAAAGATTGAGATTTCGTCTATTTTGCCAATTATAGAAAAAGCGCAGCTAAATAATGTAAAGGATAAAAATGATAAACTGGAGAAGATTATCATTCTCTTGACAATTCTAACGGTTATCATTTTCGTTTTCCTTGGCATCATTTTCAAACAATTAAAAGAAAAGAATAAAGCAAGAAAAATCATGGCCGATTCGTACTTGCAATTGCAAGAAATGAATGTAAGTTTAAGTGAGGCCAATGCTATTAAAGAAGAATACATTACGTATTTTATTAAAGCAACTTCGGCTTTCATTAATAAAATAGACCATATTCAGAAAAGTACGCTGCATAAAATCATTACCAAAAAAACAGATGAAGTTATTGCTAGTTTGAAGCGTTATAATGTTAAGGAAGAACGCGAAAATCTGTTTCATCAGTTTGACGAAATCTTCTTGAAGTTGTTTCCGACATTTGTAACCGATTTCAATAATTTATTCCCAAACGATCATAAATGCATTGTCAAAAAAGGTGAACTTTTAAATACAGAATTGCGAATTTTTGCTTTGTATAGATTGGGCATTCAAGACAGCAGTCAAATGGCAGAATTCTTAGAACTTTCTGTAGCTACAATTTATACGTACAAAACCAGAATTAAAAGCAAATCTGATTTTAAAGATACTTTTGAGCAGAAGATTATGGAGATTAAGACAATTTAAAGTTGCTAAGGTTCTGAGATGCAAAGGTTCTAAGTTTTTTTTAGCCACGGCTCTAGCTATAAGGACTGGCAAAGCAATTAACGAATTATGTTTTAATATCACAGCTCCAGAGGAGCGGCATATTTATAGAATGCAATTCAAACGACAATCAAAAGAGCTCCAGCGGAGCGACATATAAATTTAAATATTAATAAATATGTCGCTCCGCTGGAGCTCTTTTGTATAACAAATTTCTTTTCTATAAATATTTAGTCCCTCTGGGACTATACTCTAAAATTGTCATTTTCTATTCTGAAGTTTCCAATTGTAAAATGGTATTCTGATAAATCTTACTCAATGAAAACAATTGCTCTGCAAAAATCATTATTGCAATTGGAACAAAGAAAAATACCAGCAAACCTTCTTCATATAAAAAATAAGTCGAAAGCATCGCCAGACGAGTATATTCTAGGTAGTAAATCCATTTTCGTTGTTCTAATAAAGCACCGCAATTGATTAAAGTGATAATTACCAAAGAAAGTACAAACACTTTATCATACAATTCTAAATAATCAAAATAATAAGTAAAAACCGTTAGAATCAAAGTACAGATTCCTAATTGTATATAAAGATAATTTTTAAATCGAAGTCTCTGATTGGGAGCTGCTTTATCCTGCAAAAAACGCTTTTCCAGAATGGGACGAATATCCTGATCCATATCTGCTGGGCTTCCAAAAACAGCATTCCATCTCGCTTTGAATCCGCTTGAGCGTTTCCATAATTCGTAAATTTCGAAATAATAATGAAAATGCTGCCACAAGAAACTATAGCTTTTTAGCGGATGCGTCAATCCATATTTGGGTTTTTCCTCTTCGGTTTGGAAAGTTCCAAAAAGGCGATCCCAAAAGGTGAACATATCACCGTAATTTTTGTCTAAATACTTTTCGTCAGAAGCATGATGAACTCCATGAACAGAAGGGGTTACAAAAACATATTCCAGCCATTTTATTTTACCAATAAGCTGTGTATGCGTAAAAAAAGAATAAGCGCCATGAACAATAAGCATGGTAATCACCATACTGGGATGAAAACCAACAAATGGCAAAACGCACCAAAATCCCGTTCGAATTATAGCCTGAAAAGTAGTAATTCTCGCTGCCGCAGTAAAATTAAACTCTTCGCTGTGATGATGTACAATATGCGCTGCCCAGAAAAAATTGACTTCATGTCCTAAGCGATGATACCAATACCAGACAAAATCGGTGGCAAGAATAAGGGCAAACCAAACCAAGGCATTACTCGGAATATCAAAAAGTCTATAATCATCATAAATTAAATAATACAGCTGATAAAAACTGGCTGCAACAAATAAGTTAATCAAACGCTCTGCAATTCCGATGGAAATATTGGAAACAGAACTTTCATAGTTAAAAATTTCAGGCTTTTTTCTGCGTTGAGCAAGCTTATATTCCAAAAACAAAAAAAGAAAAAAGGCCGGCATGGCAAATGCTAGAAAATTGATATTTTTCATTTATTTGATACTTTTCGATTCTAAAAATTATGTATTGAGTAATTTTATTTTAACACATAGAAACATAGATTTTTATTACTTCTGCTTGAGATTACAAAAAAGCTAGCTTTAAAACATAGCTATGTGTATTGTTATTAGTGAAACGCCTTTTTACAGGCTTGTAAATACTATGTTTCTATGTGTTTAATAATTTTCTTCTCTTTTTAATAGTTCAAACGAAAAAGACACTTCCATTAATTACGTTTTTAAGAGCGCTAAAAACGTAATTAATGAAAATGATCTTTTACGAAGTAAACCTGATTTTTAATTCTGTTTAAATAAAGGCGCTTCCAAGGCAACTTCTTTAACTGACTGCGTTTCGGCCACTTTTTTCAAAGCGATTATATAAGCCGCAATACGAGGCGTTACACTATGTTTTACTGCAACTCTAAAAACAGTATCAAAACCTTTTTCTAAAATATCCTCCAAACGTTTGTTTATCTGATGGATTCTCCATGACTCCAAAAGCGAATTCTGAAGCCATTCAAAATAAGAAACGGTAACACCGCCCGCATTGGCCAAAATATCAGGAACAACTAATATATTTTTATCATGCAGAATCTGATCTGCATCTGAAGAAACAGGTCCATTGGCACCTTCAACAATAATTCTGGCTTGAATCTCTCCTGCATTATGCTTCGTAATAACATCTTCTTTTGCCGCAGGAATCAATACATCGACATCTAGAAGCAATAAATCTTCGTGTTTTATGGCAACCGAATTTGGATAGCCTTTTATGGTTTTATTATTTAAGTTATAGTATAAAATCAATTCTGGAATATTAATCCCGTTCGGATTATAAAATGCTTCAGAAACATCGCTTACGGCTACAACCTTCACTCCTTTTTCATGTAGAAATAACGCAGAATGTAGACCAACGTTTCCAAATCCTTGAATAGCTGCAGTAGCTCTTGCCGGTCTTATTTTTAGTTTCTCAAGTGCTAGAAGTGTAATAATACTTACTCCTCTTCCTGTTGCCTCTACTCTGCCTAAAGATCCGCCGGAATGAAGATGTTTTCCTGTTACAACCGCATGAATTGGTCTTCCGTGCAACAGTGAAAACTCATCCATTAGCCAGCCCATTTCGTCTGGTCCTGTCCCCATATCTGGCGCAGGAACATCTTTCTCTGGTCCGAAAATATCAGCCAAAGTTTTGGTATAAGCTCTTGTAATTTTTTCTAATTCTGTTTTAGAATGCTTTCTCGGATCGCAAATAATGCCGCCTTTTGCTCCACCAAATGGAATTCCAGTTACAGCAGATTTCCAGGTCATCCAGGCGGCAAGTGCTTTTACTTCATCCAGATTTACAGCGGTGTCGTAACGAATTCCGCCTTTTGAAGGTCCTAAAGCGGTGTTGTGAATTACACGGTATCCTTCGAAGTTCTGAACGTTTCCATTATCTAAAGTAATAGAAAAATTTACTGTGATTTGTTTTTCTGGGCGCTGCAATTTTTGTTTGATAGAATCATCCAATTTTAAAATATCAGCAGCGATATTAAAGCGATCAATCATGGATTGAAACGGATTATGTTTTATAATTTCTGAGCTCATAATATATAGTTTTTAGGTTTGGGTTACTTTTTATGTTTATGATCTTCTTTGGTAAGAAGATTTACTTTCTCTTTTAATCTTCAAACTAAATGCAACACGGAATTTTTATCAGGCAACGGCGCATCAAAATTTTCATATTTCTGTTGGTTCTCATATCTTGATTTTTTAATGATTCAAAAAAAAGCCTTTCATGGTGCAATGAAAGGCTAAAAAAAAAAAATAACTAACAAGTACTTTCTCTATTAACGCCATTTCAAAACGTGATTCATCATACAGCACATCGCAAAGCTGCATGGAAAAGACGTCATAATATTTCGGCTATAGTTTTTCATTGTTGAGACAAAGCTACAAAAATATATTTATAAATTCTATAGAATTAGTCGAGTTTATTTTCGTTAATTAAAATTTAAACATTAAATCAATTGAAAATAAAAGGGTTACCGCTTAAAAAAAATTACTTTAATTGCGACAAAACAATAAAAATGACAGCGACCAAAGCCAAAACTAGACCTAAAACATTGATTTTAGATAATTTTTCCTTGAAGAAAAAAGCACCAATAAGAGTTCCTAAAATAATTACGCCCATATTCATCCCAGCAAAAACTGTTGATGGATTTTCTGCAAATGCTTTGTGAGCTTTTAAATAGAATAATATATTTCCGAAGTTGAAAACGCCAACTAATATCCCAAAAGGAATACTTTTTAAAACAAAATTTTCTTTGGTTACAAACAGCTTATACAATACGATTAAAATAGAAACAGCAAAAGCAATTAGAAAAACAAAGAATAACGATGTGGTATAAGGAACGACCGTATACAAAGCTATTTTCTTAAAAAGAATATCAATAATTCCAAAACCAAACAAAACTGCAGCTGGATAAATCCATTTGTTTTCTGTATGGTTTGAGGGCTTTTTTAAAATTAATAAAAGTGCCGCAAAACCAATTAAAACTCCAATAACCTTATAAGTATTAAATCCTTCATTAAAGAGCAACCAAGCTGCCAAAATCGGAATAAATAAGGACAATCTTTGGGCTGCATCTGTTTTTGCAATTCCCATATATTTTATAGAAAGTGCCAAAAACAAAAATAAGATTGGAAGTAAAATTCCCACTGAAGTGTAAATTTCTAATGGGGCATTATGATCTAATGCATTAAGATCTGGACCAAAAGTAAAATAACAAAGTGCAATTGCTGCAATATAGTTGAATGAAATTATCTGAGAAGGATTAGCATTATATTTCCTTGAAATTTTGAATATAACGCCAACTGTAACACTGCATAGAATGCTTAAAATAAGAAATAACATAAATTTATATTTGGATTGTAAAAGTAAACTATTGTCAAATAAAAAAGCCCAGCCGGTTTTAAAAAACCAGCTAGACCAGATTAAATCTTAAACCGTTGAATTAAACAAAATCTAAATTGATCTGCTAAAATCTTTTTAAATCTGCGAGAAACAATTTTTTGCGCATAGAATTTTCACGCAGATTTAAAAAGATTTTAGCAGATATTATACAGATTAATATAACAAATGATTAACGATTAAAAACAAACTTAAGCGTTAAATTCAAATATTCCTTTCTTAGAATTTACTGATATAGCTCCCGTAAATATCTCTAAACTGACTTCCTTTTGCAAAACGATCTTTACTCAGTTTTTTATATTCTACCAATCCCCAAAGGATGAATTCTTTCATAAAATAGACATCTTCTTTTACCAATTGCGGCTGGTATTTTTTCAATAATTCATCTAATGGAGTTACTTCATCTAGAATGTTTTTATAATCTTTATCAGAAGCATCATCTAACAACTCGAAACCGCTCTCAGCAAAAAACCATTCTACAAGATCTGAATATGGTGTTTTTTCATCAGGCTTTTCTAATTTTTCTATTTTTGGGAAATATTCTGGAAATAATGTTCGAATGGCAGAACCAATTAAACTTTCAGCCACAACATCGGCTCCCTCCTGCTCTCCTTCGTAAACCAATTCGACTTTTCCTGTTATGGCTGGAATAATTCCGATAAAATCGGATAAACGAATTGAGGTTTTATCAACACCAGAAATCAAAGCTCGGCGCTCTGCTGTACTAATTAAGTTTTCGAAAGCCGTAATACTCATTCTTGCACTTACACCGCTTTTGTTGTCAATATATTCGCTTTCACGAGCTTCAAAACTAATTTGTTCCAAAATATCTCTTGCTAAACTCGGAACATAAACCACATCGGTCTGATTTTGATCTAATTTAGATTCCTGTTCTGTAATTGTTCTCGCAATTTCAATACTTTCAGGATAATGCGTCAGGATCTGAGAACCAATTCTATCTTTCAAAGGTGTTACAATACTCCCTCTGTTGGTATAATCTTCAGGGTTTGCAGTGAAAACAAATTGCATGTCTAAAGGCATTCTTAATTTGAATCCTCTAATTTGAATATCGCCTTCTTGCAAAATATTAAATAATGCTACTTGAATTCTTGCCTGTAAATCGGGTAATTCGTTGATTACAAAAATACAGCGATTCGCTCTCGGAATCATTCCGAAGTGAATTACGCGGTCGTCTGCATAAGACAATTTTAAATTAGCCGCTTTTATCGGATCGACATCACCGATTAAATCGGCTACCGTTACGTCTGGAGTTGCTAGTTTTTCGAAGAAACGATCGTTTCTATGCAACCATGAAATCGGAGTTTCGTCTCCTTTTTCTGCAATTAAATCCTTCGCAAAACGAGAAATTGGGTTTAACGGATCGTCATTAATTTCTGAACCTTCCACAAACGGAATATATTCATCTAATAATTCGACCATTTTGCGCGCCAAACGCGTTTTTGCTTGTCCGCGAAGCCCTAGCAAATTAATGTTGTGACGAGATAAAATCGCGCGTTCCAATTCTGGAATTACCGTATTTTCAAATCCGTGAACACCTTCAAAAACAGGTTTTCCCGATTTGATTTTCTCACGAAGATTATTACGCAATTCCTCTTTTATGCTTGTAGTTTTATATCCAGTGGCTTTTAATTGACCTAATGTCTTTATAGTATTTATTTCCATTGTGTTGAAATATAGATTGTTTATTTATTTTTTTATCACAATTGATGTGGTAGACGCACTGCGGTGCGTCTGTACGATATACGGACGGAATACGGAACGTATATTCAGGCGAAAAGAAACCTTAGTATCTTAGCATCTCAGAGCCTTAGTATCTTAGCATCTCAGAACCTTAGCAACTCTATTTAATCCTCTTCTTCCTATTCGCTTCATAGTCCTCAAAAATCATTTCGCCGAGACCTTTAATTCCGGTATAAAATGCTTTTCCTTGATTGGCTTCTGTAAACTGATTCACAAATCGCTGCAAATACGGATCTCGGGCAATCATAAAAGTCGTAATTGGGATATGAAGTTTTCTTGCCTGTTGCGCCTGAGTGTAGCATTTATCGACAATATATTCATCCAGACCATTACTATTCATATAATAAGAACCATCACGTTCGCGAACACAGCTTGGCTTTCCATCGGTAATCATAAAAATCTGTTTGTTGGTATTTCGCTTTCTGCGAAGAATATCCATAGCCAATTGCAAACCAGCAACCGTATTGGTATGATAAGGCCCAACTTGCAAATAAGGCAAATCTTTAATCGGAATTGTCCAGGCATCGTTTCCGAAGACCAAAATATCTAACGTATCTTTTGGGTATCTTGTTGTGATTAATTCTGCCAAAGCCATGGCTACTTTTTTTGCAGGAGTAATTCGGTCTTCTCCGTATAAAATCATACTGTGGCTAATATCAATCATTAGAACAGTACTCATCTGTGCTTTGTACTGCGCATCTTCTACGACCAAATCATTTTCAGTCAGCATAAAACTTTCGACACCGTTATTAACTTGAGCATTTCGAAGACTTTCAGTTAAAGAAATTCTTTCTAAGCCATCGCCAAAATTATACTCACGGAATTCTCCTGTGTGTTCATCGCCACTTCCCGCGTATTTTGTTTTATGATTTCCGCTCCCAGATTTTTTCAAGTTTCCAAAAATCTGATCCAAAGCTTGCTGTCTTATTGCTCTTTCTGTTTTTGCAGTTATTCCAAAACCAGAACTTCCATCGCCTTTTACTTCATCTCGAATGTATCCTTTTTTCTTCAGGTCTTCGATAAAATCGTCAATCGTATAATTTTCGTCGGTAAGTTTGTATTCTTTGTCCAGTTCCCGAAGCCAGTTTATAGCTTCATCAAAATCGCCCGAAGTATGGGTGATTAACTCTTTAAAAATCGTAAAAAGTTTGTCAAACGGAGACTGAAAAGGAGCTTCGTAAGTCTTAAAATAAAAGCCTTTTTTAAATTCGTTTTTCATAAATCTAAAATTACATCTTTTTAGAATTATGAAAAACGAATCGTTTATTAATTTTTAGTTAAAATATTTAAACAAAAATCTCAACTAACAGTGTTAGATATAATAATTATTCAAACTTTCCGTCTACATAATACCATGCACCATTTTCGAATTTAAAAGTCGAAAATTCGTAATGCGTTTGAGGTTTATTATCTGAATCTAAAAAGTAAGCTTTGAATTCAACTGTGTTTTCAGAAGAACTCAAAATTTTCAATTTCTGCCATTTATTAGAAACGGCCCATCTTAAAATTTCAGGTTTCGAATAATATTTTCTTTCTGAAATATAAGTCGTTTCCATAAGATATTCGGCATTATGAGTTGCATAGGCCGAATATCTTGACCGCATTAAAGTTAAGGCCGAAGGTGCTTTTTGATTGTCATTCAGATATAAACCGCAGCAATTTTCAAAAAGCAACCCTGTGTCACAGAAGCATTTTTTACTCTCCATCGACTGGTTCTTCCCCATTAATTTTAACGTGAAGCTGATTTAATAAAACTTGATAACGAGTTATTTCGCGAACTTCTTCGTCTTCTTCAGCAAAATCAATCATTTCATCCAATGTTTCGCTCACTTCCAATAATTTGTTGTTTGCTTCTCTGTCGTTTTTCGCCGCAATCAAATCAATGATTTCCTGTACGTTTGCTTTTAATTCTTCGAATTTACTATTCATTGTTTTTTTTGTTTCAGGTTTCAAGTTTCAGGTTTCAGGTTCGCAACGATAACTTGGAACCTGAAACTTGAAACTATTATCTATTCTTCGTTTTTACTTTCGTTGAATTTCTTAACGATTTCTTTTAATTTTTCTTTACGGGCAATTTCAGCTTGTTTGGCTTTTGCCTGAGCTTTATGCAATTTATCATTATGCTTTTTGATGTTTCTTTCGTTATTTCTTCCCATTACATCTCTCTTTTAATTTGTTCTAACGCTTTTTCAGTAAAAATCAATTCGCTGATGATCTGTTTTCGCAATTCATCAATATCGTCATAATCAAAATGTTTTGCCCAATTGGTTAGCTGCTGTAAGTTTCTAATTTGTTTTAATCTTTTTGTGGTTTCAAAACTTGTTCTTAAAACTGCTTTTCCATCATATTCAGGATTATTTTTATGCTCATAATTGGCAAGATTATTTTCGAAATCAACTTTTATATAGTATAATTTTTCTTCGGCATTATCGGGATAAAACTCTTCCCATTTTGCAAAACCAATCTTAGTTTTCGATTCCGTTTCTGGATTTCGGGCAATTAGACGCCATTTGCTATTGGCCAATCTACCCCAATGATTCGAAACACGGTACATTCCTTCTTCCGTATAATAATAGGCACTTCCTGCTTTGCTTTCAAATTGCTTTTTCAATCCTTGAATTGAATTTGGAAGTACTTCATTAAAAGCACAAAACGTATTTTTAAAAGAATTGGGATGTGGTTTAAAGTTCTTTTGCATTGTGCAAATATACTCAGATTACAGCGAACTCCCCAAACCAAACCTAAATTGCTTACCTTTGCTACTTTAATTCAAAACAAAAAAATCATGTCTAAAGATTTAGAACAAAAAATGCCTCAAAAAGGAGTTTTTACAGGCATTATCGAAAAAGATGAAAATAATAATTATTTCTGTGGAGAATATCTTTTAGACTATAAAATGGTTCAAGCCAAATTTGAGGTTGGAGATTGGATTACGATAAAATCTGTTATTGAAAATCCAAGCGACATCAGCTACGATAAATATCCTAAAAAATCAAGAAACTTCGATAAAGCGAATCATAAACCGGAATAGGTTTATTTTGTTTCAGGTTTCAGGTTTCAGGTTTCAAGTTTTGTTGGAACGGTTAAATTTTACCGCAAAGAACGCTAAGGTTTACGCAAAGTTCGCAAAGTTTTATTTATACAAAGCTTTGCGAACTTTGGTTTTTTATCTATTCTTAAATATATTTCTCAGCGTTCTTTGCGTAACTCTTTGCGCACTTTGCGGTTAAAAAAAAATCCTTACGACCTTTGCGACTAAATAAACTTACAGTTAACTTTTATCAATATTTTTTCGATCAAAACTGAAAAGTTAAAAAAAAGTGTACCTTTGCAAAAAATTTGTCGATTTGAACTAAAACAAAACGATTTCAAACTAATAGACAAGTAGTTACCTTTTATTTATGAAAAAAATAGTTGAATACCGCAAGTTACTAAACGTAGAAAAAACTGCAGAGTTAAAAGATTTAAAGACAATTTATCGTAATGCGATGAAAGAATCTCATCCTGATAAATTTGTGGGAAATGAAGCTGGTTTAAAAGAAGCTGAAGAAAAAAGTAAAACGATTATCGAAGCTTACCACTTTTTAGTAAGTATTCACCCTGATACTATCAAACTTAATTTACCTGAGTATACAGAAACAATTTCAACTTGTTCTATCACAGATTATAAATTTGTTGAAGGTCGTTTAATTATTGACTTTTCTAACGGAAGCGTTTACGAGTACATTAGCGTACCAAAAGCAACTTACGTGAAAATGGTAAATGCAGATTCTCCTGCAAGATTTGCTAAAAGACATATCTTAAACTCTTTTACTTGGAGAAAGAAAACAAATCAAGAATAGTTTTATACTACTATATTTTACAAAAAAGCACTCTATTAAAAGAGTGCTTTTTTTATGCCTTAAGTTCAAATATTTGCACACGGGTCGCTCAAATAACCATCTTATTAAGAGTATTTGATCAAATCGAGCCAATAAACACGCTGATTTAATGGGTTTTAAGCCAAAAAAAACTATAACAAAATTTTAGGTTGCAAAATTCTGTAAGTTTTATAATTTTAGATACTTTTGTTGCACAAATCAATTAACTAATTAATTTTTTATAATGAAAAAAATACTTTTTGTACTTACGGCTTCTGCAGCTATCATTTCTTGCAGCAAAGTTAAAGATGGAGAATACCTTATTACAGGTACTGCTACAGGGATTGAAAACGGAAAAACAATCATTTTACAAGGTGCAGATCCTGCTACAAGAATGCCTGTTTCTCTTGATACAGTAAAAGTTGAAAACGGAAAATTTGAAATAAAAGGAAAAGTTACTGAGCCAGCTTTCCATACATTAATATTACAAGGTGCTAACGGACCTATCCCATTTATCCTAGAAACAGGAGAAATTAAAATTGCTATTGACAAAGATAGTATCCATAAATCTAAAGTTTCTGGAACTTATAACAATGATGAGTACGTGACTTTTATGGAAGACATGAACAAAACTCAAAAAAGTTTAATGGATTTCCAGAAAAAGAACAATACTAAAATGCAGCAAGCTCAACAAGCTCAAGATACAGCAACTATCAATGGCTTGATGAAACAATACATGGAACTACAAAAAGAAGTTCAAGAAGGCAGCAAAAAGAAATATTTAGCTTACGCTGAAAATCACCCAAAATCTTTTATTACAGCTTTAATTATTCAAAGTTTATTGAATGATCCAACAGCTGATACAAAAAAATTAGAGAGCTTATACAGCACTTTGGATGAGTCTTTAAAAAATACTGCTCCAGGAAAAGAAATCAAAACTAAATTAGGTCAAGCAAAAATGCCATCTGTTGGTGCTACAGCTCCAGCGGTAGGCAGCGCTAAATGAAGAGCTGATTTTTCGGCTCCAAATCCAGAAGGAAAAGTAATATCGCTTAAAGAAAGTTTAGGTAAAGTAACTATTGTAGATTTCTGGGCTTCATGGTGCGGACCATGCAGACAAGAGAATCCTCATGTTGTGGCTTTATACAAAGAACTTCATTCTAAAGGATTAAACATCGTTGGAGTATCTTTAGATAAAGATGCTGCAAAATGGAAAGAAGCCATAGCAAAAGATGGATTAACTTGGACTCAAGTATCTAACTTAAAATTCTGGGAAGAGCCAATTGCAAAACAATACAATGTTGAAGCAATTCCTGCTACTTTTATTCTTGATGCATCAGGAAAAGTGGTAGCCCAAGATTTAAGAGGCGCTGAATTAAAAGCAAAAATCTTAGAATTGTTAGCAAAATAATTCTATCTCTTATAAAAATAAAAAAATCTCCCTTGTGGAGATTTTTTTTTGCTCTGTCAGAAATTCAAAAACGGAGTTTGATCAAAAAGAATTAAAAATTGAATTTAAAAAAGGAGGATTAATCCAAATGCAAAACCATATTAAACGGATATTTTTTAGTCGATATTCTTTTAACTTGTCAATAAAAGCAATATCTCACGACTTTATTTAAGATTAAATTCAAAGTAAAAACTACAAAATTACTATAAAAATAATCTTACTTTATGAAATAATTAAAAAAAAATATATTTTGGGAGTTTTTTATTTTATTCAATTCCAATGAATTAAAAAATAACTTTAAAATAACTTAAAATTAAGTCATTTTTTTGTTTGGAAATGTAGAAAGAGTTCCTATCTTTGCCACCGCTAAGAACAACTAAGCACAACAAGCTGAGATCGGGGAGATACTCAAGCGGCCAACGAGGGCAGACTGTAAATCTGCTGTGTGAACTTCGCAGGTTCGAATCCTGCTCTCCCCACGGAAAGGCCGAAAAGGCACAAAACTTAAAGTTTTCAATCTTTTCAAAAAGCCATAAAAAATGTCTGAAGACCTGCAAATTCAACGATTTGCAGGTTTTTTCGTTTTAAGCCTATTTTCAATATTTTTAAAAGCTCACAAAATTAAAGGTGCAGAATCGGTGCACTTTCCGGCGCGCTGAAAAGTGCACCAGAAACAGTGAAAATCCCTTATATTACAGGGGTTAACGAGATTAACGACTTGATTTGGCAGTAATATTATTCTACATTTATTAATTTAAAAAGTAGGATTATGTTGGAAAGCAGTTTTGGTTTGGGATTCTTTTTAAAAAGACCCAAAATAGAAAGTAAAGAATGGATCGTATATTTCAGAATAACTGTTGACGGTATCCGTAAGGAAAGCTCAACCAAAAGAAAATGGGATAATACACGATGGGATCAAAGGTTCGAAAGAGCGGTCGGCTCAAAGGAAGATGCAAAGTCGCTGAACTTCTTTTTGGATTCGCTGACTTTAAAAATCAATGAAATCAAAACCGAAATGATGTACAGCGGCAAAACCATAACCGCTGAGAAAATTATGGACGAGGTTCTGGGAAGGACAGCGCCAAAGATTAAGGTGCTCGAAGAATTTCAAAAGCATAATGATGAAATGGAGGCGCTTCTTGGAAAAGGCTATGCAAAAGGCACTCTTGACCGGTTTACCATTACTAAAAACCATTTGACTGCGTTTATAAAATTCAAGCTTAAAAAGCACGATCTTGAATTTGCGGATTTGAATCTCGAGTTTGTAAAGGACTTCGAGTTTTACCTTAGAACTGTACGCGACTGCAGCAACAACACCACCCTAAAGTATATTGCAAATTTCAAAAAGATTGTAATCCGCGCCATTGATAAGGAGTTAATCACCAAGGACCCATTTAAGAACTTTAAGGGACGTAAAACAAAACTGGTAAAAAAACCACTCACCGCACAGGAATTGTACGAACTTGAAAGTCATTATTTCACAACTGACAGGCTCAATGTGGTAAGGGATGTATTTGTCTTCCAATGCTACACTGGCCTGGCTTACATAGACGCTTATCAATTAAAGAAAACTGATATCAAAGAAGGCATTGATGGAAATCTATGGATTATGTCCGAAAGGCAGAAAACAAACTCATCATTTAATGTACCTCTTCTTCCCCAAGCACTGAAAATAGTTGAAAAATATAAAGAGCACCCGCTGTGTATCCAGCGTGGAACCGTGCTTCCTGTTTCATCCAACCAGAAAATGAATGAGTATCTAAAAGAGGTGGCAGTCTTGTGCGGCTTTCCTTTTACATTAAACACGCATATGGCCCGCCGTACTTTTGGAAGCACTGTGACATTAAATAACAACGTCCCTATTAATGTAGTTAAAGAACTGCTGGGTCATGCATCGGTAAAACAGACTGAGGCATATGCTATAACTGAGCAGGCTACAATCGGTCGTGAAATGTCTATTCTCAATAAAAAACTCAATAAAACTGGATCCAAAATATCTAAACCTGATTTGGCGGTTCTCAGCAGGCTCGAAAAGGAAATTCAGGCAATCAAAAAGAAATACAACATTTCTTCGTGATCAATAAATTTCAAGATATATTTAAAATTAAAAGAGGCTATCTCAAATATTTTGAGATAGCCTCCTTTTACACAACCTAACTTCGCTTTTATATCCTGGATGATAAGATGGGGTGTACTTAATGTATCCTAAATCCTGAAGCTGTTTAAAATACTTATGATACGTCGGCAGCGTATTCACATGTGACAGCTCCATAATTTTACTGCGGCTGACTTTAATCCTTCTTCTTTGGCCCTGCCTATAGCCTAATCCTAGTATTGCTGTCAAAATTGATAGATGCCAGACATTTAGTTTAGGATCATTACTATACATGCAGGGCTTGGAAGCCTTTTCTAATTTTGCTCTCATGTAATCCCTAGAACCTGTTCAATTGGTGCATTTTAGATTTTTAAAGCAGATTCTGAAATGGATTTTCTTTAAATTTTAATAGGGATGACAGCTTCTTCTTAGCTGATTGCTAAAGCTGAAAAAAGACTTTTAGAAGCTTGCGGACTGCGGTTTTTGGCAGTCAGCAAGATGTCTGGTTGTATCACAACCAAAAATCTTGCTGCCCCTCTGCTCGGAACTCGCTGGCAGTGAAACTTTAAGGTTGAATGAAATTGAAACAATGAAAAAGAAAAGATCATGGAAGAGAAAAACAGCGGCAGAAACAGATGGCTGCACATCCGGCTGACCAAAGAAGAATTGGATTTTATTGATAAGAATTTCAAAGCATCAGCCTGCCGCAAACGCAGTGATTTCGTGCGCAGAAATCTGCTGAGAAAACCCATTGTAATGAGATATAGAAACGAGTCGCTGGATAAGCTGCTGCAGGAGCTTATCCAGCTCAGAACACAGCTGAATTTCATGGGAAATAATTTCAATCAGAGCGTTAAAAAACTCCATACCCTTTTTGAAATTTCCGATTTAAGAGTCTGGATTCTGTCTTTTGAATCTGACAGAAAAAAATATTTTTCGCTGGTTGAAGAAATAAAAAAACAAATTGAAAATCTCGCCCAAAAATGGTTGCAGTCATAAACACAGGACACTCGATTAGAGGCATCTTCATGTACAATGAGAATAAAGTTTCCCAGGCTGCAGCTGTGTGCATCGGCGAGGGAAATTATCCCATCGATATTGAAAAAATGTCAGAATCTTTTAAGCTCGGCGTATTTCTAAAACAGCTCCAGCTCAATGAAAATGTCAAGCGCTGCGCTGTGCACATCTCACTGAATTTTGACCGTTCGGACAAGGATTTATCCAAAGAGAAACTCATGCAGATTGCCTGTTGTTATATGGAGAAAATTGGATTCGGCGCACAGCCTTATCTGGTCTACCAGCACCACGATGCGGGACATCCACACCTGCATATCGCAGCCATAAATGTGCGGGCAGACGGATCCAGGATTAACATGCACAATATTGGAAGAAACCAGTCCGAAACGGCCCGCAAAGAATTGGAGATTTCTTTTAATCTGGTTCGGGCGAACTCGAGAAAAAAACAGAGTCCAGCGCTTATTAATGCCATAGATGCGGAAAAAATAAAATATGGGGCAATAGATTCAAAGAGAGCCATCGCAAGTGTACTTAATGCAGTTATTCCGCACTACAAATACACAACGCTGGGTGAGCTAAACGCAGTATTGAACCTGTATAACGTGAAGGCGGAAAGGGGAACGGAAAATTCAAAAATGTTTCAGAATAAAGGGCTGATCTACCAGATTCTGGATGATAACAAAAAGACTGTCGGGGTTCCTATAAAAGCCAGCAGTTTTTATTCCAAGCCTACCCTTTCCCGGCTTGAAATTAATTTTGCCGCCTCCAAAACTTCTCGCATGGTAAACATGAAAAGAACCCGAAACGCGGTGGATCTGTTGCTTTTGAAATACACATCAATTACGCTCTCGCAGCTTGAAACGCGGCTGGCGAACCAGGGCATTACGGCAGTTGTCAGAAGAAATGAACAGGGGTCTATATACGGCATGACGTACATAGATCATAACACCAGATGCGTTTTCAACGGAAGCAGTCTGGGACCTGGATATGCAGCCAAAGGGCTCCTGCAGCGTCTGGGCCATCCGTCCAATTCTGCGAAGCAGTATACAGTTCCTGATGGTACCGCTAAGAAGCACGGCTCTTTTATTTCCGCAGGGGAAGTGCAGCGGATAATTGATGACGTGCTTTACGCCGGAACTCCGTCAGATTACGTTCCAAAACAGCTTAAAAACAAGCGAAAAAAAAGAAAGAGAAAAGGACAGTCAGATAATAATTAACACATAAAAATCATGAGCATGCAGACGGGAGAAAATGAACAGGCGCTTAGAAAAATTTTAGATATGACGAGACTGATGAGCATCGCAGTGCTGCTCATCCATTTTTATTATCACTGCTTCGATTCCTTCAGGCATTGGAATCTTGCTCCGGATTTTGCCCAGCGGATCTTGGAAAATATTTATCGTACAGGCCTTCTGGACAGCTTTCATAAATCTAAACTTTTTGCACTTGGACTCTTGGTTATTTCCCTTATGGGTGCCAGAGGAAGAAAAGATGAAAAGCTCCATTTTAGAACTGCTTTTTATTATATATCAATGGGCCTCCTGCTCTACTTTGGGTCCTATCTGGCTTTTGTAATATTTGCGGATGCTGAGGCGTGCTCTGTTCTATATATCTCACTGTGTTCTTTGGGCTATCTGATGACACTTTCCGGCGGCACGCTGCTCTCCCGCATTATCCGCAGGAAGCTCAGTTCAGCAGATATATTCAATAAGGAAAACGAAACTTTCCCTCAGGAGGAAAGGCTCATTGAAAACGAATATTCCGTTAACCTTCCCGCACGCTATCATCTCAAAGACAAAGTACGCAGCAGCTGGATTAACATTATAAATCCCTTCCGAGGCATTCTGGTTCCAGGCACGCCAGGTTCGGGAAAATCATACTTTGTAATCCGCCATATAATCACCCAGCATATTGCCAAAGGCTTTTCAATGTTCATCTATGATTTCAAATTCGACGACCTCACCGTTATCGCCTATAATGCCTGGCTGAAATTCCGTCATCTTTATGCCGTGGAGCCCAAATTTTATATCATAAATTTTGACGACCTCTCCAGAACCCACCGTTGTAATCCTCTTGATCCTGCGGCAATGACCGACATTACCGATGCTGCTGAATCTGCTCGCACAATCCTTATGGGACTCAATCGGGAGTGGATTAAAAAACAGGGCGATTTCTTTGTAGAATCCCCTATAAATTTCCTGACAGCCGTCATCTGGTACCTGCGAAAATACAACGATGGCGAGTTCTGTACCCTGCCCCATGTCATTGAAATGATCCAGGCAGATTACGAGAGCCTTTTCACGATTCTGAGAACCGAAAAAGAGATCGAAGTGCTTATCAATCCGTTTGTCAGCGCATTCCTAAATGAGGCAGTCGACCAGCTGGAGGGTCAGATCGCTTCTGCTAAAATCTCGCTGGCGAAACTCTCCTCTCCCCAGCTTTACTACGTACTCTCGGGCAGTGATTTTACTCTTGACATTAATAATCCATCCGATCCGAAAATTGTTTCAATGGGAAACAATCCGCAGAAAATACAGACATACGGGGCTGTCCTTTCACTTTTTGTCAGCCGTCTTATCAAACAGGTAAACCAGAAAGAAAAGATTAAAAGCAGTCTTATTTTTGACGAGTTCCCCACTATCTATCTCAATAATATTGACAGTCTGATTGCAACGGCAAGAAGCAACAAAGTGAGCACCTGTCTGGGGATTCAGGACTTCAGCCAGCTTCGCAAAGACTACGGCCGCGAGCAGGCTGATGTGATCATTAATATAGTCGGAAATATCATCAGCGGACAGGTAAACGGTGATACTGCAAAACAGCTCTCAGAACGTTTCGGAAAAATAATGCAGGAACGCGAAAGCCTTTCAATAAACAGCAGCGACACCTCCATCAGCCGTTCCCGACAGCTGGAATCCGCAGTGCCGCCTTCGAAGATTTCTTCGCTGAGTTCGGGGGAATTCGTGGGCATGACAGCTGATAACCCGGACTGCAGAATTGAGCTTAAAACCTTTCACTGCGAGATCATCAACGACCACGAAAAAATTAAAAAAGAAACAGCTGCTTACAAAGAAATCCCGATCATTCGAAGCATTGATAATGTTATCATCCAGAAAAATTATCTGCAGATCAAAATTGAGATTCAGGAAATAATCCACAGCGAGATGGAAAGGATAATCAAAAATCCGGCGCTTTCCTCGCTGGTTCTCAAAAAAGAAAAATAACTTTTAATACTTAGATGTTTTCTTGAGACAAAGAAAAAAGAAATGTTTTTTTAGCTGCCGTATTCTTTTATTAGCTGCAGTGTCTTTTCGTCCTGCTCTCCATTGTAATATTTCACAAGCACCTGCCTGAAACATTCAGGCGTTTCAGGCAGAAGTCCAAACAGGGTCATGCAGGATTTCAGTTTTCTTTCATCTGGCCTGCCCAGAATTTCCAGTGCCGTTTTGTTTTTGATTTCAAGCATGGCCTTGGTAATTTCCACAAGCCGTTTTCCCAATACAGGATGATTGAGATACTGCTCGGCTTCCTTCAGGTTTTCAATGCCGTAAAAGATATTATAATCCGTGAAGCCCAGTCCTCTTAGCTGGGGGAAAATAAACCACATCCAGTGGGTCTGTTTGCTGCCCTGTCTGATCTCGTGCAGTGCGTTCTCATACGTTTGTTGCTGTGCCTCTAAAAAACGGTCCAGATCATATTGCTTTTCCATTGCATTACTTTTTTCTCACCTGAAATTACAAAATATTTCAATGCCGATCCCAAAACAGGCATCTGAAATTGGTTCTGCCTGCTGTAAAAACTATAAGGAAATTTTCAATGAAAACGGATTAAAAGAGCCGCGAAAATAGCACCCGCAGGCTCCTGCATGCGCATAACGGCCTTGCCGCCCTTCGGGACTTATAGCACTCCGGATCCTTGATCGGGCGCTTGATTTTGTGCTTTCTTTTTTCCCGTTTTTTCTTTGAAAAATTTTATGCGGGCTTGAGGAAAAACAGAAAAAATACTCACTTAAAATGTTGCATCATGGAAATCTCAGGACGAATTACAAAAGATGCCGTAACGGCAAAAGTTTCAAATGACAGGGAGGTGGTAAATTTCTCCATTGCCATAAACGACAGCTACAGACCAAAAGGATCTGACGAGCTAAAAAAGATAGTAACCTACATCGACTGCTCCTATTGGATGGGTTCCAAAATGGCGCAGTGGCTTAAAAAAGGCACTGTGGTTGAACTCTTCGGGCGTATAGGTCTGAATGTCTACAATAATGCCGAGGGCAAAGCGCTCGGTTCGCTGACCTTTCACACCAGTAACATTAAGATACTGGTGTTCCCAAAAACAGAAAACAGTTCTTCTCTTCCCGCAGTTCAAAAGAAAAATACGGATCAAGACACCCCTGACGACCTGCCTTTCTAATTGGAATATATACCGTTTCACATCAAAATTTATACGCCATGAAAGCCTTTGAAAAATCAGTTTACATAGAATATCCCGTATCCGCCCAGTTCAAAAAAATAGTCCTCTCCAATATGGATTCCTATGACGGGACAAAAAAAGAGCAGTTAAAATCTTTCTTGGAAGACCTGCAGAAAAACGGATGCATCTGCGGGATGATTTCAGAGTTTGTCTACAACTCGGACTGCAGGAAATTCTATATACAGCATTTGGATGATTTGGAAAATATCCGATATGAAATTGAAGATTCCCTTGGGGAATCTGTCAAAAACCGCCACCGACTGCCCCATTACACATTTGTATGCTGGCTCTGCTTTGAAGAATACTGTTTTGACATCTACAGAAACAGTTTTGAATAACCCTTTTTCAATCTTAAAATCTTCCCTTATGAAAGCATCAGATAAATTTAAAACCGCTATAGAAAGCTACCTGAGCGAAAAAGCGCAGAACGATGCCGTTTTTTCAGCGGACTATAAAAAAGAGAGCAAAAACCTTGAAAGCTGTTTCCATTACATTTTCGGCGAGGTCAAAAAAACAGGGGAATGCGCCTTTGACAATCAGGAAATCTTTGACATGGCTGTAAAGTACTACACAGACGACACGATTGGAACGCCTGCCCCTGTTCAATGCAGAGTAGCAGTAAGCCCGCCTGTAAAACCTGATTTGTTCTCGACTGCTCCCGCAGTATCTCAAAGCACAGTTCAAAAAATAGAAAAAGTGCAACCCGTGAAGCCTGTACAAACCCTAACACTCTTTGACTTATGATACCCAAAACAGTTATAGAAAAAGAAATCAGCGCCTTAAGCACCACCCTAGCCCCAATCACAGCGCAGATGCACAAGTGGGCGGAAAAAAATATTTTCCTGAAATGGGCGGTACTCTCAAGGGGAAAATTCCATTGTCTGGAATGCACCCATTCGTGGAAACCCGACAGCCAAAGCCAGTCTTGCAAAAATTATATTAACTGTACCGCCTGTCAGGGGAAACTTAAAATGCATCAGCACAATCAGGTGCATTTCAAAGAAATCGAATATTTCGCCCTCACCGATACCTGCTCTGGGTATCAGGTGGTGCGCATCATCTGCTCGCATAAAAACATGAAAAAAAATGTTCTTCCCGCCTGTTCGCACACGGAAGTCATGCAGCATTGGATAAATCCAAAAGGGGAAGTGCGCACCATCTCAAGAAGCACCAATGTTTTTTCCAATGCCTATGATGCATGGCAGTACTATTCCCCTTTAGAAATCCGTCCAAAGGATTTTCAGAACTCGCCAAAATACCGCATTAATCCCTACAAGGTATATCCGCACATGAAAGTGATTCCGCTTTTGAAAAGAAACGGTTTTAAAACTTCCGTGCACGGCATTGCACCGCAGATACTCTTTACTGTTCTTCTAAAAGACCCCATTGCAGAAACCCTTTTAAAAAGTTCTCAGACTTCTCTGCTCAAGCATTACCTGAATTTTCATGAACAGCACCTGCGCGAAAACTGGCAGGCAGTAAAAACCTGCCTTAAACAGCGTTATCAGATTCAGGACATCAAAATTTGGGAGGATTATATTGCCCTGCTCCGATGGTTTAAAAAAGACCTCAGCTCCCCTGCGCTTGTCTGCCCTGAAAATTTAGAACAGGCGCACGACAGGCTTGTTGCCAAAAAAAGGGACATACAGCGCAGGAAGCATCTTGCGCAGATGCGTGCTGAAATACAGAAAGCAGAGCCGATTTATGAAAATGATAAAAAACAGTTCTTCGGACTTTCTTTCAACGATAATGACCTTACCATAAAAGTCCTTGACCGTGTGCAGGATTTTCTCCAAGAGGGCGACACGCTCCACCACTGCGTATTTACCAACGAGTATTATAAAAAGAAAGATTCACTAATCCTTTCGGCGCAGATTGAAAACAGACCCGTGGAAACCATTGAAGTCTCCCTTTCCAAAATGGAAATTATCCAGTGCAGGGGACTCCGCAATAAAGCCACTAAATATCACAGCAGAATTCTTAGGATTATAAATAAAAACCTGCCTGAGATTGCCGTGCGGTTGAAAAAGCAGAAAAAGCAGACTGCTCCCGCTTAAACCATTTTACTATTGATACCGCAGATTTTACACTGCGGTATTTTTTTTTGGCGCGCAGACACTTTAAGGTGCACGGGGCAGTCCCGGTTTAGGGACTATTGTGGAATGTTAAGTCAATTTCATCACAAAGTTCGGGCACGGCTTTCGGTTCTCCGCAAAAAATTCCCCCATAAATGCAGGGCTGCGCTCCTGCTTTATTGCGTTGCTTTCTGCGTTCGCTCAGCCCTGCCCGGGCAGCGGTGCTGTAATTAATCTTAAAACTACAGCAATTATGAAAAATCAACATCAAAACACAGAATGGCAGAAAGTATCAGAAATCGAACTGATCTATAAAACCAAAGTAAAAAGCGCCGAAAGACCGTCTATCACTTCTTCCAGAGATGCTTACCGCATACTGCTCGACAGCTGGGATCCCGGCAAAATAGAATTCTTCGAGCAGTTCAAAGTGCTGCTAATCAGCCAGTCCAACAGGGTTCTGGGAATCTACGAGGTTTCCTCAGGAGGCATCTCGGGAACTGTGGTGGATATTCGCCTGCTTTTCGCGGCAGCCCTGAAAGCTGCCGCCGTCGGGATCATCATCACCCACAACCATCCCTCCGGAAAAACATCACCTTCCGAGGCTGACAGAAATATGACCCGAAAAATCCGGGAAGCGGGAAAACTGCTGGATATTCCACTGATCGACCACCTGATCGTAACACCCGACACCTATTACTCTTTTGCAGATGAAGGCGCCCTCTAAGGGCGTTTTCATCTTTCATGCCCTTGCTCTGTTCTGGTTTTTTAGGTAATTTTGCCATATGAATCATGAAGAAATAAAACGAT
The DNA here is from genome assembly GCF_034044945.1 of Flavobacterium sp. CFBP9031. NCBI lineage: Bacteria > Pseudomonadati > Bacteroidota > Flavobacteriia > Flavobacteriales > Flavobacteriaceae > Flavobacterium > Flavobacterium sp. CFBP9031. Next base: position 68,667 of record NZ_JAXCWF010000011.1, read on the forward strand.
ATTTTGAAAACAATCCGCCGCCGAAGGAAGTTGTGTGGACCGAATGGGCGAAGATTACCGACACTCAGGTTTTCCTCAACAGCTGTTATACCACCATCAAAAATTTTAACGGCCCGATAGAACGCTGCCCGGCATGGTGGCATTTAAGGGATTTTTACATTCTGATGAAGAAAACAGCAGGCCAGCCGATCGGCGAAGAACCTGCTTCAGAATAATTCTGATCCTTCCGTAAATTCTTAATAAAGCAAAAAAGCACCGATTTGGCTAAGGGTGGTCGGAATTTCTTCCGACCACCCTTAGCCTTATGCCGGTTTTTTTTATCGACGGGCAGACACTTTAAGGATTTTCATTTCTATCTTTTAAAGTATTTTTGTATTTCACAATTTACTTAAAAGTCACTAATAGCAGTACCTCTGCACGGTCAAATTAGGCATTCATCAAAAAAGGTTCTGTGCGGTATACTAGGAAATGAAAATTAAAATATCAAACTCAAATTAATATTATAAGCTCAATAATGCATCTGTTGTTTTTATATTTTGTTAATTTGTATCAATTAAAAGAATATAGAAATTTATGTCTGAAATATCGACCAATCCACTGAATAAACTTACTTTTTCTGGGCACGAAACTTTCCATTGCAGGCAATTGTGGCTGAAAAAAGGTTACGATTTTGTAAAAAAAGGAAGCAGATTCAGTGATAGCGAGGCAGTAGTTCTGTTGGGTGTCGGTAAAAATATGGTTTCAGCTATACATTTCTGGATGAAGGCATTTGCATTAATCGACAAAGAAGGAAACACTAGTGAGTTGGCGGATTATATTTTTTCTGCAAATGGCAGAGACCCCTATCTGGAAGATGAAGCTACCTTATGGCTTCTTCATTACCACCTCGTAGCTCAGGGCTCAGCATCAATATATGATTTGGTTTTTAATCAATTGAGAAAGGAGAAAATTGAGTTTACAAAAGAAAATTTCCTGCTGTTTGCAGAAAGGAAGGCAAATGAAATTGGATTTACACAGTTCAACAAGAAGACCGTTGCGGCGGATTTTGAGGTATTGGTAAAAATGTACATCCGAACAACCGACCAGGTAAAAGATAAGGAAGACACCTTTTCCGGGCTTTTAACGGACTTAAATTTAATACAGGAAGAAAAGAAGCATAGTTCTCTGTATTCCATTCCTAATGAGAACCGAAACAACCTGCCTGAAGAAATTATTTTATACACAATTTTGGATAAAGATGATTTTCAAAAATCTGTAAGCTTAAATGTTCTTTCTCAGGATCGAAATAAGGCCGGGTCTGTTTTTGCGATTACGAAAAATGCATTGATGGAAAAATTAGAATCAGCTGTTAACAGTCTTAAATATAAGAAATACGGTATAACATTAAGTGATCACGCGGGTATCAAAGAACTACAGTTCGCAGTAAAACCCAATAAATTTGAAATACTAGATCTTTATTATGGCAAATAAATTCACTACATCCACCAATATAATTCGTGATACAGACAGGGAATTGACATATATTCCTACTCCAAATGCCATTCGAATTAGTAATCAAATAAGCAATGACTTTAAGCAAGGGACAAGGTCATTTAATATAATCGGATCATACGGAACCGGTAAGAGCTCGTTCTTATGGGCTCTTGAACAAACCCTGAAAAAAAATAAATCATATTTTGGATTAAACATGCTTGCTGATCCGAAAATTGGTTTTGTTAAAATAATTGGTGAATATCAATCTTTAAAGCAGACCTTTGCTGATCTACTTGAAATCAAGAATGATAAAGATGTTATTGAAAATATCTTTTCTGAACTTTTTAACCGCTATTACGATCTGGACAAGAAAAGCCCCCTGCTTTTTATTGTCATAGATGAGTTCGGCAAATTTCTTGAATATGCATCACAGAATAAACCTGAGCAGGAACTGTATTTCATACAGCAGCTGTCTGAGTTTGCCAATAATTCGGATAATAATATAGTATTATTGACAACAGTGCATCAAAATTTTGATGCCTACGCCATGAATCTTGGGTCGTCGCAGAGACAGGAATGGACAAAAGTTAAAGGAAGATTTAAAGAAATCACTTTTAATGAACCCGTTGAGCAGTTATTGTTCCTTGCATCCGAACATATTGAAGAGAAGCAGTCAGTCAATAAGAAAGAACGAACTATTGCTGAACTGGTTGAACTGCTGGCAGATTCTAAGGCTTTTAGGACTAATGAAGACTACATTAACGGAATTGCCAAAAGATTATATCCCCTGGACGCTATTTCTGCCTACGTACTGACATTGTCATTGCAGAAATACGGGCAAAATGAAAGGTCATTATTTTCTTTTTTAGAATCAACAGATCATACGGGATTATACCAGCACAGTATCTTGACAGATGGTTTCTATTCAATAGCTGAAGTGTATGATTTTCTGGTGCATAATTATTTTTCATTTCTTAACTCAAGGTATAATCCTGATTTTAGTGCGTGGAAAGCTATAAGGACTTCATTGGAAAAGGCAGAAGTTTTATTTGACAGTAACCTGGCGGATTATGAGAAACTGATTAAAACAATAGGCTTGCTGTCAATAAATGCGCAGGCCGGCTCATTCATAAATCGTGATTTTCTTATAAGGTATGCCCAAAAAAGTCTAGGTATTGCTGCCGCTGATGCGATAATCGAGGATCTCGAGGTAAAGAAAGTGATTCTTTACAGAAATTACAATAACAGATATATCCTTTTTGAAGGGACAGATTTAGATATACAAACCGCCCTTTACGAAGCGGGGAATAAAATCGATGACATTACAGATGTAGTTACCTTGCTGAACAAAAATTACGAGCTCCCTCCCGTATTGGCTAAAAGAGCTATGTTCGAGACAGGAACGCCGCGTCTGTTTGAATATAAAATTACCTCACAGCCTATTTCTGCAAAGCCCGAAGGAGATGTGGACGGTTACATTAACCTGATTTTTAATGAGAAGGACATCTTGTCCGACATTGAAAGCTTCTCATCTGAGAATCAGGAAGGAATTCTATATTGCTATTATTTAAATTCTAAGGAGATTAAGGATCTCCTATTCGAAATAGAGAAAACAAGAAAAGTTATAGAAGAAAACCGCGATGACAAAGTCGCAGTTACAGAGCTTAAAAATATTGTTATGCACCAGAGAAATTTATTGAATCATAAGATACTCAATAGTTTTTTTGGAGATAAGGCGACGGTAAAATGGATCTTTGAGGGACAGCAGAAAGAGCTGAAATCGCAAAAAGAATTTAATGCATTTCTATCTGAGATTTGCCGCAAGGTTTATCATAAAACGCCTTACTTTAATAATGAGCTAGTAAACAAGCATAAGATCTCGACATCGATCCATACAGCAAAAAGAAATTATTTCAGGGCTTTGGCCAATGATTGGGATATTCCCCAGCTTGGTTTTCCTGCAGAGAAGTATCCGCCGGAGAAAACAATTTATTTATCCTTGCTGGAAAACAATGGTATCAAGTTATGTGATGATAATGCATCCCGTTTGATTGAACCTCATAATGAAAACGGTTTTGATGATTTGTGGAAAGTCTCTGTGGAATTTTTAAACAGTGCCAAGCTGACCAAAAGAAACTTAACAGAATTCATAGAAATATTAAGCAACAGGCCTTTTAAGCTCAAGCAAGGTTTCATTGACTTTTGGGTTCCCACTTTTTTATTTATAAAAAGGGACGAATATGCCTTATTTAATGTAAATATCTATACTCCTACCATTAATGAGGATATTTTGGAACTAATGGCAAAAGTGCCAAAAGATTTTGAAGTAAAATCTTTTGTGCTTGAAGGGGTTAAGTTGGATATTTTCAATAGCTATCGCAAATTTTTAAATATTGATATAAATAAAAACGGCAATGCCCAGACTTTCATAGAAACAATAAAGCCTTTTCTGGTATTTTATAGAGGACTCCCGGAATATTCGAAGGAAACCAAACGTTTGTCAAAAGAAAGTTTTGCCATCAGAGAGGCAATAGCAAATTCTAAGGACCCGGAGCAGTCTTTCTTTGAAGATTTCCCTACTGCATTAGGCTATTCTGTTTCAAAAATACAGAAGGACAGGGCGGAATTACAGCATTTTATAGTACAGCTGCAGGATTCCATAAAAGAGGTTCGCAACTCTTTTGATGAATTGGTTAATCGTTTTGAATCTTTTCTACAGGATAAATATTTAGACAAGCCTATGCCCTTTGATCAGTACAAAATCAAATTTCAAAGTAGATATAAAAGTTTGCACCGCCACTTGCTGCTCAACACGCAGAAATCATTTGTACAGAGGCTTGATTCTCAAATAGAGGATAAGAAAGCATGGTTAAGCTCATTAGCGCAATCTTTAACGGGCAAATCGCTCGAAAAATTTAAAGATGATGACGAACTTGTGCTCTATGATAGGTTTGCCGATATGATTTTAAGTCTGGATAGTTTAAATAGGATATCAAAGACTAAATTTGATGAAGATAAGGAAATAGCCTTGGATGTTCAGATAAACTCTTTTGAAGGAGGAATGGCGAACAAGGTCATACGGCTTCCGAAAGGAAAAAGCAAAGAGGTCGAGAATCTCGAAGAAAAGATAAAACAGCTGCTGTCTAAAGATAAAAGTATAGACCTGGCCGCTGTAACAACTGTTTTAAAAGACTTGTTATAATGGGTAAAGTAAGACACGTATTGGGCATATCTGGAGGAAAGGACAGTGCCGCCTTGGCTATATATATGAGGCAGAATTATCCGGAACTGGATATAGAATATTATACATCGGATACAGGAAAAGAACTTGATGACACTTATAATCTGATAGAAAATCTTGAAAATTATTTGGGCAGGGAAATATACAGACTTCCTGTTCTTTCTGACGACAGCCTGAATCCTTTTGATCATTTTGTAAAAATGTACAACGGCTATCTGCCTGGAAATATGTCGCGCTGGTGCACGAAAAAACTGAAGCTCGAGCCCTTCGAAAAATTTGTTGGAGACGATTTGGTTATATCATATGTGGGTATCCGCGGTGATGAAGACAGAGAGGGGTATATATCTAGAAAATCCAATATCCAATCTATTTTTCCGTTCCGCAAGAATATCTTCAGCGAAGATGTTACGGCCAAATTTCTTTCAAATAACAATATCAATAATGTTTTAAAATATTATGAGGCATTTGATTTAGGCGAAAAGCGTGAAAGATTTTTTGAAGTTATAAGCGAAGAGGTTTCGATTAACTTCAGTCAGTCGCAAAAACTCAATAATCTCTTGGATCTTGGAATTAAAGAATATAATCAAGCTGTTTTTCAATTCCTCCAGACAACTGAATATCCATTGTCAAAAGAAACTGAATTTCCTTTGATAGATAATCAGGAAGTACTGGTCAGGGATGATATTTTCACAATATTGGAGGATTCCGGCGTTGGGGTTCCGGCATATTATAAAGCCATAGAATTTGAAGTAAATGGCAAAAAATCAACTTATGCGCGAAGCCGCTCAGGCTGCTTCTTTTGTTTTTATCAGCAGAAGATTGAGTGGGTTTGGCTGTATGAACAGCACCCCGATCTGTTTTTGAAAGCTATGGAGTATGAGAAAGACGGCTATACCTGGATACAGGATGAATCCTTGTCTGAATTGGTGCAGCCTGATCGTATCGAAAAAATAAAAGAAGAGTATATCAAACGTAAAGAAAGAAAAAACTCAAAAGTACAGTCGCCTTATCTTTTGGATATTTTGGAAGATGCGGAAGGAGAAGGTTGTGCAAGTTGTTTTATATAATAGAAATACACCATGGTAGAACATAAAATTTTACAATTTACTACAGGGGCCATGTCTATTATCCAAATGGGTGAAGAACAAATTGGACATCCTTCAACAGCGATCAATGAATTAGTGAAAAATGGGTATGATGCAGATGCTGACAAATGTTGGGTCTACACCCAATATAATGCCGATCCGAATAAAAATTTCCTGATAATAAAAGACAATGGGCTCGGAATGAGCAGCCATACTCTTTTTAATGACTGGTTAATTACTTCAAGAAGCAGTAAAAGGGACGAAGATAAAGATAACCGCAAAAGTCTCATCTACGAACGAAAATATTTAGGATCTAAAGGGATAGGCCGACTTGCGGCAATGGCCCTTGGAAGACATCTGACAATTATCACAAAGCAGAGCAGTGATGCTAAATATAATTGGATAAAAATTGATAGGGAGAAATTCAGGGTCGACAGCCTGCTGGACGAGGTATCTTTTTTAGGTGGTGAGATTGATGATTATACCGAGCTGTTTTCCGATGAGGAGTTATTGGAAAAGAGCGCATTAAATAAAAATGGAATATTGCTCAACTTGTTAAGGGATGATCCATTTAATGAGTTTAATGAAGGAACCATGATTATATTGCAGGACGTTGATAATTCGGTGAGTTCCATTATTGAGGAAGAAACCAATAATAATGATATCGAGGGTACAACATTTTATAAAAGCCTTGTTGAATTAATAACGCCACTCAAGCAAAGTTCATTAATCCAGAAAGAACTTGTGGCTGAAGGAATAATTGACCAGGAAAACAAAATTGACAACGGATCGGGAACATTTCAGCTGTTTTACGGAATAAATTTTATAAAAAACCAGATAAAAGGCAGGATAGATTTTATTGAAATAGAGCCTTCAAAGATTTTTGAATATTACGACTATCGCATTTTTGGGAAAGTTACGGCTGAAAATTATGTAAAGGGAAAATACCTATGCAAAAGATTGCCTGAAGACGTACTAAACCAAGATTTTGATATTGAGCCTGAGTATCTTCTATCCGATGAAGATTTAAATAAAAGGAAAGAAATTAGTTTTGACGATATTCCTACCAAATACAAAGACACGCAATTAGGAGAGTTTTACTTTGATATTAGGGTTTATGATCTGGATGAAGATTCTAAAGAGAAAATGAAAGACCTTCTCAAAGCAAGCGGAAGAAGAGAATCAGCTGTTATAATGAGCAGATATCTTGGCCTAAAGGTTTCTAAGAATGGTTTTGGTGTCAAACCCTACGGAGAAGAAGAGCAGGATTGGCTTGGACTTGGCGCCCAAAGAGTAAAGAAGCATATTGTAACAATCGGACCAAATCAAATATTGGGATATACCTTTTTATATTCACCTGAAAACGACGGACTAAGCGAGAAGACCAACAGAGAAGGATTTTTCGAAAACAAGGCCTTTATCGTCTTTAAAAAATCGATCACAGGAATACTAGAGGAAGCAGGACGAAGAAGGGCCAGATACAGGCTAAAGCATAATCTGGGTGTCAAAACCGGGGGCGTGAAAAATAAATTTGAAAGGCCTGATTCTGAAAAATTCATTCAGTATCTGGCAGAGAAAAGCAATAATGATCCTGAATTGATGAAATTGACTAAAGAATTTGTATCTGAAACCAATACCTCTTTAGACAACATGCAGGAAACGCTGACATTGTCACAGCGCTTGGCAACCTTGGGAACAAGTCTCGAATTAATATATCATGAATTGGCTCAGCCAATTTCGGCTATCGGAGGAGATATCAGCGTATTAAAGCTAAAAGCCAAACATATACAAGAACAGAATCTCAGAGAGGAAATTACAGCAAGATTTGCCAACATCGATCTGTCTTTGGATGCCATGGATGAACTCAAAGATTCTTTGCAGCCTGCTATCGGCAAAGGAAGACATAAAAATTTCAAGCCAATAGATACTTTCAAGAAAGTTTTACACCTTTTCCGGGAGAAAATCGAAGAAAATGGAATTACAGTTACCATTTCCCGTTCCCTTGAATCGCTTGAAATTAAGGAAGTGGAGTATCCTTTTTGGGTGTCCTTTTTAAACATTGTCAGTAATTCTGTGTATTGGCTGCAGCAAGGCCAATCAAACAAAATTATCAGTTTTGAGTATAAGGAACCAAATACGTTTGTAATAAGCAATACTGGGCCTAAAATCAATGAAGATGAACTTGAGATAATTTTTGAATACGGTATCACAGGCAAGAAAGAAAGAAATGCTACTGGATTAGGATTGGCTTTTACCCGAAATATGTTGGGGAACATTGATTGGCATATAACAGCTGAAAACATATCATATGGTCCTGCTTTTTATATTACAAAAAATTAAGAATTTTATATTTAAACTCATGAGTTCATCACCTGCCGCTTCAGCAAATATAGTGCTTCTATTAGAAGATGATAAGAGAATAATAGAGCCTTTTGTATCCTATTTTAGTGAGAAAAAACTAAATGCAGATTTAATTGTTTCCCAGAATTTAAAAGATTACCTAAAAGCATTTGAAGACAATCGGGACAATGTAAAATGTTTGGTTATGGATCTGAATAATCAGGATCATGATTCGGCGGCATCAATCAATGAAACTATAAACCAGATAAAAACACACTACGAGAATAATAGAATTCCCATTTTTGTCCACAGCGGCAATTTAGCTCATTTTACAGAACTCGATGAAAAAGGGACAATTATAAAAAAGCAAAAAAACAGTAGATCTATTGCGCAGATAATTGACTCGATAGAGTTGATGTTGAATAGCGGATTCTTGAATATCTTTTCCATAAATGGAACTTTGGACCAAAAGATCATGTCCGAAATCCATTCGGCATTTGTCAACCAGTTTAAGCATAATGAGATTGAGGAGATAATCAAATCAATCCAGACTGATAATCCCAATGATCCGGAATTTTCAAGCAGGACCCGAGAGGTGTTTGAAAGAATCGCAGTAAGATCGATCTACCAAAATCTAATAAATGGCAATTCTGAAGACAAAAGCGTCGTTGTAAATTCAATTGAGCATTATTACAGAAGGACCAATACTGATAAGCATTGTTTTTATACAGGTGATATATTTGAAAACCAGTCGGGAAAAATGTTTTTTGTCGCAACTCCAAGGTGTAATATTTCCAATAGGAATTTCGAGCAGATACTGCTTTGCGAAATAAATGAAATTTCTGCTGATCAGAATAATAGTTTTCAATCTGCCAAAGTTGAAAATAAAGCGACTGGGGAAACTAAGGGAGCCAAGCAGATAAGAACCAGCATAACCGATGATGTCACCAATTCTTATGTGGGGGAGCGCTTTAGATTTTTGCCTCCTTCACCGCAATTCAGAGGAGGTTTCGTAGATCTAAAAAAGATAATTACAGTTAGCGAGGAGGAATTAATGAGTTACAACCTGGTCATTTCTTTGGTTGATGATCTAACAAATGATGTTGTCAGGAAACTGGCCGGCTACTTATTAAGAGGCGGTATTTCTGATACGGCATATAATGAAGCACAATACTATTTAATAAAAGATTAACGTTATTGAAATTTAACCGCTCTTTTGGGACAGGGATTAATCTTTCAAGTTGATAATCAACTGCCATTCCAAAACTAAGAAGAAAGTAAAGTAATAACTATCGAATACATCTCGAATATAATCAACGATAGTTATTGCTTTGCCATTATTTGCAGTCACTAAAGAAAATCCATAATCCTATTTTTTGGTATATCTCATTTTTTAATTAATTGCATACTTGCTAAAGTGTGAGATTCAGCTTGTCGCTAATAGTTATCATCATGCTGCATTCTGTCCTAATTTTTGCTGCGAATCAGATTTTCTACATGCATAAGGAAATAGTTGTAAATATTTAAATCGGGATGTCCGTTATCGAAATTTTTTTTTGCGATCGCTATGGCACGTTCAACATTTTGTTTTGCTTCTTGCAGATTGCCTAGCTCCAGCTGAATTACAGCCATAGTGCTAAAGGTAGTGCTTAGCGTATGGTGACTTTCTCCCAGAACTTCCATTTCTATAGCAATGGCTAGTTTTTGAAACTCATAGGCTTTTTGAAAATCTTTTCTTTTTAAATAGATAGATGCTAAATTGTTGTAGGACGCACCAAGTGTGTAGTGATTGTCTTGATAAATCTTTTTCCTAATTTCTATTGATTTCAAAGTATGGTACTCTGCTTCGCTAAGCTTATCTATAGTTTCATACATAGCCGCAATGTTTCCATGCGCTTCGGCAAGGGCAGGATGATTTTCTGCTAAAACTTCTTTACGTATAGCAAAGGATTTCTGCTGATATTCCATCGCTTCTTCTATTAATCCAATTTTATAAAGCAATATGGAATAATTGTTATATGCTGCTGCTAGATGCGGATGGTTTTCATCAAGGTTGAATTCTGCAATAAATAATGCTCTTTTTTGATAATCTAATGCAGATCGCAAGTCCCCTTCAATTTCATATAGCAGCGATAGATTATTGTAGGAAGTGCCCATATCCGGATGAAGAGGATGTTGATACTCCTCCTGAAGTTCTATTGCTTTAAACTGAAATTCAAATGCCTCTTCCATTTGACCCAGCGTTTTGTATATTGATTGCAGATTATTGTATCGTGATGAAAGTTCAAGTGCGTTATTTGGTATATCTTTCTCATATATTGATACAGCATTGTGATTGAATAAAAGCGCTTTTTCAAGGTTAAATAGATCCTCTTCTCTTAAACCTAAAATACTGTAAAGTCCAGCAATTTCTTTTCCTTCTTTGGACTCTTTAATATAGCTGGCAGCACTTTGGGCGTATTGAACGAATCTCTCAATATCAAAAGGATTTATTTCCCATGAGATCGTTAGGACTTTTGTAAGGGTATTGATTAGCAATATGCAGTTGTCCTCATCGGGTTTTAATTTATCTCTTAATACTTCTTGTATTATTTGATGCACTTGATAGTTGCCATCTAATTCTTTCAACCATCCTTTTAAAGCCAGTTCTGATATATTATCGAAAAATTTGTTGTCATCTTCCGGAATTTCGAAAAGCAATTTTAAGTCGTCATAAGAAATTGGAGCTGAATTTAAAATAGAAAAGTATAGTAAATATTCGACTTGTTCTTCAGTTAGATCCGAAATTGAGAATATTTTGAGCAAGTATTCAAAAAGTGTTGTTGCTTGTGGATCATGTCCTACAACAATCTTTGCCGTTTTAGGAATATTCAATCCATTTTGCTTTAATAATTCAACTAGTCCTTGAATGCTTAGTTTTCTTTTTTGAGCAGTCTTCGCTAGTAATTCAATTGTTAAAGTATGGTTTCCAATATAATTCAAGAGACTGATTACTAAATCGCTTTTTTCAATTTTATAGTATTGATAAAAAATGCAAATTGCATCTTCATCATTTAAGACTTCGAGATTGAGCAGTGAGTAACCTTCAATTTCTTCACGAGAAGTTAAGAGTATTTTCCAATTATTAAATGGAAATTTACTATCGAATTCAATTATTTCGGCCGAAGTATTGTCGACAACCAACAAATTAGAACCTGAAATATTTTGTAATTTATTAAGAATCATCAATAATCGGTCTTCCGGAGATATCTCGTTAATCGGAAGTTTCAGATTATTGATCAACGTTACGTTATTTGCAAAAGCTTCCACTAATGGAGATCTTCTTTCTCCAATTTTCGCTTTTGAAAAATCAGTTTTTACATCCAGCCAGATCACGTGTGAATAATTGCGATAATTCTTGGCTACAAAAAGTTTGGCAAGCGTAGTTTTTCCTACTCCGCCCATACCATTAACCAATACAGCTCTTTTGGAAGATTCAATTAAAGCTTCAAGGTTTGACAAGTCGATGGCCCGACCAACTATTTCCTGCTCATGGACATTAGGTATATATGTGATTACCTGTGGTATCGCAGATTCATTCTGGAATAAATGAGGATAATACCTTCTCCTTAATTCTACATACTGTGAAATATATCTTTCAATGTCTTCCCAGCTCCAAAAAACAATCTCAAAGCCATTTAATTGAGAAAGAAATATAGCGCGATCCTGAACACTGCCATATTTTTTAGTAGTGCTTATTAAGATAAACCGACGGCAAGTAAGTGCTGAACCTAAAAATAGTTTGATGCTTTCATCTAAATCATTAATAAGTTCTTTTTCTAGCTCTTTGTCGGACCGCAACAGCTTCTTTTTTTTACATTGTACTACTACTTTATGTGCTGTCGATAAAATATCGATTCCAAATTGGGCCGCACCTTTTGTTTTGTAGAGTTCGAATGACTGGGTTTGATAAACGCAATTCAATAGGTCCTTGCAAAAATCCTGGAATACATTTTCATCTCCGATGGTCTCATATTGGAATTGCATATCAATATTCAAATAAAGTGTTACTGTTTAAATTTTATTATCCTTAAAAATCAATCCTCCAAACTTCCCATCAGCTGTTCCATTCCAAAATTCAACAGAAAATCAGAGTAATAGCTATCGAATACATCGCTGATATAGGTGTCGATTGTTATTTCTTCCTCAGTATTATCAGAAGAAGAAAGCCTGTAGTTTTTCTTTTTGGTAATCATGTATAAGAACAATGAATGAAAATAAACCGCAGCAATATACCTTTTTTGAGCTACGATTATCTGATCCTCATTCTTTAGTTTTTTGCGATAATTAAGAAAAACGTTGCTGTCGATGTTTATATAAATTTTCTCTAATATATCTCCAGAAGCTACCGGCGCCAGTACAGTATCATAGTTCATGGAAATGCCCCCGTTTATTTCAATTTCCTCCCATTGCTCTTTTGAAACTTTTACCAGTTCCGGTAATCCTATATTATCAAAACTCTCTTCTTCCTTAGGTGCTATTTCTTTCTTTTGTTCCGGGTCAACAATTTTCAGAAAAACAATCTCCTGGAAGAAGGTATCTCCCGCACCTTTCAAGGAAGCTTCTATTTCTATCTCATCGCCTTGCCGTAATTCCGTATCAGGGTTGAAAGTGATTTTGATTGTCCCTTTGTCAGGACTTGACTTTATAATATTTATTAATTCCCCCGGTTCTTTTGCATTTCCCTGCTGATTGCCGCCTTTGCTATCTGTCCGTTTTACTTTTAAAACACTGACTTGCAAGTCCCCTGGATTATCTGTCCGGTCAAAATAGTGGTCTTCAACATCGGTTTCAAAGCGCAGAGTCTTTTCGCCCCCGATTGGTACAGCAATGGGACTGTTGGCTTTATGCTGTAATTTAAAAAAACTTGGAAAACGTTCAGGCTTAAAAGGCGTCTGCTCCCTCACTGGTCTTCCTGTTGATTGTTTTTTTTCAGGTTTTTCTTTTGCCTTTTCCTCAAGTTTCAGAGTGTTCTGCAGCAGCTTGAAAAGTTCACTGTCTTTTGAAAGGTTTTTAGCAAAGCTTTTTATAAGTTCAGAAGTGTCCTCGCTTTCTAATCCGATAGAATCTTTTCTGCGTTTGTTGATTTCTTCAAGTTTGGATTTGGTTAATTTCTTTCGCAGATAATCTCTTAATTCCTCTGCCTTTGCTCCATTTTTTAAACGATCGCGCGAAGCCATAAAAAGGTCTTTTCTAAACTCATATTTCATCTTTGTGCAGTCCACATTGATGAGCAGGTAATCTTTCAGTAGATTAAATTTTAAGCTTCTGGTAATAAATTCTGAAGTGTAGTGGCCATGTACCTGGCCGTTCATTGAAAACAAAGTTGACATGTTGTTTTTAAAAAACCTACGTTGGATGTCTGCTTTTGTTTCCTTGACGGTTTTGCCTTCTTGTTTTGCCTTGAAAACATAACAGGTAACTTTCATCTTGCCGAAAAGAATGTCTTCGTATTCTTCAGAAAACCAATCTTCAACATAATCTTTTTCTTCCTCCAAACGTCTCTGCAGTCCATATACCGTTGTTTCCAAAACTCTATTGTTCGGATAACGCTCTTTTGTATCTATTGTAAAGACCGGCAAAACCGGTTTAAATAAAAATTCATTCAGGTTCTGATTCAAATCCTGAGCAAACCCGGAAACTCCTTTCATTTGATAAGAATACATCTTGATGACAGAACCGGTTGTAAAATTTCTGTTAAGAAGCTTTAGGTCAAATTCTGAAATATCGAAAGAAGGAATTTGGGCATCAATTTTTAAGTATTCGTACCAAGTGTTTTTCTTTACCTCCAATTCATCTTTCGAGAGCGGATGTTCCCTGACTAATGTAAAACCGAATTTTCCTGAACCGTCAAATCTTTTGGACCCAATCAGCTGGTATCCTTTTCCGCAAAAGACGATTGCTCCGCTTCCTCCCATATTGTACTTTCCTTGAACAAAATGGATTTCATTTTTGTTCCCTCGCATCAGGGAAAGAAAAGTGCTTTCAAAATTTTCAGGATGTTGTCCTTCGCCATTGTCATAGATGATTACTGAACTTTGCTTTGTCGGGCCGTCGGCTATAATTTGGATGTCTTCCGCCTGTTTCCTTCTTGTTGTGGTTAGATCCCAATTTTTATGGTTGGTAAAAAATAAACCAACTGCCTCATCCATAGATTTGGGAGCATTTTTTGATTTAGGATCCAATCCTGCTTCAATGCATTTTTTCATTAGAATCGCATCAATAGAATTGGTTACTTTTTCCACTAATGCCGCAATTGGATTAGATTGTTGGTTTTCAATTATGCTGAAATTAGATTCATTCTGCCCAATTGGAAACCAGTTGTCTGAGTTCGACAGATATGAATTTGCTGAAATTAGATTGTCAATATCCAGTTCGGTTTTACAATTGTATATGGATTCAAATAAAGCTTTCAACATAAGCAGTTAAATTGGTTATTATAAAAAATTAAATATACTAATTTATAAGCTGTATTTTAGATAGATGCGTAAATCTGGCACAGCAAATAAATATTTAAAAAAATCATTATTATAAATCTAAAGTTCTCTTCAAGTCAGTTTTTGATATGATGTCAAAGGAATATTTTGAAAGAGATCTTTTTCCTATACTGCTGCTGTCCGCATATGTTCCAATAATTACCCTTTTAAGAAAATTATCATCTATTCCTGAATGGTCTCCTAGTATATTTTTTAACTCTTCAATTTTGGTTTCATTGTAATAGACTGACTTAAATAGCAGTTCTTGGGCTACATCTTTATGAAGATTATACAACTCGTTTATTAAAAATGTTTTACAGGAATTTTCTATGCTTGCTTTCATTTCATTGTCCTCAGTCAAAGAAGTCAATACTATATCAAAGCTTTCCAAATCGGGTACTATTTCATCGATAACCTCGTCCTGATATTTGACTTCGAATTGAAAATCGCCATTTTTAGTCTCTATGAAAGGATGCAGGTGCGGATGAGTAAAAAAATCCTTTGCCCCTTTTAGATTGGAATTACAGATATGGCAGCTCGGGATTAGGTTATATATAGATATCGAGAGAAAAGGATATTTTGATTTTGGAAAAAAATGATCTAATTCCGGCCTCGTTTTTCCGTGTTCGTTGTAGCTGGTGTGGATGTAGTTCCTATTGCAGTACGGACAAACGGTTACACCTAATGCATTTGTAAGCTTGTAAGCCCCCCAAGGCTCTTTCGATTCAATTAAAGCATCATAATTAAAGACAGAATAGATTCTTGAATAGAATTTTTTTACATCTTCATTAAACTGTGTTTTGAGTTTTGAATGGTATTCTTTCACAAGGCCAATCGCTATTTTTGCTTCCGGATCCGGGGCTGTAAACAAATCTGGGGCTAGTAATCCATCCTTCAAAGCTGTAAACTTATCACAGTAGTCCCTTCTTCTTGCGGCCACCGTGTCTTTTCCGAAAATTTCCCCTGCTTTTTTATTGATCTGCTCATAAATCTGATCATAAGTGCCGAACGATAAAAACATCTGGTACTGCGATAGCAGATCTACGCTGGTTACAACATTTGCCTGATAATATTCGATTTCACCTTTCAATTGATCGGGTCTGCCGGTAATAATAGATTTTAATAGATTCTCATCGTTTTTCAGCCTGGCAAAATACCGGCGTTCTTTAAAGTCCATAGTTACATCGTCTGCTAAGGCCTCTAATTCAGAATAGCCATCAGATGCTTTAAAATACTTCCAATGAGACTCAAGTAGTGAATCTGCTATGTTTCCTATAAAAATCATGAGGCACTAAGTTTAGAAATTTCTAATTCATGCCATTTGATTTGAGTCTCTTTAGATAACTCCTTCAGCCTCTTTTTTAGTTCGTCTTCCAAGCGGAAGCGCAAAACAGGTTCCCCAATCATATCGACCCTTTTTTGGAATTGTTCAACATTGTCATCGGTCATCTCTTTTATATCATTTAAAAGACTTGTGATTTTTCTTTTTGCAAATTCCCCAATGGATCCGCTTGTTAAGAAGAACTGCCTAGTAAATAATTGATGAATATTTGCCCCAAACGATGACTCTTCATTTAGCTGCCTAGTCGGATGACAATTTTCGTCCAAAAGGATCACGTTTTCTTTTGGCAGATCAGAGATAAGAAATGGTGAATGTGAAGTGAGAATAATTTGAACTTTTGATGATTCAAATACATTGGGAATGAACCAAATAAGATCATTTAGAAAATTCTTTTGCCATTCAGGATGTAGGTAAAGGTCGCCTTCATCTATACAAATCAATACACTTTTGGAATTTCCTCTTATTTTTTCGCCAACGGAGTACAATTGTGAATACAAATTCAAATAAGCCCTCATTCCAGAACTTAGTTTTGACCAGTCGTGTGATATTAGTGAAGGGTTGTTGAAAACATTTTGCTTCTCTCCTATAAGAGTTTTGAAATCCTCATTGAAATCTACCAGAATGGAATTGCTGTTGCGCTCTACCTCTCCAAAATTATAATTGGATACCTCCAATTCTTGAAGTAGATTATTGTAAAAACGATAATCCAATTCGCTTAGGTCTTCTATTTGGGAAGTATCGATTTGATTGAGATAGTTTAAAATTTTGGGATTCAAAGTTGCAATAGCCTCAGCCATTCCTTCTTGCCCGACTAATTGCACAAGCTCCAAAAACTGGTCCATACCTACAGATTTAGATACCAAAAAACTAAACAGATTGATTGCCAATCCATACTTAAATCGATTGTAATTGGATGTCGATTCCTGGTAAATAGCCTTTCTGTAACGCTTTAAAATCCCAGAAATCTTGTCCTCTTCCGCATGAGACTTTTCCAGTTCGGTAAAAGCAACAGGATTGAATATGAACCTGACCTTTCTTTCAGGATTATTACCGGGATTTAATTTTTTCCAGGTATCATCGAAAATATCTGAATCTACGAATCTAATCTTATTTGACTGCAGCTTGTTCATTGCTTCGAATGAACAATTATTGACAGTACTATTTTCGAATACGTATTCTTTATTATCGGCAACATTTGAATAAAACATACTTTCCCATTCACGAACTGGATCAATTTTCTCCAATTCAGCTTGCATACTATTAACAGTTGAGCCTGTTAAATTATTGTTTTCTGTTTTGCCCCAAAAATAAGGCTGGTCATTTTTTTTAAAAATCAAAACATAGTTTGAGCTTAATCTATCCCTGCTCCCTCTGCTGATTGCTGTAAGTATAAAATCTATTACATTGCTCTTTCCTGATGAATTTTTACCAATAATTGCTGAGATTTGAGAAATATCAGTTGTGGTTTCCGAACTATCAAATTTGAAAAAATCCTCTAAATAATTACTGTTATCAGTATTAAAATTCAAGATTCCATTTTGATTTGTCAAGGCGCTACTGCCATCAATCAAATTAATCGTAATTTGATTTGAAGCACTATCATAATAGAGATCATATTGATTAGAAAAGTTGAAGCCTTTGTTGTTTATGTTTCTAAATTTTTCAATCCACACATATAGTAGTTCCATTATATAATTATTGGTTGTAAGTATTTGTAATAATAATCTCAGAGTATAAATTACAGATAGCGCAGTTAGACATTTATAAAGTTTTTGATTCGTTGGATAAGTAATTGGATATCTTCCTGTGTGTTGAATTTACCAATAGATATACGGAGGCTGTTCATGGCGTTGTTGTTGCTTAAGCCCATTGCTAATAAAACATGTGAGGGCTGGATTAATGCTGAGTTGCAGGCCGAACCGTTGCTTACCGCCAAATCATTATTGATGCCAATAAAGATTTCAGTATCAAATCCTGGTATGCAGAAGTTTACAGTATTGTAAATTCTTGGTGAGCGCTGTCCATTAACAATAGCTCCTGCAATCTGTGATAATTCAGATTCCAATAAGTCCCTAAGTTTTTCTATATGGGCTTTATTCTCCTGCATTTCTACCTGCGCAATCTCGATTGCTTTTCCCAGTCCTGCAATTAAGGGGACATTATATGTACCGCTTCTGAGGTTGCTCTCCTGTCCTCCTCCATGGATTAATGGCTGTATTTTATTTTGTCGCGTTATTTTCGGGTCAATGTAAATTCCTCCAACCCCTTTAGTGGCATACAATTTATGACCGGAGAAGCACAAGATGTCAATACTGCAGTCTGTGAGGCTAATAGGCAGTTTCCCTATTCCCTGAGAGCCGTCACAAACAAAATAAATACCCGCATCTTTTGTTATTTTGCCAACTTCATTTATTGGATGGATTACTCCTGTTTCATTATTTACCCACATCAGGCATACCAAAAGAGTATCCTCTTTGATCGAAGATCTAAGATGTTCTATATCTATTGCCCCCTTATTATCAACCGCAAGATATTCGATTTCAAATCCCAGTGTCTGCAGATAATCGCAAGTTTCTATTACCGCTTTATGTTCAGTGCTGCAAGTAATAATGTGTTTCTTGGAATTGTTAGGGTTTAGAGCCAGTCCCTTTAATGCTAAATTGACGCTTTCGGTTGCTCCAGAAGTAAAGTAAATGCTATCTGCTTCAATGTCCAGCAATTCAGCAATACTAGCCTTCGCATTTTCTACTGCTATTTTAGATTTATTTCCAAAGGAATACAAACTAGACGCATTGCCAAAAAGTTCATTAAAGTAAACATTTACTATATCCACAACTCTACCATCAACGGGAGTTGTCGCGTTATTATCTAAATATGTTATTTTATTTTTCAAAAGATTATAATCATTTAATGAAAGCTAATATATGACATTTTACAGTTTGAACTATGTCAGTTATTTAATAATTCTCAGCGCCTGTATCGGTTTGCTTCTAAATCCAAAAAATCATAATCTAAAATACTTTTAAAGCGAAATTGATTATAAAAACACACACAATGCAGCTTTTGTAAAATAGATAAGACTTATAGGAAAATTAGAACGGTGATTCTGAAGAGAGCCGGTCTGCACTGAACTGCCATAAGACCTAATTGCCGCCCTTTACCCATCACACTGATCCTGCTTCCTTGCTTTAGCTGATTTTTTTAATTTCTTTTCCGTATTTTTGTCTTTGAACAACCGCATATACAGCTATCTTATTGATCGATAAACGTTTGTAAATACAGTCTGTACAGTTCTCTAAATATTTCATCTATTAACACAAGAGTTGAAAACCATATAAAATAATTTTCATATATATAGTTTTGGCTGACAAGTGTATTTAATGTTGGAAGATTCTGCTGATAGGACTGCGTATTATGGGCAATTCTATTTCTAAACCTATACAGGTAATCCCTGTATATCACCTGCAGTGAAAGTTCACCATCCTTTAGTGCCGTGAAAAGGTTATTATTATCGTTTGCAAAATGTTTGGTTTTAATTTCGTTCCATATAATGCCGTATTCATTAAAACTTTTCTGGGACCAAATGGAAAGATTACTTTCTGCAAAAATTTCTTTGACCGCAGTGGTTGTTCTGCTTAGAATTTCTTTTTTATCCAGATCGCTGGCCGTCTTAAAACTCTTCGACCTTTTTTGAAGCTGTCCAATTAGATCCTTATAGAGGGTCTGCTTATCATTATAAGAGGAGCGATCCCCAACAGGATTGGTTTTATAATCGTATCTGTACTCGAAATCAACAGACGCCAGTTCCCAGCATATGCATTTGAGTTTCTGTTCCTGAAATCCAGTCATTTTTATAAAAACGGACTGCATTACGTAATCGCACATTGGAAAAGTTTCGATGCCCGAACCGATTCCTACACTCGCCGATACGACATCAGTCAGAATTTCGGTAATGGGCGACATGATAAACGAAGTATGGATGTTAGGCTGCATAGGCTCTGAAAAATGAAATTGAAGTATATATTCGATACCTTAAATGTCCAAGATTATTTGGGGCCCTGGTGTGTGACGGATTATTTTTCATGCCCTTTATTTCTAACTCAATAGCAGCTTTTAAAGCTTCTTTTTTTGCAGTGTTAATCTTTCGATTTCGAAATACGGTGAAATAGACCAGGCCAAAAAAGTACATATCCAGATCAATAATTGAAGGGAATTCCGTTTTTATCTCCAAATCTGATAAGGTCTGTTTCAGATTTTCAATTTGCACCTCGTACTTGCGTCCAGGAAAAAACTTGGAAAATTGGCCGTACCTTGTGCTATTGATGTCAGATACCACAGCATATATGTATTCCTCGTAATATTTTTCCATATTTGGCTTATAGCCCCTTGCAATATATTTTGAATCATTGTCATTTTTGTATTGAGACAATAATGACAGTAGTCTAACAAAGTCTAGTTTTGCTTCCCCACTGACACCCTTTACAACATATTTCTTCAAAAAATCAGGTGCAAAAAACTGCACGAGGTCTTTGTCCAAAAAATACAGCGATGCCCTACTTTCCTGGGCCAGGAGAGGTGCTCCCTGAATATTTATATTTCTGAAAACAGAAGAATAATAGTTTTGTTGCTGCTTCTCATCTGAAATTACCGGAACCAGATAAGAAAATCCTAAAAATGTATTTTGAAAGAACTCAGCTGTAACATCGAGATTTATTTTTTTGTAATTGCCTTCCTTGATACCCGAGATAATACCCTCCTTGGTTTTACCCTTTGCGGTTAGTTTGGTAAAGGTCCACTCCACCACATCATCAAGACGTTCATCTTCCTCCTCTTCATCATCGTTTTCAGAGGCAAACATTTCTATCGTTTTTTTATATACCACCTGATCTGGAAACAATCCCAGGTAAGCCAGCAGTATGCTGGTTAATCTCTGCTGCCCGTCAAGAATCAGATTTTGATTGGTCTGATCAAATTTAAAGGCGCCTATAGTTACAGGAGGCACAAATTGTTTGTATTTAAAAGTTTTTATTAAAGTTTCAACCTTTTTTTCATCCCAGACAAAAAAACGCTGGTATTCGGGCAGTATTATATTTTTCCTGAGTATTAAATCAATCCAATGCTTCAAAGAATACTCTCCGTAATATACTCTATTGTCCATATTTAATTCGGCTTTGTTTGTTATAATTTTTGAATGCTAAATCTTTTTGTGAAAATTTGTAGCCGCTGTACCTATCCACGCAGGCAGCGCAGCGATTAAAATATACAAACGTCGTCTAAAATCTATGAGTGACAGCAGGTAGATTTACCTGTTTTTCCAGTCAGGGCAAAGTGTAATATTTTCTTTGGCATACAGCTGCTAATGTATCAAATTACACTTTCATCACTTTACGGAAAACCGTAATGGTCTTCAATTGACCGCTAGACGTATCCTTTTTTGCCTCTGTTGCCGATATTAGTGCATTATTTTAAAAGTGTTGTTGTTCATTAAAATGGCAGGACTTTTCTTGGACTTGACACCTTTCGTTCGCAAAAAACTAAGACTAACTTTGCCTATTTTAAAGTAACTAAGCTTTGTGGCTCTTTGGGTGCAGAATCGGTGCAATTAGAATTAATAATCAATTAAAATACTGTAATAAAGCTATTTAAAGCCATAAGTTCGAAACATTACTACCTTTTTTTGATTTTCCACCGAACTTCAAAATTGATCTAATTCATTACTAACTCCAAGAAAACAAGAATTAAAAAATAATCTGTAATTCATAATAAACTGACCAGTTTATTATTATATTTGCATCATTATGGCAAGAACAAAGGAATTTGATTATGAACAGAAATTGGATATTGCGCTAGAACTTTTCTGGACGCAGGGATATCATGTGACTTCCATCACTGACTTGGAGACGCACTTAGGAATTAATCGAAGCAGTATTTATCCAACTTATGGAGATAAAAAAGCACTGCTTATTAAATGCCTGACCAAGTATATGAAATCTAAAGTATCAGAATATGAAGGTATTTTAAAACCTGGCCAGACTGATGCAGTTGAAACTTTAAGAGCATTATTAAAGCTGGCAGTAGCTCAAAGCATACAGGAAGACAGAATATGTCTGGCTGTTAAAATTGCTTTTGAACTGGCATTAACTGATCAGGAAGTCAGACGTCTGCTTGCAGCAAATGAGAAAAAGATAGAACACATCTATTTTGAAACATTAAAGCTGGGGCAGAGCCAAGGAAGCATTAAAGTTGATTTAGACACAAAATTGACTGCTGATTTCTTTGCCAGTTCGTCTAGTGCAATGTTCAAGAATTATGCATTAAATAAAAATCGAAAATATATCTACGATATGATAGAGACTTTAATCGTAATGGTTAAAGTCTAAATAGGTGACCTTGGTACGAAATTAATTATAATAAAATATTTTTTTAATCTTTTTTAAACCGATCAGTTTGATATGAAATAAATTTAAACAAAAGAATTGCATACTTGGGATGCATGGACGTTATCGAAATAATAAGTACAGATTTCGCTACTCTTATAAGATAAACTGTACATTATATAAAAATCGAAGGTGTAGCTACGGCATTTTAAAAACTTTAATCACTACGATTAAAATGAACTAGGAACTTTCGAACAGAATTAATAAGTAATAATTTTTTTTAACCTTTTTTAAACCGAACAGTTTAATATGAACTCAAATTTAAATAAAAGAATAGCGTACATCGGATGTCTGGGCGTTATCGGAATTATAAGCACAGAATTTGGCGTAATTGGCATCTTGCCGCAGATAGCTGATTACTACAAAATAAATATTGGAACCGCAGGGTACCTCTTGAGCATATTTGCTTTAACTATTGCCCTTACAGGGCCTTTCATGGTTTTATACGTATCAAAATTTGACAAAAAGAAAATTATGATGTATGCCTTGGGGCTTTTCCTAATTTCTAATTTCTTTTCAATTTTCAGCCCTCCTTTCTGGCTTCTAATGATACTTCGAATACTGCCCACGATTTTGCATCCAGCATTCTTTTCAATGGTAATTGCTGCCGCAACAAAAGACACATCGACTCAAATGCAGATGCGCTTAACCAGTATCATAATTGGAGGCATAGCCCTTGCACAGGTAACACTTATCCCATTCACCACATTTATCGCAAGTATTTACACCTGGCAGTTGAGTTATGTTATTCAGGGTCTGCTCATTTTGATAACACTGATCATCATTTATAAGTTTCTGCCGTCTATGCCCAATAAGGAGGTGAAGTCTTTTAAAAACCAATTGAGCATACTCAAAAGACCCAGGTTTATTGCCGGGACTTCTTTAAACCTGCTTCTTATAACTGCCTGGTTTTGTTCCTATAGTTATTTTGCCGATTATCTTTCGAAGGAAAAAGGTTTAAGTGCACAACAGATCAGCTATATGCTGTTTTTGTTTGGAATAATGGGTGTGATATCTAACTTTCTGGCAGGTCGTTTACTGGGAAGATATATGTTCTGGACTACCCTATTTTTCCTTGCAGGTACATTTCTGCTTCCATTTGCATTTCAATATACCGGCAGTTCACTGCTCAGCATATCAATTGTGGTGGGATTTTGGGGAATTATGTATGGACCATGCTTCCTAATTGGCGTCGGCCATATGGTATCGGCCGCATCCGATGCAAAAGAATTCGCAAACAGTCTTCAGACTTCGTTTGGAAATCTTGGTGTTTCACTAGGTACTGCTATTGGTGGATGGTTTATTAATCATTACGGAATATCAATTACGCCATGGATTGGTCTGGGTTTTGGTGCACTGGCTGTTATTGTAATTTTTTGGAGAGCGTGGCTCGATAGAGCTATTACAGCTGAGACCCTTTAAAGATTTGTAAAAAATACTATTTAAAGTTGCGGTCTTTGAAGACCGCAATTTTTTTTGGAGTGGATACCTTTTTTGCTAAAAAAAATTAAGATAGTTTTTAAAGTTATTTGACCATTCTAAGTTTTGTGGCAGAATCGTGGCACAATGCATTTTAAAAAAAGTACAACATCATAAAAATCAACATCTTACAAGTTTAGGTTCGAAACTTTTGTACAGTCCAACAATTCTGTCGACAGAGTCTGCAGAATTTATTTTCCATATTCAAATGTTTTCAAAATTAGATTATATTCATTAAATTAGCACTATGGATAAAGAAGCAGAATCAGGACTCGATTTTATAATTGACAAATTAACAAACTCGATAGAAAACGTGATTACCGGAGATAGTTTTCAGACTGAAATTTCTATTCTCCAAAATTCTGATTTAAAGTCTTTAACAAAGAAAAATGGCTGGCTTTTTAATTGGAATGAAGAATTTAAAAACCCAATTAGAGATGTTTATAAACTTACAATTTTTGGAAATTCAAAAATAATTCAAGGTCTTATAAGCTTAGAAGTTAAGTCAGATCATGTCTATATGCATCTTGTTGAAAGTGCTCCATTCAATAAAGGACAAACAAAGGTTTATGCTGGTGTAGCTGGTAATCTAGTTGCTTATGCTTGTAAATTATCTTTTCAGCGCGGTCACGATGGAAATGTTTCTTTTCTTTCAAAATCGCAATTAGTTGATCATTATGAAAAAACACTTGGAGCATTCCATTTCGGTGGTAGAATTATGATAATTGAAACAAAATCAGCTTTGAAATTAATCAATAAATATTTTCAAAATAAATAATTATGAAAACTAAAAAATTAGATTTAGATATAGACAGTATTGGTGGACTAAGTTCTCTAACATTAGCTGAAGAAAAAGCTTTAAGCGATTTTTTTCAAAAGAAAAAACTAACAAAAAAGAAAACTGAGAAAAAGAAATTAATACTTAAAAATTAGCACATACCATATCAGACATTTGATGTACTTGATACTTTTTGCTCCAAAAATTTAGCAATCATATGAATTATTATCTCAATTGTCTACATTATTGGTTTTTTTAATCCACTAAAACATCGAAATCTACTGTTGACAAAGTGGTTTCATATCTTCGAAAATTGGAATATTTCTGGCATTGTGCCAAAAAATAATTAACAGGCACAATGGAACTATAATGGCTAAAGGAAAAAAAGAAAATGGTGCCGAATTTATAGTTACCCTTCCCCTTAAGCAGAATTCCGAAAGTATCTAGAAATCGCTATTGCTTAATAGAATATAATTGAAATAAAGTACTGTTGCGATCTAAACTATTGGCTTTATTTCCAAATATATCTGTTCTTGTTAAAAAATTACACTTCGATTTTTATTATTAAAATTTTGCCGTATTTTTTTAAACCTCGTTTATTACAAGGTAGTGTACTTGACTTAAGCATTAGAAAAACAAATTGATACAATAAAACGACAGTCCCCAACAGGACATCTAACCAAATTGTTATCGCCATACAAAGACAAACTCTACTTCCAGTAAGCCAACCCTCTTCAAATCTTCCATAAAATTTATTGAAATTTGTCCTGTTCCCGGTCATAAACAAGCTAAATGGCGCCAATTGAAGACAATTGGCGCCATTTTTTTATAATCTCACTTATTTTTATTAGTCTAAAGAGCCGGGCTCCTCAGCAGCCCTAGCCCCGATAGCAGTGGAAATCCTTTTGTGCCGGCGCTCGGCGCAAAAGATTGCAACGAATAGCGGGAAAAAGCTCCAAAAAAATAAGATTAAGCCAAAACTCAATGATCATCAAATAAAATAAAAAATCCCATACAACAAAAATTACCACAAGCACCACCGTAATTCCCAAAACCCGATCAAAGGCCCAAAACACGAAACCAAAAACACCTAGCCCCTATGACCCGCAGCACCCTTAAAAGGAACCCCAAAGCGGCCCCAAAGACATAACGGTGAAGGACATCAAAAAGGCGTTATAGAGAATGACCCTTTAAAGGGGTCCCAAACGGATAGGAATACCCAAAAGGGCAACCTGATCCGGGGACAATACTATTTTTTATGGTTTTGCATTTTCTCCAAAAATTCCCTGTACCAATTGCCCGCTTTACTTATTTACTTATAGGTCATTTCCCTTATAGTTATCTGTTTATTGCCCTGTTAGCTGTTAAATATTCCGATGAGGATACACCGAAATGCTTTTTAAAGGCCCTGTAGCAGGTCGTCCTGCTTCTAAAGCCGCAAGCAAAGGCCATTTGCTCCACTGAGAAATCTTTCCAGTTCGCATCATTGATTTTTCCCTTGAAATAATTGATTCTCTTCAGGTTTATATAATCTTTAAAATTAAGATTCCTTTCAGAATTGATTAAATAAGAAATTACATAAAGCTGGATTCCTGTTTCTTTTGCGAGATCCGGCATACAAAAATCTTTTTTAAGAAAGAGTTTCCGAGAGGCCAAAATATTTTCTATTTTGGCCATGCCCTGTCGCTTTTCTTTTGGTGTCAATTTTTCAAATCCCATATTTTTTTTATTACTATCTGGAAAAACACATTAAAATCTAAAGTAATATCTCTAAATGGAGCTTTCCCTTTAGGTCTGAATATGCTATCTCCAAGAGAAAATTCTATTTAAAATCGATCATCACCTTCACAATTTTATCGGTAAACTTATTTGGAACTTTATAACTGGGCGATACAGGAGTCCCGGTATCAAGTCCAACGTCCATTGTTTCATCTAATGAAAACCGGAATGGAACTGTCTTCTCTATATGTCCGGATGCCACAGTCTTACCATCTACACTTAATACCCCGTTACCTCCTTTGCCAACCCCTCCGCCATCATAGGTGAAATCAAAAGTTATCGTATGCTTGCCTGCGGGCAAAGCCTCTTTCGCTGCAATAGGTGTTATTTGCTCCTGCAGCCAATTGTAGATAAACTGTGGCCTGCCTTTGTCTACAATTAAGGCCCAACCGGCAAACAGGCCGCCTTGGGTAATGATAACCCCCTGGCTTTTATTTTGGGAAACTTCAATATCGGCTGTCAGGGTAAAAGATTTATTTTTTACATCCGGGGCACTTCCTTCCGGTAAACGGTACATTCCTTCATAATAAGTAAAATGGCTAAGGCCTTCTATTGGCCCGGAGGGCCTGCCTGCCAGTTTTGCATTAAATCGTTCTGCTGCGCGATCATCAAGGGGGAGCACATCATACTTTTTGGCTTCTTCCATAAAAATTTTCTTTAATTCCGCCAGTTTCCCCGGATTGGATTTGGAGATATCATCATGCTGGGTAAAATCATTATTGATATCATAAAGCTCCCATGTATCATTGCTAAAAGCGATATCAGGCGCTCCATCTGCCCATGGCTTTAGGCCGTGGATTGTAGCGGCTATCCATCCGTTATCGTAAATTGCGCGGGCCCCTCCCATTTCAAAATATTGTCTTTTATGATGTGTGGCAGCCGCTGCATTTGCGGCATCAAAGGTATACATCATGCTCACCCCTGACATCGGGGTCTGTTTGACACCGTTGACCACTGTGGGCTGCGGCAGGCCAGCTGCCTCCAGGATGGTAGGAACAATATCATTGCAGTGACTAAACTGGGTGCGTATTGCGCCTTTATCCTTAATAACCTTCGGCCAGGAAATAATTAAGGCATTGCGCGTTCCTCCAAAATGGGACGCGGTTCGTTTGGCAAATTTAAAAGGTGAATTCATAGCCATTGCCCATCCTACCGGATAATGGTTGTATGTTGTAGGACCTCCAATGTCATCTAAACGTTTCAAAGCATCCTGTACAACATCCGGACGATAGCTGTTAAAATCGGCAGCCACTTCATTCAAGGTTCCCGTAAGTCCTCCCTCGGCACTGGCCCCGTTATCACCAATAGCATATATGACAAGTGTATTGTCGCCTGCCCCAAGTTCATTGACTGCATCGAGCAACCTGCCCACTTCAAAATCAACATAGGAAAGATAAGCTGCATACACTTCCATCATGCGCGCATATACTTTCTTTTGGTCGGCACTTAATTTATCCCATTCTCCTACCTCAGAAGGTATGGGATTATATTTTGCACTTGTCGGGATTATGCCTTTAGCCTTCATCCTTTCAAAAGTTTCCTGACTCACCTTATTCCATCCCGAATCAAACTTTCCCTTAAATTTGGCGATCCATTCTTTTGGTGCATGATGCGGTGCATGGGTGGCCCCTGGTGCAAAATATACAAAAAAGGGCTTATTAGGGGCAGTTGATTTCTGATTGCGGACCCACGCAATGGAGCGGTCCGTTATATCTGCCGTTAAGTTGTAATCCGGATCGTTCGCAGGAGGCAACACAGGCCTTGTATTTTCTACCAGCGGCGGCGAATACTGATTACAATCCCCTCCATTAAATCCAAAGAAATATTCAAATCCCATATTTGTCGGCCATTGCGTAAAAGGCCCTGCCTGACTCGTTTCATAGTCAGGAGTGTTATGGTTTTTACCAAACCAGGATGTATTGTATCCATTATCACGCAAAATTGTTCCGATCGTAGCAGAGTTGTCCGGCATGATGGCATCATAACCCGGGAAACCGGTGGCAACTTCCGAGATCACTCCAAAACCTGCCTCATGATGGTTTTTACCGGTAATGAGAGAAGCACGCGTTGGCGAACAAAGAGCTGTGGTGTGCCATTGTGTATAGCGCAAACCTTCCTGGGCAAGCTTATCGGCCGTAGGGGTCGGTATTGGTCCTCCAAAAGTGGAACTGGCGCCAAAACCTACATCATCTAAAAGTATAAGGATCACATTTGGTGCTGCCCCAGGCGCTTGACGAGTCAGGGGAAAATCTGCTTTTGAATCTTTATAATTCTCTTTGATAATCCCTTTAAAGTCCGAGGGCCTGCGGTCAGGCAATACCAATCCCGGTTTTGTTTTTTGCTGCGTCGATTTATTCTGGCCAAATGACTGCTCCGGGAAAATTATAATATTGAATAGTAAAATTATACTAACCATAAACTTCAGGGGGCATTCTTTTGTTTTTTCTGTTAAATTAAATTTCATGGCTTATCTAATTAGGTTAAATCTGATCCGTTTTCATCTGCATTTTTAAATCGTTTCCATTCACTAAGGGATACTGTCGTCTTATTTTATTTCTTCGATTGGAGCGGGAAACCATTCCCCGTCCAGCACCGGTTTTTTAGAAACATACATGCGCATGGTCAGTGCAAAGCCTTTTCCTTTCGGAGTTGGCAGCCAATTGCTTTGGATGGCACCTTTAGGCAGAGAAGAACCCAGCCAGATACTCAAAGATCCATCGGCATTTTTCTTTAATCCTGACACATTATTCAAATTATATCTCTTCAGCTTATTGTCAACCACTCTGTAATCCGGTACACTGTACAAAGTGACAGACCAAAAAGCATTGACCATTAAATCGGGAATATCTTCTTTGGGAAATTTAATTTCATATACCTTGTCTCCGCTTAATAATTCTTTTTTCGAATCTGTAAGCCCCACAAAATAAATTGCTTCTTCCACGCGGTTGGCCCATAACCCGCCATAATTGATAATATCCCTGGCCATAATATCATCACCAAAATTACCCGCGGCATACGAAACAGACCATCCTCCTTTTTGGGTGCCAAATCCTTTTGCGCCAGCCAAAAATGCCGGAATTGCTTTTGTTTTAACAACTTGGTTAATATGTGCTTTTGCCTTGTCACCTGTTTTTGCATACTGGGCAACTGCAATTGCTTTCGCCTGATATTCTTTAGCTTTTGGCATAGCATCAGGAGCAGAATTGAGAACCTCCTGGACCTTATCAAAAATTTCTCCGGCAATCGGCGCTTTTGGAGTAAAATCAGGAATAGTAACCGGAGGTGCAATTTTGATCCCCTCGGGAACGGTAAAAGTAAACTGCTCCTGAAGTTTTTTGGCCGTGGCCGAAGTTCCTTTTAATTCTACCCTGGCCAGCATTTTTGCTTTTTCTGATGGCAGCTCTACCTTTACCGCATCTGAAGGAATTGCCGGATTGGAACCTTTTAAAACCAAAGCAAATTTTCCCCAAGGTGTTTTGGGAAAATTGCGTTCGTTGATATTGGCTATTACTTCTCCCCAGCCATCCAGTAATTGCGCTGTATAGTAACGTCCCTGGATTTTAGGGACATTCAAAATAACAGCATGCTCCTTATCAACGGCAATCCACGCCTCCAAATAAGCAACATCAAGATTGGGGTTTACAAACTGCGCAGAGCCAAGCGGGTTGTATTTGATTTTATTATACCCTACCTTCTCTATATTAATATCATGGTTTTCCTGCTGGATTACCAGATATCTTCCATACAGGTACGTATATGCATCAATGATATCCTGATCAGATGGCGTTGCAGTATTTTCCGAAGCTGTAACTGGTGTAGTACCTGAGCTTGTTTCTTTTTTGCAACTAATAAATAGAAAGACTGCTGCTATAAATAGAAGAGATTTTTTCATTTTACATTTTTTTAGTTAAATATGATTATTGGGGAAATATAAAAGAGATAACAGCCCTGAGTCCCCAATCTGGTCTTATATTGGAATGGCCTACAACTGGTATTAAAGGCATAACGGCAAATTGCATAGTCTGCCCGCCCAGTTTTGTGATCGCCCCTACATTTGGGCTAACGGTGATAAGGGTTGTTTTGCCTTCCCAGTTTTGGGTAATCTCTGATGTGATTCCCAAGCTTGCCCCGCTTTTATAACTGTGCGTTAAAAATAGCTGGGTGTAAAACTGATTAAAATCAGCGCGGTTTTCATTTCCCGCCACAGACCATATCTGATTGGCCAGGAAACCTACGGAAAGACCTTTTCCCTGATGCATCACAAGTACACTGGGTCCAATACCAAATTTTTCTGTTCCCAAAAATGTATCGGTGGCAGTCGGGACCAAAAAAGCGGGTCCAAATCCTAAAATAATGCCCTTGGTTTTGGGAGCAAAAAAAGCGGTTACCGTGGCATCACTCAGGCCAAACTCATGTTTGTTTTCACCGGTAACATCCTGCTGGTCTACAACCGGCAGGATATAACGGGTAATCAGGTTTAAATTATCACTTAATTTAAAAGGAATTACCGGCTGGATATTGATTTGGTATTTTGAACCATTATAGGTACCAATTCCGTAGGTTAGATTATTCTGCAGCGGGACACTGATTAAACTTGCAACAGGATTGGCTAGTTTATCTGCCAGTTCCTGGGCGCTGGATCCGGGTTTTTCAGGTTCTTGCTGCGCAAAAACATTAAAATTTAAGAAGATAAAAAATAGAAGTAAAATCTGCTGGACTCTGTTATGAGATAAGGGCTGTTTCATGGCTTATAATTAAGTTTGTAGTTAATACTAAGTGTACCCGAAATTAAAACTTTTGCCACCCAGACCATTAACCGGAAACTACCAAAATGGTTGCAAATTATAATTTGCAACCATAATTGAGTGAATAATTTATAAATTGTATAGATTTACTTTCTCCATAACAAAAACGGGGCGCTCCAGCAGCCCTAGCCCCGATAGCAGTGGAAATCCTTTTGTGCCGGAGTTCGGCACAAAAGATTGCAACGGATAGCGGGAAAAAGCTCCAAAAAAAATATTAAACCTAAAAAAATATACCGCCCAACCTGCCCCGTACCCCTCCTTAAAAAAAAACAACAGCAATAATCTAATTCAAAAAATAAAACAAAAAATCCCGTACAACCAAAAATTACCACAAGGACCACCGTAATTCCCAAAAACCAATCAAAGCCCCAAAAACCACAGCCAAAAACACCCAGCCCCTATGACCCGCAGAACCCTTATAAGGAACCCCAAAGCGGCCCCAAAGACATAACAGTGAAGGGCATCAAAAAGAACGTTACAGAGAATGACCCTTCAAAGGGGTCCCAAACGGATAGGAATACCCAAAGACCCATGAGGATGAAAACGAAGCCTTTGAGACCATAGCGCCCGAAAAGGATAATGCGGTCAGGAAGGAATTCGAAATCGGGCAGCCTGGAAGTGAGGAGCATCAGGAAGATGAGCGCACCAGAAACGAAACGGGTAACGGTTCAATCCACAATAGTAAACCTTCCCGGCGAAAATTTTAATGTATAGGTGTAACAATATAAAAAAACGTTATCATTTAACTAACTAACTAACTAACTAACTAACTAACTAACTAACTAACTAACTAACTAACTAACTAACTAACTAACTAACTAACTAACTAACTAACGTTGTAGCTGTTATGCCTTGTTTTTAAATTTTCGTTTATGTTCTATTATATAACTTGTAGAGTCAGGCTTTATATCGAAATATTGAAATTTATATAGCTCGTTAATTTCTTTACTTTCGTTTAATTTATAGTCAAACAATTTCTTTAAAACAAAAGTGGTGTCATTCAATATTACGCCTTTCTTTTCAACTAAATAATATGCACCAATCCAATTTATATAATACTGAATAATAATTTCATTCTTTTCTGTTTTGAAAACTCCTTTTCCCCAAATTGGAAATCTGTCTTTGTAATGCCTTATGTCACATTCAAAATGCTTTTTAGCATTACCAATTGAGTTATGGTCAGTCAGTCCACAATTAGCCGAGTAGTCAAACACGTAGTTTTCCTGGAAACCTGTTGAAAATCCAAATGTCAGCAAAGTGCCATCTTTATGAAGTGTCAAAGGTCTGATTTGTTTCTGTAAATAAGGTTTTGTGCTATCTTTGCTGAAACCACCGTAGGAGTTTTTATAATACGGAAATGTCATTTCTTCTCTTTCTTGATAATAATACCCGTCTGTTCTTATTGGTCTTAACTTGTCGCCAACTTTGTCCAGGTTAATGACATATTTCTTGTGATTAATTTCCATGCACGAAGTCAAAATCAGTAATGCCAATATTGATAATTTAAATTTCATACTATTTTTTCGTTCTTCTAGAGTATCGGTTGTAAAATAAGGCATAACGTTCTGGCACTTCAGCGGGTTTGGGACTAAATAAAGCCCATTCTTCGGATTTGCAAAATAATCATAAATACAAAAACGAACGTCCATTAAGGCAATTGCCCAAATCCGTTGTAGCTGTTGGCGGTTCGGTTGTTTTTAGTTGAAATTATGATTTCAATCCTTTTTTTAAGTTATCGCTTTTCCGCTTTGTTTTCCTTAGTTCGAAATAACAATATTCGCATTGTTTCTTAAAGTAAAAAAGAAAATAACTGAAATTAGAATTCCAATTATAAAAAAAATCAATTCAAATTTACTGAAATACTTTTTTGAGAAATTATCCATCATAATTGTTAAATAAATTGCAATGTAATAAAGAACAGAAAGCCGTTAGAAAAAACCCTAAAAATTTTTTGTTCTCCAAAACTTCTCACTGACAATTGATTGATTTCAGCGATTGTTATTGTATAAAAAATCAGAGTCCAAAACCAAAATATTCCCCTTGTTGTTTTAGAAGGCGCTTGATTCATTTTTTTTATTGAATTTGAAATCTGTTTATATTTTCTTTGCGTACGTTCGGTTTCAACTGACAGCCAACGGTTTGCAGCTACCCGAAGGGCGGGACTTTTAAAACAAAAATTGATTTGAAAAACTAATGTTTCATTAACCACAAAACTGTCTTTGGAACACCAATCCCCGCCTTTTGGGTAGGTGCTGTATGCACAGGTATTTGTCTATTCATTGAAACAGTTAAAGTTAACTTAACGATAGATTGACCATGTCAAACTTAATTTATATCATCTAAATTCAGAACTTCTTCGATGTCCTGTTTCGAAAGTGGTTTGTGATATAACTTTTTAATCACAGGATATGATTGAGATTTTAACTTGTCGCTTTCATCTGTGGAGGAAGTTACAATATAGAGTTGAAATTTATTGAAAGACTCAGGTTTTATTTTTTGCAGACCGTCTAAAAAGCCCCATCCATTTAGTACGGGCATATTGATGTCTAAAAGTACAACAATAGTATCGTTTGAGTTTTGTAGAGTTTCTAATACTGCCAAACCCATTTCTCCGTTATCACAATGATGACAATAAACTGAATCATCCAATTTGTGAATCATTTTTTGGATAACGAATCTGACGATCGGATCATCATCTACTATAAGTACTGTTTTGTCCATTTCTTCATGTTTAAGTTAAGTGTTGTGCCTCATTAACCATATTCTTTACAATGTCATCCAATTCATTTGCGGAATCTCTCAAATGTTTTAACCACATTAAAGTATCATCAAGACTTTCATTATTATCCTCAATAACATTCATAATTCCCAACATTCTTGCAAGAGGAGCCCTTACAATATGAGACTGTGTCCAGGCAATATTTTTGAGTTTTTCGTTCTGTATTTCAATTTTCCTGACATAATTATTTCTGCTTATTTCAAAATTCTTTCGCTCCGTGATATCATTCATGGCTCCTACCATACGGATAGGATTTCCTTTTTCATCTCTGATTACAATGCCCTTGTCTACGACATCGGAAAAAGTACCATCATTTTTTTGATAACGATACTCGGCAATCCAGTCAGATTGGTTGGGTTTTTCGAGTGCTCCATAAATACTTTGCAATACCCATTCCCGATCCTCAGGGTGAATGTGATTGGTCCAGGTTTCCAAAGTTGGAGTTGTTTTTTCAAATTCGTATCCAAAAAGATTTTTTAAACCAGCCCCCCGATACAGTGTATTTTCTAAGATATTCCAATCCCATATCGCATCATTGGTCGCTTCAGCAACTTTTTCAAAACGTTCATTGGATTGAAGCAGGCGTATATTCGACTCTTTTCTCAGTGTGATGTCTCTAAAATAAACAGACAGCCCAGTGGTTGAAGGATATACCGTCACCTCTAGCCATACATTCAACGCAGGGTAAAACTCTTCAAAAGTCAAATTTTCTTGAGTTTCCATGGCTTTATGATATTGTCGGTAA
Source organism: Flavobacterium sp. CFBP9031 (assembly GCF_034044945.1). Lineage (NCBI taxonomy): Bacteria > Pseudomonadati > Bacteroidota > Flavobacteriia > Flavobacteriales > Flavobacteriaceae > Flavobacterium > Flavobacterium sp. CFBP9031. Next base: position 103,465 of record NZ_JAXCWF010000011.1, read on the forward strand.
AAGTCGGTCTCAATGGCGTCAGGATATTCATCCCAAAGGTTTTTGCCAATCAGGGTATCCCTTTTTCTATGCAATACCTTTTCTGTTTCTTTATTTAAATAGGTTACTACCCAATCTTTGTTAACATAAAAAAAGCATCTCCGATACTTTCCAGAATGTTGATTTTTTCCTGATAAGCTTTTTCAAGTTCTTCTGCGGCATGCTTTCGTTCATCTATATTCTTGAAGTAGGCAGATACCCCGCCCTGCGATGGATAGGTATTTATTTCATACCATTTTCCATCTCCCGGGTAATAATATTCAAAGGATTCTTTTCTCTTTGATCGGGCGACCCTTTGATAAATTTTCCGAATAGGAGTATCTGCACTTGCTGGAAATAATTCCCAAATATTCTTGCCCAAAACATCTTCAGCTTTCTTTAAGAGTAAGTTCTCTGCTTCCTTGTTGAAATAAGTAAACTTCCAGTTTTTGTCCACAGCATAAAAAGCGTCAGATATACTTCCCAAAATCTCACGAATTTGAAGCTCCAGCAACTTGTAAGCGTGAATATCCTGAAAACTGCCATATATTCGTTGGCATTTCCCATGAATCATTTCTACATTTCCAATAGCCCGAACCCAACGCTCGTTCTTTTTCTTAGTTATTATAACAGCTTCAAAGTCAAATACAGCACCAGTTTCAATGCTATTTTGTAAAGTGTCATTTACCATTGATCGAAAATCTTCCCTATAAAATCTTAGACCTGTTTCTAAATCAGGCGTGAAAGTTTTCGGGTTTGTTTCGTGAAGTTCGTGGACAATGTTGGACCAGTATACTTTGTTACCCGCAATATCAAATTCCCAATTTCCAATTCTAGCGAGTTTTGAAGCCTTGTGGTAAAAGAAAATATTTGAGTCTTGTTTATTCGCTTTCATTTTTCAATTATTTATCTTCTGGTCTATACTTGTGCCTAACGTCAGTCTGTGAAAAAACCTTCGTTTGTATTACCTCAAATATAACAAAAAAGTTGTGCTAAAACAGGAATTTTCGTATTTTTAAGAATGTAATATATCTCAGGAATTTCCCGTCATCAGATGCATATTTCAAGTCTGAAAGACGCAATAAGCCCAGACAATCAGGTTCGTTTTATAGATGCTTTTGTATCGTTTGTAGATTTACCTAAGCTTGGTTTTGAAGTTAAAACACTCAAAGAAGAAGGTCGCCCAAGTTACAATATTAAAACGTTTCTTAAAATTTATTTATATGGTTATCTAAACGGAATAAGAAGCTCTCGAAAATTAGAAAAAGAATGTTACAGAAACATTGAAATGCAATGGCTATTGGAAGACATTCGGCCGAATTACCACAGCATTTCTGATTTCAGAAAAGACAATCCTTTAGCATTAAAGAACTTATTCAAACTCTTTGTTAGTTTTTTAAAAGACGCCGATTTAATAGGCTGCGAAACCATTGCTATTGATGGAACTAAAAGTAGGGCGTACATTCAACTAGCAAAATATAGATCATTTAAAATCTTTAAAACTTTCACCAATGGTTCGAATTCTGTACGATCATGGTTTCTATAAAAATGATTTAAGTATTCTGTTTCTGATAAGCAACCAAATTCAGGTTTTTATACTTTAGATTACAGAAAAACATTAGTACGCCCTGCCCTAGCCCCGATAGCAGTGGAAATCCTTTTGTGCCGGGGTTCGGCGCAAAAGATTGAAACGTATAGCGGGAAAAAGCTCAAAAAAAACAATATCAAACCCAAAAAGATACAACCAAAAATCACCACAAGGCGACCGTAATTCCCAAAACCCGATCAAAGACCCAAAACACGCAGCCAAAAACACCCAGCCCCTATGACCCGCAGCACCCTTATAAGGAACCCCAAAGCGGCCCCAAAGACATAAGGGGAAGGACATAGAAAAGCACCTTATAGAGAATGACCCTTTAAAGGGGTCTCAAACGGATAGGAATACCCAAAAGAGTAATGAGGATGAAAGCGACACCTTTGAAACCATAGCCCCCGAAAAGGACGATCCGGTAAGGAAGGAATTCGAAATTGGCCAGCCTGGAAATGAGGAGCTAAAAGACGATGGTCATGCCAAACCAATCAAGCTTTTGTCTGCACCCCGCCCTAATTAAAAGTACTAAAGAATAAAAAATGTAAATTAGCCAATATTTACAATAGTGTCATACTTAAGATGGGTTACATATTATGAAATGGATTACAAGGGAAAGACCTAAAATAGACCGTATTGCCTGCCCGTGGCTGATAAAAAAATTTGTCGACAAGCAGGCTGAATTTATCTATGTCCCATATAGTGAGGTACTGGTGAAGGCCAAAGAACTGGAGGCTATTGCTTTTGATATTCCTGATGTCGAATATACTCACTATGATGAAAAATGTACTTTTGATTATATCGTTAAAAAACATAAAATTGAAGATCCTGCCATACTAATTATTGCAGAAATTGTTCGTGGAGCAGACACAGACAGACATGACATTGCAAAAGAATCATCCGGGCTTTGGGCAATTTCAGCCGGGCTTTCTTATAATATCACTGATGATCATAAACTACTGGAAAGCGGAATGGTCATTTATGACGCGCTCTACAGCTGGGCGACGCATCTGCACAAGCAAAACCATCTTCAAAACAGTCCTTTTGAGAATCTCCTGCATGAGGTTTACAATAAATTTTTAAACGAAAAAAAATCAAATAAAAAAACACCTTCCTGGGTAAAGGAACTTAAAGAAATTATTCAGGATCAGATTGACACCCAGTTTACCTTCGATTTAAAACAAATTTCAAATGATCTTGAATTAAACCCATCTTATTTGTCCAGAGAGTTCTCTAAATATTTTGAAGACCTGAATTTTGGGGATTATATTCGAAAACTGAGAATTGAAAAAGCAATTCATCTTATTGAAAATTCGTCCTATACACTCACTGAAATAGCCTACATGACCGGTTTCTCAGACCAAAGTCATTTTACAAGGATTTTCAAGCTTCAGACTGGGAAAAATCCATCCTCATACCGAAAAAAAACACAAAAAAGTAAACCAGATACAAAAAGTAAATAACCTTCTATTTCTATCGGTTTGGTCTATATAGCTTTGTTGTTCGAAACAAAACTATTCATTGTAATGAAACCAACGCTACTTTTTGCATTGCTGTTTATAAGCACAGCTGTCTTTTCTCAGGAAACCTATCCAAAAATCACAGGATATTTTGGAATTTACCATCCTATTGTTACAACCTCCAGCGAGCAGACCAATTTAAACTTCAGGGATTATTATGCAGTGGGCTTTCCAACGGGAATCAATATCTGGAAAAGCTCCAAAATAGGTTTCTCTTTTGAAATCGTTCCCAACATAAGGGTTCAGGGCGCCAGCGACAAAGTAAGCAATATCGTATTTCATCCAGGGGTTTTAGTGGCTTTGGGAAAAGGCTACACTTTTGCAGGAAGACTGGCTTTTGAAAGCGGCGGCAGATATGGCTTTACGCCCGTTCTGAACAAAACGGTTATAAAAAACAAAAACAGCAGCTACTTCCTGGCTCTACCCCTGCCCGTTCGTTTTGGAAATGATCATCCCGCAACCTTTACTGCCGGTCTGCAATTTGGAATTGCTTTTTAAAAATCATCTAATGGAAGAAAATCAAAAATACAGCTTAAGATCCCTGGTGCTTTATTTCCTAAAACTGGGCACTATGGGCTTTGGCGGCCCCGTTGCTTTGGTGGGTTACATGCACAAGGATCTGGTAGAAGACAGAAAATGGATTTCAGAAGAACAGTACAGAGAAGGCCTGGCACTGGCACAGTTAGCCCCGGGCCCTTTGGCAGCGCAACTGGGAATCTATATTGGGTTTGTACATTACCGCATTCTTGGCGCTACACTGGTAGGATTTGCCTTTGTACTGCCCTCTTTTATAATGGTAGTTTTACTGGGCATTGTCTATAAACTATACGGGGGCTTATCTTGGATACAGGCCGTTTTCTACGGCGTTGGAGCCGCTGTTATTGGAATTATAGCCTTAAGCTCCTATAAGCTTACGCTGAAATCCATTGGCAAATTCAATCTGGAATGCTTTAAATCAAAATGGCTGCTATGGCTGTTTTTCGTCCTGGCTGTAATCATCACATTTATGACCGAACAAGAGCAGGTTCTATTATTTATAGCCGCAGGTCTATTGTACATGATCATCAAAGCACCACCTAAATGGTGGAATGGAACAACCGTAAATTCAATAGTTTTATTGCAGGTTACTTTTTGGAACTATGAAAGCACAACTCTCACAAAAATTGCCGTTTTCTTTGCCAAAGCCGGCACTTTTGTTTTTGGAAGCGGACTGGCAATTGTTCCCTTCCTGCATTCGGGAGTGGTGGTTGAAAACCAATGGCTGACAGAGCAACAATTTCTGGATGCAGTAGCGATTGCCATGATCACGCCAGGTCCTGTTGTAATCACCGTCGGGTTTATTGGTTATCTGGTCAACGGGTTCCTTGGCGCATTAGTGGCGGCGCTGGCAACATTTCTGCCTTGTTATCTCTTTACAATTGCAATGGCACCATCATTTAAAAAAATTGCACAAAATAAACCAGTCAAAGCATTTGTAGATGGTATTACCGCAGCAGTTGTAGGTGCGTTAGTGGGATCAGTGATAGTAATTGCCAAAAGAAGCATTATAGATATCCCAACTCTGCTTATTGCTTTTTCAAGTATTTTAGCTTTGATATATATAAAGAAAATTCAGGAACCGTATATTATTGTTATAGCCGCTATTTTAGGTATTATAATAAAATCAGTAATAATATGAACAGAAGACTTTTTAAAATCGGGTGCTCTTTTTGGTGCAGCAGCACTGGTACTTCCAACAACCAATGCTTTTTCAAAAAATTTAACTGATAACAATATTGATATATTAGTAGATACTAACGGTAATTATATTCAGCAGGCTCTTCTATAGTCTCGTCGAGGTCACTACAGCCAAATAGCGCCAATTGAAGGCAATTAGCGCCTTATTTTACTTAAAGAACTTTTAATCTGTATATTAGTGAATTTTTTATTTTCGTTTCATCGTTATAAGACATAAAAACCAGAAAAATATTTTATTTATTGCAGCGCTTATAAATTAGAAATACAATAATTGGCTTCAAATATACTTTCTCCAAAAACAAAATTGGGCTCTCCGGCAGCCCTAGCCCCGATAGAAGTGAAAATCCTTTTGTGCAGGGGTTCGGTACAAAAGATTGGAACGGATAGCGGGAATAGCTCCTAAAAAATAATACTAAATCTAAAAACTGAGTTTTTGAAAAAATTGACAGCAATAATTTAATTCAAAAAATAAAATCAAAAATTCAGATACAACCAAAAATTACCACAAGCACCACCGTAATTCCCAAAACCCGATCAAAAACCCAAAAACCGCAGCCAAAAACACCCAGCCCCTATGACCCGCAGAACCCTTATAAGGAACCCCAAAGCGGCCCCAAAGACATAAGGGGGAAGGACATAGAAAAGGACCTTATAGAGAATGACTCTTTAAAGGTCTCAAAGGGATAGGGATACCCAAAAGAGCGATGAGCCCCAAAGCGCAACCTTTGAGACCATTGAAGCCCGAGATGGACAATTCGGTGCAGAGGGAATTCGAAATTGGGAACCTTGGCAACCAAGAGCTTAAAGAAGATGAAATTACCAGAGATGAATCGCGTAATGGATCATCTGGCATTATTAAACCTTCCCAGCGAAAATTTTAATGTATTGATCCTGAAAAAAAATAAAAAAGGTATCGACAGATTTGCTGGCATTTTCCTGCTCTGCTAATTCTAAATGAATGCCAGGATTCTCAAAAAAAGTATCTTTTATGAAAACGAGATGCCAGTAATCTTGTCGCAAGTGGACAAAAAGCGCTCTTGCAATAAAACATCATCAGCCTGCGGATTGTAACTTACCGGCTTTTTATGATAAAAATAATTTCCGCTTACCTTCACTTTTTCATCACTGCTTCCTGCAAGCCATACCTGAGTTTCATATCCCTTATTTAAATCCTCAGGCGCACCTCTGCCACCCATTTTGGTCGGAACCCAACACGGATTCAAAGCATTGACATAAACATCCGGCCATTTTCTGGCAACTGCCTTGCAAAGTAGCAGAACATGTAATTTTGTATCGGAATAAGTTATTTTGCCTATTACTTTGTCAAAATATTCAAGTTTTGCATGCCCGCTTTCATGCATGTCAGAGCTTATATAAATTAGCTTTTTAGGCTTTTTGATCAGGCAGGTTAAAATATATGGGGCAAGGGTATTTACTGCAAGAAGCTCAGGCGCTGGGTAATAATAAACACCCGCATTGTGAATAACAGCATCAAAGCTTCCTAAAGCATTCACTTTTTCTGCCAGCTGTATTGTATCTTCTATATTAGCCAGGTCTCCTATAAGAACTGTTTGTGCATCAGGCGCTTTAGCCAGTGCCTATCTGCCTCGTTCTTTATTTCTCGCATGAAGGACTACCTGATGACCTTGGGCGATTAATGCGCCAGCTGCCAACAGCCCAAGACCATCTGCCGAGCCGGTGATAAATATTCTCGCCATTTAAAATTTAGTTTCTCAAAAATTATTTACTGATTATATTGTGGCAGTCTTCCATTATCGTCATTATGGCTTCTGCATATTATAAACTTACAAAAAAAACCTCCAAAATCAAATGACTTTGCAGGTTTAATTAGCGTGAGCGTTAGGAGATGGGGCTAATTGATATTTGATAAAAAACCGCGCGATATCTTATTTCAGATTATCATTAAAGAAACGCCCTAATGTATCAAAAGGAATCACATCCACTTTGTCATACAGATCAACGTGAACTGCATTTGGTATAATGATTAATTCTTTTGGCTCATTGGCCTGTTTAAAAACATCTTCACTAAAATATCTTGAATGCGCCTTTTCCCCTGCGATCAATAACATTGGTCGTGGCGCAATTTCCCTTACATAAGAGAGTATTGGCATATTCATAAACGAGATTGGATTGGTTACCGGCCAGGCTCCGTTTGAGTTCACAGAATTAACTTGAAAACCACGCGGTGTTCTGTAATAGTCAAAATATTCCTTTACAAACTGCGGCTCGTCACCATTCAATTTTTCAGGCAGGTTCCTTGGCCCATCGGCCGGTTTTCCGTTTTCCATATCTTTCCAGCGCTGCTCGCCCAAAGTTTCCAGTGTTTTGGTTCTTTGTTCGGGAGTTACTGAATCATTGTAGCCTTTCGACATTACTCTGGTCATATCATATAAACTAGTCACAGCAACGGCTTTAACCCTTTTATCAACAGCAGTTGCATTTAAAGCAAAGCCGCCAAAACCACAAATCCCGATGATCCCAATTTTATTTCTATCTGCATTTTTCTGTAATCCTAAAAAATCAACCGCAGCGCTAAAATCTTCAGTATTAATTTCCGGAGATGCCAGGTTTCGCGGTTCACCACTGCTTTCTCCTGTATAAGACGGATCGAAGGCCAAAGCTATAAAACCACGTTCTGCCATCTGGCTGGCATATAATCCTGATGATTGTTCTTTTACCGCTCCAAAAGGTCCGCTGATGGCCAATGCTGATAATTTTTCGGTTCCTGTATTTTTTGGAAGGTATAAATCACCGGAAAGTGTAATTCCATACCGGTTTTTAAAACTAACTTTTTGACGTATTACTTTGTCACTTAATTGAAATGTATAATGCTCTTTTGATGTATTCATTTTTTCTGAATTTGACTTTTTCTGGGCAAATATTTGCCCTGTTATCAGTAATAATATTACTATAGCTAATGCTTTTTTCATTAATTTTTGAATTATTTTATTTAATAAATACCCTGCGTTTAGTATGGTTTCTTTTCCGATTTACAATTCCTTTCCATTATTTGGAACGGAGGTCTATTAAAGCTCCTGCGCAGTTGGGCGGAAGATAACTTCATTAATATCTACATCCTCAGGCTGACTGATTGCGAAAGCCACGATACGTGCAAAACTGTCCGGACTAATTCCCACCTCACCTACATAATCTTTGTTGGCCTGCTGAATATCTGCCTCGCTAATATGCTCCAATAGCTCTGTTTTAACAGCGCCGGGACACACGATTGTGGTACGAATATTATAGGGCTTTACCTCTATTCGTAAACCTTCAGTTAATGCGCGAACGGCATATTTTGTAGCGGAGTAAACTGCAGAACCGTAAAATATTTTATGTCCAGCCACAGAAGAGGTATTGATAATCTGACCAGACTTTTGCTCTTTCATATAAGGAAGAACAGCCGCAATGCCATTGAGTACGCCTTTAATATTAACATCAATCATGGTGTTCCACTCCTCAACATTTATCCTGTCCATTGGAGACAAAGGCATAATCCCTGCGTTATTAATAATAACATCTACACGTCCAAATTTTTTGACTGCTGAATCAACTAAGTTTTTTACCTGTTCCAGATTTGTTACATCCACCGCTACAGCAAGGGCTTTCGCGCCCGTTTCCTGAATAGCTTTTGCCAGTTTTTCAATTTTATCAGCTCTTCTTGCACCTAAGATCACAGTTGCTCCCAGTGATGCCAGATGCTTTGCAGCTGCTTCTCCCATCCCGCTGCTTGCTCCGGTAATGATTACTACTTTGTCTTTGATATTATTTTCCATAATTAATTTTATTTAAGTTCAACTCTTTTTGAAAACTATTCAGCACTTTTATACACCTTATCTATTACCGCTTCGTTCCAATTTACAATTCCCTTTTCGGTATTTGGAACGATGTATAATTGTTGCAAACCCACATCAGCACTTGCACCATGCCAATGTCTTACATTTGGCGGACATTTTATGACGTAACCTTTTTTGATAATTTCAACAGGCCTGCCCTCAATCTGATGATAACCAACACCATCGGTAATAATCAGGATTTGACCCGCGGGATGACTGTGCCAGTTGCTTCTTGCACCAGGCTCGAAATACACATTACCTACAGCTGTTGTAAAAACGCTATCAGCATCAACCAAACCAGTATTGTATGCATTTCCTGTAAATAAATCTTTTGAACCTTTTTCTCCTTTTGGAAAAATTTGAGTCAGTTCGTTCTTATCTGCATTCATTTTTTCCTGATTTTGATTATTGCAGGCGGATAAACACAGCATAGCGGCAGCGAAAATGCCGATTACACTAATTTTTTCTTTAGTAATCATAGGTTCAGTTTTTAAATTTTATAACTCAATATCATTTTCACAAAATCAGCGTCGTAATGGGAAAAGAATAAACTCTCAGCAATATCCAATTTGAAAATGCTGTCCATATCCTGTCGCGAAAGTTCAAAATCGAAGACATTGATATTTTCTATCATCCTTTCTTTGGTTACTGTCTTCGGAATAACAATAATGTCTCGCTGGATCAGGAAACGCAAAGCTACCTGAGCAACGCTTTTACCATATTTTTTACCGATGTTCTGTAAAGTCTCGTTACTGAAAAAATTATTTTTCCCTTCTGCAAAAGGCCCCCAGGACATTACTTTCGTCCCGTACTTATCCATCAATTCCTGAGACTTGATTTGCTGATTGAAAACGTGAGTTTCAACTTGATTTACAGCCGGCTTAACCGATACATGTTCCGCCAAATCAATGAAACGGTCCGGATAAAAATTACTTACGCCGATCGCTTTTGCTTTTCCTTCTTTATAAGCTTCTTCCATCGCTGAATAAGTTCCATAGTAATCGCCAAAAGGCTGGTGAATAAGCAGTAAATCGATGTAGTTGGTTTGTAATTTTTGCAATGATTGTTCAATTGACTTTTTAGCTTGTTCGAAACCTGCATTACTTATCCAGATTTTTGTTGTTACAAAAAATTCACTGCGTGGAATTCCACTTTTTTTAATCGCGGTTCCAACTCCTTCTTCATTACCATAAGCTTGTGCAGTATCGATGGAACGATAGCCCGCACTAATGGCCTCAGATACATTTTTTTCACATTCTTCAGGCGAAATCTGATATACACCATAACCCAAAATCGGCATTTCTAACCCGTTGTTCAATGTTATATTTTTCATAATGATTTTATTTTAATTGTTTTCAAATTTCACAATTACATTTCCATCACCCACAGCTGCAGCTAATCCTGCAGGATTGTCAATATATCCTAATTTTGTATAACTATAGGATGTGTTGAAAGTTTTATAAAAAAGCACAAGTACATTGTTACCGTAAAGTGCTAAATCTCCTGTTTTTAAATTTCCTCCAATGGAAGCATTTGCCGGAAGTGCACTAGGGAAATCGTAGTACTTTTCATTGCTATTCAGTTCAGTCATATTTACGGTAAGCGGGAGCATTGCTTTCAATGCAGCTGCACTTGGATTGTCATATAACGTTGCTGTAAAAACTGTTGTACCAATTGTAATTTTCATTTTAGTTGAATTATTATTGTTTCCATTCTCATTATTTTGTCTTGGTACTCTTTGATTGTCATTGCTGCAGCTTGCATTACAAAAAGTAAAAACAAAAATAATAGCAATAACTGTCACTAAAGATTTCAGTTTCATAATTGTCTCTTTTAAGGTTGAATATTTTTTATGAATTTTGCAGGAACTCCGCCAACGATGGTATTATCAGGAACATCTTTAGAGACTACTGCCCCTGCTGCGACAACTGCATTTTCTCCAATTGTTACGCCGGGTAAAATAGTCGCATTAGCTCCAATCCATGCATTTTTTTTGATTAGAATGGGTTTTCCAATGAGTCCTTTTCTTTCCTTAGGGTTTAATGGATGATTTTCGGTAATGAGGCTCACTTTGGGGCCAATTAAAACGTCGTCTTCAATGGTAATTCCGCCCAATGCCAAAAAAGTGCAGTCAAAATTGATAAATACGTTTTTACCAATTGTAATGTGTTTTCCATAATTGATGTAAAGAGGGGCGAATACGGCAACATCCTGAAGTTCTTTATCTAAAATCCTGCTTAGTATTTGCGTAATTTCTTCAGGATTTACAGCATTGTTCATCTGATTCAGTAAGGCTTTCACAGCGAATGCTTCTTCTCTCAATCTGCCTATCTGCGAATCGTTAGGAAGTATGGTTTCGCCTGCTAAAAGCCTATCAAAAATATTTTTTTGAAATGGTACAGCATCGGATATAGGGTTTGAATCTGACATATTATTTGAATTAAATAAGCAGATACAAAGATAAGACCGCCTTTAAGCAAGGCAGTAATGATAATCAAACCAAAGATTAAGAAATTCAAACTTCTGCCAGACGAAATGCGGAGGGATTGGTACCCGTATTTTTTTTGAAGAAATTATTGAAGTAGGTTGGATAATCAAATCCAAGTGCATAAGCGATTTCAGAAATACTCCAGTCAGTATGCTGTAAAAGAGCTTTTGCTTCTGTGATGATTCGCTCGGTAATATGAGTCGTTGTCGATTTTCCGGTAACTTCTTTTACGGCCCTGTTCAAGTAGTTGATATGCACATTCAAATGTTGGGCGTAATGTTGTGCTGTTCTTAACTGCAGTGGATTGGAGGTGGTTTCAATTGGAAATTGCCTTTCCAGTAATTCCAAAAATACAGATGACAATCTTGAAGATGCGTTCGTATTTTGTTCGAAATTTTCAGAAGGTTCCATCTTTAAGGATTCGTGAATAATGAGACTAATGTAATTGCGAATCAGCTCATCTTTAAAAACATAAACACTTTCCTGCTCCGCAATCATTTTCTGAAAAATGGTATTGAGAAAATCTCTCTGTTCTTCTGTAATTTTTAAAACGGGAGTTCCGCCAATTTTAAAAAAAGAAGATTGCTGAAGGCTTTCGGAACGCTCGGAGTTTTTAAAAAACTCTTCTGAAAATAAAATAGTATAACCTATATAGGTCGTGGATATTGTTTCCCATGAATATGGAATATGCGGATTTCCAAAAAAGAGAATCGTACCTTCCTGCTCATAGGTTTTATCAGAATAATGGATCCTGCTTTTCCCTGTAGTCAAGCAGATTTTATAAAACTCTTTTCTGCTGTAAGTTCTGGTTTCAGCACCATCATCCTCTATTTGGAATGCTTTAAATCCTTGGAGTTTCAGTTCATTATTAAACTTGGAAACTTCTCTTACTATCTTCTCTGTCATTATGCAAAGTTAAGAAATTCAAACTTGTTCAAAACCTCTAATCTTAATTTTTATCCAAATACTTTTCATGTAGCCTTATCCTCATTCCATTATCACATCGAGAAATTTTTGGAAATACTGTTTTAATTAATTGAAAATAAGCTGGCAATGTTACCAAGAATTAGAATATTTTAAAACGTTGCAATAAAAATAGCTTAAAATACTTGCAAAGGACAACTCATGCATGAAAAAACTTTTATAATAAATAATTACGGATATTTCTTAAGTTAAAAAACTTGCTACCTTGCCCATCCACTCCCCTTACCTACAACGCTGAAAGATAATTTAAGTATTTATTTAAGTCGCGCTAATATATAAAAGTTTGATTAAACAGTAAAATCACGGAACCGGTAAAGTATACTTAAAAATGTACCTAATAACTTTATTGCCCGAAAAAACAATGCAGGCACTTTTAGAATTTAACATCAATAAATTTTTATGACAACATTTTCAGCGCTGATTATAGAAAAATGACATTACAACTCTTTAATTTCTATTATTTAATTTTCAATCAATCCTCAAAAGGACATCCAAACCAAATTCTTTTAGCCACTGAAAGCAAGACACTACCAGCAGTACGCCAATCTCTTCAAATCCTCCATAAAACGTATAGAAATTTGTTCTGTTCCTCTCACCACAGCCAAAAGGGGCCAATTGAAGACAATTGGCGTCTTTTTTATTATAACCTTCTGATTTTTATTAATCTAAAGAGCTGCCGTATGGTATGTTTTATTGCATCAGTATAAAAAAGTGATTGGTCATTGAGTAGAAGTACAACAATTGGGTTTGGATGGTGCAGTTCTCCAAGACAAAAAAGGGCCCTGAGCAGCCCTCGGCACCGATTGCTTCGCCATTTCGCTTCGCTCGTGTGCAGTGAAATCCTTTGTGACGGGGTTCGCTGTAAAGATTGAAGCCTATAGCGGGAAGAGCTCCTAAAAAAATAAATACTGTCAATCCATACCATATCTTATTATATTGTAAGAAAAACAAACTCATTTATATAAAAGTATGTTTCAAATTATAATATGAAACAAACTGAATCTGAAACATACAATATTTGATATATGGAGTTAAAGTTTAATTTCGGACATTTTGAAATTCAAATAAACGAAGAAAAAAATCATTGAGCGGTCTTTTTATTTGGATGATCGAAAACTGATATAAAAAAAGCTTATCGAAATCCTTCTGAAATTTATTATAATGATTTCAATGAACATCCGAAAAAATGAGCATCATAGATTTTTGTATTCCAATTGAATAAATTAAAACTTATTAAAAATGGAATATAAAGAAATAAAAAACAGTTATACTTTTGACTTTAATAATTACATGGTTTTTTAGCAGTTTTTTAATTAAACATCACAAAAAAATACTATTCGCATAAAAAGTCCAAAATCATTTTCAATGAAGTAAAAACTCATACCATAAAAATTAAAAATACAAAGTGAAAAATTTCAAAATCATATATAAAACTAAATACATTTTTGCTAAATCACCAACAGGACATCTAAACCAAATTGTTAAAGCCAATCAAAGACAAACATTACATATGGTAAGCCAATTTCCTTAAATCATCCATAAAATATGTTGAAATTTGTCCCGTTGAGGTCACTACAAAGCCAAAAGGCGCCAATTGAAGACAATTGGCGCCTTTTTTTATTTAAAAAATTATTAAATAGTATATTAGCTTATTTTTTGTTTTCTTTTCTGATATTATACATCCATTTAATAACACTGCAACTTTTGGAATTTAAAAATGTCCTTCTTCAAATTTGCCAAATTGTCCAAATACAAAACCAACTTCATTAAATCAATTGCCAAAATCACTTGTTGTCGATGTTAGTAGCCTTTTCTTCTGAGTATGAGATTAAAAAAATGCTATAAAATAAAATAGATATAAAATCCGTGCATTATTGAAAAAGTCAGAATAACTTTTTCAATCCAAGGCCTTCGGCGTATAAAAAGTTGTTTCCAACTGTTCCAACAAGCCGTTGGAAGAGAATTCTATACTCGGGAAATAACCAAAATATAAACTCTCAAAAGTTGTGAATAATTGTATGATACTTCACATAGGAATAGTTGTTGGCTGTAGTTGTTTTTACCTTTAAGTATAAAGCCATTCACAAATATGTAAATGGCTTTATCTTTTTTATTTAAAATTCGTTTAGAATTTTCCGTTATTGTTTTTCCAATTTTCTTTTGGGGCAATTGGCTCAATTACATCCCAGTGTTCGGCAATTTTTCCGTTCTCAACTCGGAATAAATCATAGAAAGAGTTGTGGCTTTTTCCGAAGTGTCCTTCGCTGACAACTAACACAAAATTTCCTTCACCAAGTACTCTGTGGATTTTGTCATATTTCAAAAAGATGCCTTGTTTAGCTAATTCTTCAAGTGTTGCACCAAGGCCTGAAAGTTGGTCAGGAATATTTGGATTGTGTTGAATGTAGTTGTCGCCGTCAAAATAACCTGCAAGTTTATCCATCTTACCATTTACCAAAATGTCGTCAACAAAATTTCTAACCAAGGCTTTGTTGGCTTCTGTTTTGTCAAGGTCTTTGATTTCTGTTGCTCCATCAATCATTGTGTGTCCACTTGGATTTGGTTTTGCTGTTTCTTGTAAATTATCCCAATGCTCTACAATTTTGCCATCTTCAAAACGAAAAATATCAAAGCCAATTTTTGGTCCGAAAAAATTATAATCGGTATGTGCAAATACAAAATCTCCATCTTGAAAAGCACGAACGGTATTCACTTTTGCAGAGTTTGGCGGTAATGCCTGTAGCAATGCTCCAAAACCTGCAAGTCCGTCTGCTACACCTAAATTATGCTGAATGTATTTGTTTGGATTGATGTATCCTACAGGTTCACTCGCTCCTGTTTCAATCGCTTTTAATAAGCTTACTACTTTTTGTTTGTTTTCCATTTTTACTGTTTTTTTTGTTTTTGAAATTGACTTATTTTGTGCAGTTGCAGTCGATAATCCAAATCCTAAAATCATCGTTAGACTTAATACTATTTTATACATTTTGCTTTGGTTTTAATTACAATACAAAAGTGCAACGATCAATAAAAATGAGAAAGGTAGAAATGTGCCTTTGAATGATACTTTTACGCCAATGTGTTTTTTTCTCTAAATTCAGTTGGGGTAACTGTTGAATGTTTTTTGAAGTATTTGATAAAATTTGTTGGTTCTTCATAACCTAAATGATAAGCTATTTCCTTAACGTTTTCGGTGGTATGTGCTAGAATTCTTTTGGCTTCTAGAAGTACACGATCGTCAATGAGTTCTTTTGGTGATTTACCCAAAACCTTTGTAGTGGCTTGATTCAACCGCTTTTCTGTAATGATTATTTGCTTGGCATAATAATTTACTTGTTTTTGATTTTTATAATCCTTTTCCAAAAGGTCTTTAAACAGCATAACATAATCAAGGTCAGCCCCTTTTTTTATTTCGGTAAAGTTTTGTTTACGTCTTTCTCTTTCAGAATGAAACAGAAAATTATGAAGCAGGTTTTGTAAAATATCGGCTTGGAAATTATCTTTAACGTTCTGCAATTCATCTGTCATTTGTTGAAGTAAATCCATAAATATTTTTGATTGTTTTTGAACTTGAATTTGTGAAACTGAAAACAAGTCGTTAAACAAAATATTGGTTCGTAAAAATTTAGTGTCGGTTTCCGTCTTACAGAAAAAGCTGTCAGTGAATAAAATTGCTTTACCACCAAACTTTATTTTGTAGTCAAACCGTTGAACAGTGTCCTTGTTTAGGAATAAAATAGTGTTGGGTTTTATTTTTACTGGATTAAAATCCACCAAATGTGTCGGACTGCCTTGCTGAAACCAAATGATGTGATAAAAACCTGTTCTGTGTGTTGTGGTTAACGTGTCTTTGAATTCTTGGTATAATGTATTCAAGTCCACAATTTCAAATTCTTGTGGAAGCCCTGGTTTAAAATCGTATTTTTTGATATCTGTTTTCATTTGTAGGATGTTGTCACAATTACCGCCAACTTATATATGTCTGAATATATCCGATATATACCCTAAATTGAGTCGCTATATCTAATAAATGTCAATGTTTATTTCTTTCAAAAATAGGATATTTACTTTATAAATATTTAGGTGGGGCTTTTTATTTGTTCATACTTTAGTACATATTATGAATGTAATATTCAGAACCATTAAACTACATTATATGCATAAAAACCATTCAAAACTAATTGAATGGTTTTTTCTAATGTATCTAAATGTCTGTTATATTCTATATCCGCCCGAAACTTCTATTCGTTGTGCATTAATCCATTTGGAATCATCGCAGCAAAGGAATGCTACTGCACTTCCGATATCATCCGGCAGACCAACTCTTCCTAAAGCTGTTTCTGAGGCTATGTATGTATTCAAATCTGAAACATCACGAACAGCACCGCCTCCAAAATCTGTTTCAATGGCGCCCGGAGCAATAGAATTAACTCTTATTTTTCTGCTTCCCAATTCTAAAGCCTGGTATCTTGATAAGGAATCGACTGCTGCTTTCATCGCGCCATAAGCAGAATATCCGGCAAAAGAAAATCTTGCCAAACCAGAAGAGGTGTTCACGATGCTGCTTCCGTCATTGAGTAAAGGCAGCAATTTTTGTGTTAAGAAATATGGACCTTTGAAATGGATATTTGTCATTGCGTCCAAAATTTCTTCTGTTGTGGTTTCAAAACTTTCATTAATTCCGATACCTGCGTTGTTTACCAGTGCATCGAGTTTTGCGGTAGAAAATTGAGTGTCTAAAACCTCTTTTACTTCAGCTGCAAATTGGTCAAAACCTGCCGTTGTGGAAATATCCAAAGACAATGCAAACGCTTTTTTTCCAAGAGCTTCAATTTCTTTTACCACCTGGTCTGCAAACTCTTTTTTGGTTTGATACGTTAGAATGATATCAAATCCTTTTTTGGCCAATTGTAAAGCTGAATCTTTACCAAGTCCACGGCTTGCGCCTGTTATTAATGCTATTTTATTTTGATTGTTTGACATTCTTATTGTTTTTATGTTTGTTAGTATTTTAAAATTAAGTCATTACAGAATCCAGCCCATATAATTTCACTTATAACAGCCCAAGACCTATTCTTTATAACTTATGAGATATGTTGTTAATTTAGCCTGCTTCCTCTAAATTCATTTGGTGTGCGGCCTACTTCTTTTTTAAAGAGGCGTGAAAAATAGGTGGTATTTTCAAAACCTAGTAAATGAGAAATTTCAGATATATTCAGTTCTCCTTCGGTTAACAAGTTTTTTGCTTCACCGATCAAAAAAAGATGAATAAGCTCTAAAGCTGTCTTTCCTGTTTCTTGTTTGAGCAAATCGGTTAAATAGCGGGAAGATATATTTAGCTTCTCTGCCATAAGAGATACTGTTGGAAGTCCAATATTTGTTGTTCTTCTTTCTTCAAAATTAGCAGCCAGCAGTGCATTAAACTTCGTGACTGTAAAACCAGTTAGTGCTGCACGGTTAATAAACTGTCTTTTATAAAAACGCTGTGCATATTTAAGCATGGAATCCAGATGACTTACAATAATAGCTTTGCTGAGTTCGTCAGTATTATTATGGTATTCTTTTTCAATACTGAAATACAAATTCCAGATGATATCCTCTTCTGTAGGTGAAAGATGTAACGCCTCATTGACCTCATAATCGAAATAACTATACTTCCTGATTTCCTTGTAAAGGACTGTTCCGGGTAAAAAGTCTTCATGAATCATAATTAGAAAGCCCTTTTCCTCTAATTCCACATTTTTAAAAACCACTTTCTGCTGGGGTTTTACAAACGACATTGAACCAAGGTCATGGTCATATTTTGTTTTTCCATAGTGCATACTGCCGGATTTTAATTTTTTAAATCCGATGATGTAAAAGTCTGAAGAAAATTCAAGAATATTATTACCGTCACATGAGTCCCGTTCACCATATGCAACACTAAAAAGTGGATTTTCAGGAGGTTTTACACCAAGAGCTTCATGCAGATCGCTAATTTTTTTGAAATGTTTCATTGTTCTCAATTTTAAAAACAGAACCCATAAAATCCAGATTCTGTTATTTTAAACTTCTATTAACCGTGTGCTGCTACAGAAACACCCTGCCATGACTCCCATGTTTTAAGACGTTCTTCGTAAGTGTGTTTTGTCCAAGGGTAAACACTTTTACCTAATAATAATCGTAAGGGCGGATTTTCTGAATCTACCAATTTAAAAAGAGCTTTGGCAGTTGCTGCAGGGTTACCGGAATCCTGTTTACTGGCGTGCTTATAAAATTCTTTCCTTACACCGTCGTAAGCTGGTATAGATTCGCTGAGTGCAAGAGAAGTGTTACCGAAGAAATCTGTAGAAAAACCACCCGGTTCAACTATTGTAACTTTAATACCAAAAGAACTTACTTCACCAGCCAGGGTTTCTGTGAGCCCTTCGACGGCAAACTTGGTTGAACTATAGAGTCCCATTAAAGATACGGTATTCAATCCCAACGCACTCGAAAGTTGAATGATATGTCCGGAATTTTGTTGACGCATAATAGGCAGAACAGCCTGAATAGTCCACAATGACCCCAGTACATTGGTTTCAAACTGAGATCTGACGTCCTGTTCTTTGAGTTCCTCTACAGCCCCTATATGTCCAAAGCCCGCATTGTTTATCATTACGTCGATCTTGCCGAAGTGTTTTTTTGCAGTTTCAATTGCTTTAAAACTTTCACTTCTGTCAGTAACATCAAGTTTTAGCACCAAGAGATTTGATGAAAACTTTTTGGCCAGTTCATTTAATGTTTCAGGATTACGAACAGTTGCAACGACATTATCGCCACGTTTTAAAAATGCTTCTGTCCAAATCCTCCCGAATCCTCGCGATGCACCTGTTATAAAAATTGTCTTTGCCATAATTTTAGTTTAATAATTATAAGGACAAAGTTCTGCTTATTAGCAGCAGTAATTGTGATACAAAAGTAGGCAATAATGAAACGTTTTAACGATTTGCCTCTATTTCTAAAAATTGTTTAAAATAGATCTTATCTCGTTAGAAGTAATATCTATTTTTACAATCGGTTTTCGTTAAACAGATTTAGGATTTTTTTGAAACAACCCTCTGTTATATTCTACTATATCCCGATGAGATGGATACGATGGCAAAGAAGAAAGTTCCGCAATAGCCTTATCTCTTAAGGATGGGGCTTGTTCTTTAACACCATCAGAAAGTGCCTGTTTTAATTCGTTTGTATTAAGTTCTGTGCAATAAGCAGGCGTTCCTGGCTGATGTTTCCACGATTCAGAAAGATCACCGGAATCAACTGCATCAAAACCTGCATCATTAATTAATCCTGCAATTATTTTTTTTGCCTCTTTATCATCACCTGCAACGGCCATTGCTATTCTGTCCTCAGCACCGGGTTGTTTTCCTCCATTTGCTAATGTTTCTGCCAATAAGTTATTGAAGGCTTTTATTACAGGTCTTCCCACTTGCTCAGAAACCCAAACGCTTTCTACTTTTCCATTTTTGATTTCTTCAATATCGGCATCACGAAAAGGATAATAATTGGAAGTATCAACCACGATTACATTTTCGGGAACGTTTGCTAAGAAATCTTTTGGCAAAGTTGGAATTGCTACAGTGGGTACTGATAAGATGATGACATCTACATCTTTTACGATATTTTCTATTGTTGCAGCTACGACGCCTAATTCTTCAGCACGAGCATTTAATTTATCAGCATCACCTGAATTACTGATTTTGACATCATGACCAGCTGCCGCCATTTTTTTTGCAATCGTACCACCAATTGCACCGGTACCAATTATTCCTATTTTCATATTCTCTTTATTTTATTTGTTATAATTTTCTACTTAAACTCTTGGATCAATTCCATACTGATCCGGAGCGCCAAGGTGTCCACGTAAAGTTTTACCTTCATACTCTTTGTGAAAAAGCCCACGCTCTTGCAAAAGCGGAACAACCTGATCTACAAAGGCATCAATTCCATCTGAATTAACATCTGGTGAAATCCAGAAACCATCAGCTGCTTCTGCTTCAAACCACATCTGCATATGGTCTGCTGCTTCTACAGCCGGCCCCACAATTACCGGATGATAATCGATAACACCATGCGCAAGAATGTCCCGAAGGCTCCAGCCTTCTTTTGCTATTTTTAAAGCATTGGCAGAACGAGGATCATACCGAGATGGGCGTGCTGTCTCCAGTTGCGCTTTTGAAATTGACTCGTTCATTCGGGAAGGATCAAGTGGAACACCCAACATTTGCTGCAGGTAGCCAAGTCTTTGCACAAGTGAGTCTCCTCCTAATTGTATTCTTCGATCAAGTGCCGTGCGTCTGTCTTTGGCAATAGTAGTCATCAATCCAGCAATGTATTTGATTTCATCAGGATCACGACCGTATCTTTTTGCCGCTGCCCTAAATAAATTACGCTGAGCTCTCGCGTCTTCAATGGTAAATGCTGCTCCTATTACCACATTTGCAAAACGTCCTGCCAATTCGTGTGCGTTGGGACTGCCGCATGCATGAAAGATGATAGGCTGCCCCTGCTCAGATGGTGGAATATAAAGAGGGCCTCTTGAACCAACATATTTACCCTGTAGATTAATTGGAAGGATCTGCTCTTTTCTGGCAAACTGCCCTGTTTCCTGATTATGAATCCAGGCATCTTTTTGCCAACTTCCCCATAGCGCCTGAATGAGTTGAATAGCCTCGTGAGCACGACCATAACGATCTTCGCTTGAAGGAATTCTTTTTCCATAGTTAGCAGCAACATCTTCGCCACTCGATGTGATGGCATTCCAACCCGCTCTGCCGTGGCTCATAATATCCAAAGCCTTAAACTGTCGCGCTAAATTAAAAGGTTCATTAAAAGTAGTTGATCCCGTAGCGACCAATCCAATATATTCAGTTTCTCTGGCTACTGCAGCGAGAGTCATCATCACATCAAGATTAAAAGCCGGAGATTCGGTCGCGATATCTGTCATTACTGCTCCCGGACCATCTGGCAAAAATATAAATTGAAATTTTCCCCGTTCTGCAGCCTGAGCTTGTTTTACACGGGCATCAAAACTTTTATAGCTTTCGGGATCAACTCCCGGCATACGCCAGGCTCCCGATTGAGAACCATATCCATTTCCGAGGTGAAGTCCGATGAGCATCTTTTGATCAACTTTCATAATTAGCAAATTTTGAAGAGATTATTTTGCAAAATTAAATCAAAAATACTTTCCTTTGTATAGTCCTTTCCCAAAGGAAAGCAAAATAAAAATTTTACTATGTCGAAAAAGAAACCTTACTGTGAGTGCCTAAATACCGTTAAGCCAGTACGGGACACCCTTGAAGTAATTAATGGAAAGTGGAAATTATCCATCATTATTTCTGTAGGTGTAGGCAATAGCCGATTTACAGAAATTCAGGAGAGTATTCCCGGATTAACTCCCAAAGTCCTTTCTAAAGAACTTAAGGAACTTGAACAGCACCAGCTTATCAAAAGAATTATCACAAACGATTATCCTGTCAAAATATCGTATTGCCTTGAACCATATGCAGATACTCTGACGCCTATTATATACGCTATGAAAGATTGGGGACTAAACCACAAGAAGAAGATTTTTTCGCAGGTAAAACCATTCGATATTAAATTACCATAATTCAAAAGCCCACTGGAAAAAGCTTGACAGCAACTTTCGAAAATTTTAAATTTTGAGGAATAAATTACAACTTCTAACTGCTGAATTTAACGGATTCAGCAGTTTTTTTATACAAAGTCAGATTATATTTTAAGCTACAGTAAAAAGTCTGCGTAAATATGTATCACGTCTTCCCACTTTTGTATAAGAAGCTGCAACAACTCCCGCTGTAACTTTGCTTCATTATTAATCATATAAAAAAATAAAAATGAGCAAAACAATTTTAATCACAGGCGCGTCATCAGGTTTTGGATTGATGCTGGCAAATAATCTTCATAAAAAAGGATTTAACGTAATTGGAACCAGTCGTGAACCAGAGAAATATAAAGTAGATTTCAAATTAATACCTCTGGATATAGATGATGATAATTCTATTATGGCATTTAAAGATAAAATTTCTGCCGAAATAAAACAATTGGATGTTCTGGTTAATAATGCCGGATTTATGATCACTGGAATTGCGGAGGAAACACCAATAGATGTGGCTAGAAAACAATTTGAAACCAACTTCTGGGGAACCGTTAAAGTTACAAATGCGTTATTGCCATATTTTAGAAAACAAAAATTTGGACAAATTATAACTATAAGTTCTATTGTTGGTTTGATTGGACCTCCAAATTTATCATACTATTCTGCTTCTAAACATGCCATTGAAGGCTATTTCAAATCACTTCGTTTTGAGCTAAATCAATTTAATATCAAAGTTAGTGTTGTTGAACCCGTTTGGTTTAAAACAAATCTTGGACATAATGCGATATCTTCAACAGGAAGTATTCAAGATTACAATAGTTATAGAAAAAAAGTAAACGCAGCTACTCAAAAAGGCTTAGACGAAGCAGAATCTCCAGATGCAGTAGCAAAAATTATAATCAAACTAATTGGTACAAAAGAACCAAAATTCAGAAATCCGGTGGGGAAAATGTCTAGTATGATTGTATTCCTGCAGCATTTTGCCCCAAAAATGTTTGAAGGTTCAATATTAAAAAGTATTAAGTAAATAATTCCATTTTATTAAATTTTAAAAAAAAATCTCCCTAAGTATGTTTATTTAACAAAAAAAATCTGCTAAATAAACTAAATCTTGGAGCAAAACGAAAATAAATGAAAAGTAAAATTATAACCAATGCAGCTCTTAAAATCAATCCTGAATTCATAGAGCTAGTACTTCCGCTAGCAATTGAAACAAAAAACCAAATTTTACTTGAAGAAGGATGCGAGAATTTTGTTTTGATGAGAAAAAATGAAGAACCAAATACGCTGGTAATTTTTGCCGTTTATACTTCAAAAGAAACGTATAACTGGCATCTCGAACAAGATTACGTAAAGCATTTTTTTGATTTTTTAAATGGAAAGCTGATTACCTCACCGGAAGTAACATATCTAGAAGAAATTTAACTTGTCTACATCCTAAACTTTTTAATGTAAATTTATAATGTCTAAAACGGTCAAGCATGAAAAATTACAAAACGATAAGCGAGCTTTATACCTCAAACGGATTTCCGCCTCCGGAAAATCCGTTGCTGGGGCTGGTCACTTTTGAAGAGCTACAAGGATGCACATTTGCTGAAACAGAATTCACAATGGATTTTTATAAAATAGCTTTAAAAAAAGTAAAATCCGGTACCATTTTATACGGAAAAACGAAGTATGATCACGATAACGGTTCGATGGCATTTGTAAAACCTGGCCAGAAAATTACAATGAGCGACATTGAACTTACCGAAAAAGGCTTTATGATTTATATCGATGAAGATTTTTTAATGAATACCAATCTTTATTCGGAAATCAAAAAATACGGCTTTTTTGATTATGAAGTTAATGAAGCCTTACATTTATCACCAAAAGAAGAAGAAACGATCTGGGATTTATTTTATAAAATAAAATTGGAATACTACAACAATCAGGACGATTTCAGCAAAGATATTATGTTGACCCATATCGACTCAATTCTAAAATATTCGCAACGCTATTACAAGCGTCAGTTTTTAAACAGAGCCACGTTGTCAGGAACAGTTATTACTAAGTTTACTGAAATTTTAAAATTATATTTCGAAAGCGGGAAACTTCAAAAAGAAGGATTGCCAAACGTAAAATATATGGCTGCTGAATTATCTTTATCAGCAAGATATCTCAGCGATCTATTAAAACAGGAAACTGGCAAAACGGCACTAGAACATATTCATGTTTTTTTGGTCGCAGAGGCAAAAAATCTATTGGTCAGCACAGACAATACAGTAACAGTAACAGCCTATCAATTAGGATTTGAAAATCCGCCCTACTTTTCAAGATTATTCAAAAAAGAAGTCGGACTTACTCCAACAGAATATCGTGATCAATTTTTAAACTAATTTAATTAATGAAAACTTCATATATTATTTAAATATATTTTGTGACAAAATCGTGGCACATACAATATGGAGTGGATACTGGAGTGGATATCTTTTTTGCCATAAAAACTTAAAGCAGTTTTAAAGATATTTCACTAGTCGAAGTTTTGTGGCAGAAAGGTGGCACAAGCAATTTGCAATGGAAACCTTTTTTGCCACAATAGGCTAAGGCGGTTTTAATAAAGAGGTTAATGATTTGTTTTTTTGACGGTACATTTTCGTTTAATCCCCAACAGGACATCTAAACCAAATTTATAAAGCCAATGAAAGACATGACTTACATGTAATAAGCCAATCTCTTCAAATCCTCCATAAAATTTATAGAAATTTGTCCCGTCGAGGTCACAACGCCAAATGGCGCCAATTGAAGACAATTGGCGCCATTTTTTTTATTTGGACTACTAAAGAAATTAACTTTGAATCATTTTTATCTTTCTTCTGTCTTTCTTTAGCCCGATTGCTTCGCCAGTTCGCTTCGCTCGTGTGCAGTAAGATCCGTTTGTGCCGGTGTTCGGCACAAGCGATTGGAACGTATAGCGGGAAGAGCTCTCACAAATAATATTAAAAGCAACTGCGCTAATCTAAATCGCATTTCAATTGCAGGAAATTTTATGAAGGTCCATATCTTCGATTCCTATCTGCTGCTAGATTTAGGTAAAAAATTGGTTGATTACCGTTGCTGCACTTTTAATTATCATTACTAAACCATTTGGCACAGCTGATGATAGAAATTGGTTTTTCTGTTGCCTTAAAATTTTTTTTTTTGCGACGCTGAATTTCCGCGTTCAACTGGTTCATTTTAAAAGTTAACGGCAAAAGGCAATGGGTAAACAGCACAATTACAGAGAGCAGTATAAAGTCGTGCGTGCTGTATAGTAAACGAATTAAAAACAGTATTGTCAGAAACATCAGAACACTGATAGCCATCACTATATAAAATATTCCTCTGCGCCTGCATTTAAGTTCCTGCAGTGTTAAAATTGATAAATCCCTACTTTTCATAAAAACCGCTTTGTTTTAAACAGACATGTATTATTAACATTGAAGGACATGTCAAAGAACTCCTGAAAATGTATTGATGTAGTATATGCAGCGACAATCCTTTTAATGTCCTAAAGAATTTTCCTTTCCTAATATAACTTTTGTAAATCCTAAATTATCTACTGCTTTACCTTGCCAATAATGCTGCGTAAAGCCGGATCGTTTGTCATCAAACTCCAAAACCAGTTCGATAATAACTTTAGTCGGTTACGTACTCCTGTTAAAGGTACCAAATGCACGAGCAGCCAAACCAGCCAAGCAGCTAATCCCCCAAAATACATTTTTGGCAAATCAACAACTGCCTTAAATTTTGATATTATGGCCATGCTGCCTTTGTTCTTGTAAAGAAAGGGTTTCGTCTTAATACCGAGGATCTCGCGCTGTAAGTTTTCTGCAAGTTGTTTTCCCTGCTGTATGGCTACCTGAGCTAATTGTGGATGGCCTTGAGGGTATCGGGTATCATGAAGAGCCAACGCCTGATCCCCGATACAGAAAAGATTAGAATAACCATCTACCTGATTAATGTCATTAACCAATATCCTGTCTCCCCTTCCTATACAAGCGGCAACAATACCATCAACTTTTCGAGCTTTTACCCCTGAGGTCCATAACAAAGTTTCTGCTATAATTATCTCCCCGCTGGAGAGTTTCACCTCGCTGTTTTGGTAATCGTTGACCAAAGTGTTCAGCATAATAATTACTCCCAGTTTTTCAAGTACACGGTAAGCCTCTTGCTGTGCATTAATGCTCATCGTATTGAGAAGATTTGGTGCTCCCTCAATAAGATATATTTTTGCTTTTAGACCTAAAGCCTCCGGATAATCTTTGTCTGCAATGTTTCTGCCCAATTCCGCTATCTTTCCAGCAAGCTCGACCCCGGTCGGTCCTCCACCAGCAATTACAATAGTTGAAAATTTTTGCTTTTCTTCTAGAATTACACTTCTCATGCTCTTCTCCATAGAAAAAAGTATATGATTACGTATCATAAGGGCATCCTCTATACTCTTCATCGCAATTGCATTTTTCTTTATGTTTTCATTTCCAAAATAATTAGGTTCTGTTCCCATAGCAAGTACCAGGTAATCATATGAGAGTGTACCCTGGTCTGTCACAAGCTTATTAAATTCAGGAAGTACCTTATCTAGTTTGCCCATATGGAAACGGATATTAGATGCCTTTTGAAAAAGCTTGCGAAAAGGATAAATTATATTGGATGGCTCAATAAAAGCAGTAGAAACCTCATATAGAAGCGGTGGAAAAAAATGATAATTGTGTTGATCTAACACTATAACATCCAGCTTAGGATTATTTGCAAACTTTTTTGCGAGACGAATCCCGGCAAAACCACCGCCAACTATAACAACCTTTTTTTTATTATCCATTTTACTGGTATTAATTTTAAATATTATAACCTCCTGCCTTCAATTTGCTTTATATAAAGCTATTGAAACAAAAACTACTATTCTCCGGGCAAAGGTAGCTGTCCAAAAGCAATAGAAAAAGGTCAATAAATAGCCAAAATTGGTCTAAATGAAGCTTTTTTACTTTAAAATCGTAAGCATTAATTTATCCCAAAATTTCTAATTAAACCGTATCAGCATGAAATATCATTTTTATGATTCAGTAAAAACGGTGAAATGTCGGTTTCAAAATAAATCCTGCCCGGAGCATTCCCCTTTCAGATTTAAAATCTATCAGACTCTCACTATAACCCTGCCACCACTGCAGGGTAATGAGCTGATTAGCCTTTTTTGACAGTTTATAGCTGATCCCTGCATTCAAACTTCCCTTGAAATCCCAGCTGGCGCCTTTTCTTAGCATTAAGTCAAAAAACAATCTGTCATTGCAGGTGATCCACTGAAGCTGCACCTCGCCGTATCCGATGTATTTTGGAAGAGATGGATTGTTATCTATCAAAAAAGGCAGCCATGCCTTGACCGAAACAAAAAGTTCGGGAGAAAATACTCTAATAAATCCTATCGAAATCATATTTATGCTTCTTGAATAGATACTGTCGCGTCCATTGGATTCGTGTTCTATTCCATAGGTCAGAGCACCAACAAAATGATTATTTCTAAATACAGGCCTGAGCATCATCAATCCCGGATTATAATTGCTTTCCTCAAAAGGGCTTGATGCTTTATATATCTTCCAAAAGGATTTTTGTGTGTACGTTAGATAAGCATAAGAATCAAACAGCAAAGGTTTGTCTGATAATCGCTGCTTGAAGCTAAACTGAAACTTAGCATCCATGCTGTTTCTCGTAGGTGTTTTATCTAAATTCACACCCGTTACAAAATAATTATCTTTATAGATCGAAAAGGCAGGAAGCTGGGTAATTATTTTATGAATTGAATCTCTATCCAAGGAAAATTGCGCATAGCTGAAGGTATAAAACATTAATAACAGTAAGAAATAGTTATTTTTTATGTACCGAGAAAATAGATTGCATTTCATATAATTTTTTATTAGTAAAGCATCAGCCATTTATTCTAAATTCAACTCAATAGCAGATTTAAAAATTTATTTGCAGAGAGATCACAATAAATTATGCGCCTCACAAATAGATTATTTAAGATTGTATAAAATAGTCGTCAGTAAATTGACACTACTTCTTTTTGACTTCTTTTTGCTGTATCAGCATTTTTTTTGTCTCGCATTACCCCCCATTTTATACAAGCTGCTCCCCAAGAGAAGCCAGCCCCGAAGGTTGTGATTAATAGGTTTTCTCCTGTCTTAAAATCATCTTTGAAATCCCAAAGACAAAGAGGAATTGTTGCAGAGGTCGTATTTCCGTATTTCTGGATATTAATTTTTATTCTGGATTTATCGATACCTAAATTTGAACCCACCGCCTCAATTATCCGCAGATTGGCCTGATGCGGTATTACCCAGTCAATATCATCCGTGCTAAAGCCGCAGCTTGTTAAAACTTCCCCGCTTACAGAACTCATTGCTGCAACTGCCTTTTTAAAAACATAAGCCCCATCCTGTTTTATGTAATGATCTCTATGAAGTAAACTCTGCATACCAGCAGGTATTTTAGAACCTCCTGCCGGAACTAAAAGCGAAGAAGTACCACTCCCGTCAGTATGAAGAATCGATTTCAATAATCCAAAATCAGATTCTGATGCTTCAAGCAATACAGCTCCTGCTCCATCGCCAAACAAAATACAGGTAGAGCGATCTTCATAATCTACAAGAGAACTCATTTTGTCTGCCCCTGCCACCATAACTTTCTTGTAACGCCCGCTTTCGATCAGGCAGCCCGCTAATTCAATTGCATATAAAAAACCGCTGCATGCTGCATTGATATCAAGTCCAAAGGCATTTTGTAAATTGCTTTTTTCACATACCAGAGATGCTGCCGGCGCCAGCATATGATCGGGAGTAGCAGTAGCAAGTATCAAGACTTCAATCTCATACGGGTCAACCTCATAGTTTTCGATAAGATTATTAATCGCACCAGATGCAAGATCAGATACAGCAGTATCATCGTCGGCTATTCTGCGCTCTTTAATTCCTGTTCTTTTTTCAATCCATTGTTCTGAAGTATCTACTGTTTTAGAAATTTTTTTATTATCTAAAATTGAAGGCGGCACATAGCCGCCGACAGCTGTTATGACGGCATTCATTGTCTATTTTTTTTTAAGCGTAGCTTTTTCATATCGTTATAATGCACTTAATCGAAAAAAGATTAAACAGATGTTTTTTAATCTTTTTTCAATTAAAATAATGGTCACCGAAAGTCTCGGCAACATATTTATTTAATGAAGTTTTTCTTGATATTTTCGATAAAGTAGTAATCATAAATAAAGGCAGCGAAATTGCCTCCTGAATAATAAGCAAGTACGATGGAATACTAGCCCATTGGTTATAACCGTTTTAAACACCCCCGCTTTTTAATACTGCGGAAATGACAATAAAGGGACATCTAAACCCGATGCCATTATTCTTGTTTTGCTTTTGTGGACCAGAGAATCCCAAAAACCATATTTTTTGGGCACCATGACCAGTATATCTGCCTGATAGCGCTTTATTTCTTTTTCTATTTCATTAATAACGGCATTTGACCGCACTGTCTTGTAAATGTACTTCACATCCTCAAACTCTTTTCCCAGTGTGCCATCCCTTACTGCTGCCTCATCCCGTTTCCTTATTTCAGCAACACTTTCCTCGACACTGAAAAGTTCAATCTCAATATCAGGATTTCCTATTACCTTGATAATCCAGCTGAATCTCCTAGCGGCCGAAAAACTCAGCGTATCACAGGCATATAATACTTTTCTTAATTTTTTAAATCGGGCATTGAGAGGCACTGCCAAAACAGGGATATCAATATTTTTAATGACTGATGTTGTGGTGTTGCCCTGCAGATCCTGCTCAAAAGAACGTTCTGCCATACCCATTACAACCAATTCAGCACCTGTGCTTTCAAGTACAGCTGCCAGTTCGTCTTTCAGAAAGGAATAGCTGCAGCAGCATTGGACTTCAATTTTAAACAAATGGGCTATTTCTTTACCCAGGGTTTCCAGTCTTAAAATAGCCCTGTCTAATTCTTTCTGCATTTCTTCTGCGCTGATAAGCGCATTTGCGCTGTGCACATTTAAGCTAAAAGAGTTAAATAGAACAAGTTTCGCATTTGCGGCTTGGGCAATTCCTGCCGCATAGGTAACGGCATTTCTGGCTGTATCGGAATAATTTGTAGCAGCGATGATGGTTAGCGGTGTGATCATAGTTGTATGTTTTTAGATGCTTTTGCAAGCCATCAGATATTTTGATTATAAGCAGAAGAGAAAATGCTTCTGCTTATAAAATTATTTAGTATTCGCCAATTGCTTTTTTGTATTTGGCTTCGCTGATTTTGTATCCTGCCTTTGCATCGATAAGATCAGCGTAGGCTTTCTGCCAAAGCACCTGGGCTTCCAAAACGTCTTCTCCCAGAACGGTTCCGGCATCAAAACGATCCTGATTTAAACGAAGATTTTCCTCAGCCTGTTTTAGTGACTTTTTATTCAGATCTATTTGTGTTGCAGCCTGATTAAGCATCAGCCATGCGTTCTGAACCTCAATGCTCAAAAGTTCTTTTGTTTCCTCAAGTTCCAACTTTTGCGCTTCGGTTGCAAAATGCTGTTCTTTTACCTTCTGTTTCCTCGCTCCCCAATCCAGAATAGGAACAGAAACTGTTACCAGTCCCACAAATGCCTTCATATCATCGCTCCCGTCAGAAAAATTAATCTTTTTACCGTAAGATGCCAGGCCGTTTGCACTTAAGGCAACAGTGGGTTTTTGGTCTCCTTCCAGTAACTTGGCCTGGTACTCGTTGACCTCGACTGACTTGCTGAGCGCATAGATCTCAGGACGGTTATTTACAGCCGACGCAACATCGGCTTTGCTTATCAGCCGCATATCATCTGAAAAATTGCCTGCTACATCGTATTGAGCTGCACTTAAACCTGTAATCTGAGACAGAGCCAGTTTGGTTATCGTTAAACCGTCTTTAGCTTTTGTCAGGTTAAGGATCGCTTCGTTTTGCTGCACTTCCACTTTAAGCAGATCATTTTTATAGATCAAACCTGCATTAAAAGAGTTCTCAAGGTCTTTTTTCAATTCGCCTAAAAGGCTTAGGTATTTTTCTGCCAGAACTACTTTTTCCTTTAGGTTGACAGCCTGCCAATACGCAGTTTCAGCGTTCAGCAGCACCTCGTCTTCGGTTAAATTTTTCTGGGCGCTCTGCAGGTCAACCAATGAACTTGTCATTTTTTTTGCCGTCTGGATTTTGTTTCCTGCATAGACAACCTGGGTCACGGCTACAGATCCATTAGCACTGTATTCCGGCAGTAAGGTCCTGAAAGGATCCGAGAGATAGAGCCCGAAAACGCTTGCCTCTACGGTGGGTTTTGTCGCTGCATTGGCCGCCTGATTGGCCGCTTTGGCTGCACTAATGCTGCTTCGAGCCTTCTTGAGTTTTTTGTTGTTTTCCAAAGCCATGCTTCTGATCTGATCCAGAGAGACAGTCTGCTGCCCGTGAACAATTCCTGAGAAAAAAATCAGGAACAAAAAATATATAGTGTTTTGTTTACTTTTCATGTCAATTCATTTTTAAACAATCCTGCCGAAATTTTATTACAAATCGACAGGAGGTTTGAAGAATTATTATTATTTATCAATGCTGGTGAACCGGCTTATACAGTACATCCTCTTCTCCATCAGGCTGCTCTTGAGGCGCTTCATCTTCGATTATAGGGTTCTTCAGTAACTTATAGTACATGACAGGCACCACAAAAAGGGTTAGGATCATCGAAAAGATCAAACCAAAAGCTAGCACGCTTCCCAGCGGACCCCACATAGGCGATTTACCTATAATCATAGGCACTACGCCGACTGCGGCAGCGGCAGAAGTCAGGAAGATAGGTCTCATTCTGCGTTTAGCAGCGGCAATTGCAGCAGCTTTGTGTTTGTATCCATGATCTCTGATAAGCTCATCTGCATAATCGACCAGTATGATTCCGTTTCGCACCACGATGCCTATCAAACTTATGATTCCCATAAACCCAGTCATCCCAAGTGGATTACCTGTTACAAGAAGTCCTAGGAAGGCTCCAAAAAGACTCAGTAAAAAGGTGCACAATACGATAAGCGCCTTTCCAAGACTTTTGAACTGAAACAAAAGTGTCAGGAAAATCAAAATAAGGCTGACTCCTAAAGATATTCCCATACTTGGCGCATTCTCCCCGCTTGATTCAGCGTCTCCTCCGTATTGAATAGTAGTTCCGGCAGGAAGTTTAAGAGCATCTATTTCCGGCTTTACTTCTTGAAGAATACGCGAGGGTTTTTTACCCAGCTGCGCCTCTGAATATACACTCAGCATCTTTAATCCGTTTCTTCTCAGTAGCATTCCGGTGTGCCATTCAGGATCTAGAGTTGCTACAGCTTTAAGCGGCACTTTCTTCCCGTAACGTGTTGTAATGTGAAGATTCTGCAAGGCAACGAGATCTTTACGGCTGTCTTCGTCATAACGAAGGAAAATGTCTACCGTCTTATCTCCTTCCCATAAGGTGGAAATAGAATATCCTTTTAAACCGGCTCCTAAAGTCTGCGTAATGGCTTGTGTGCTTATACCTAAGCGGCTTGCTTTCGCATTATCTATATTGAGTTTGACCCCCATATAATCGTACTCGCTGCTCAATCGGACATAGTTGACCCCCTCAGCTTTTTCCAGAATTTTTTTGACTTCTATAGCTGTACGTTTCTGATCGGCTTCATTTTCGCTTACCACCCTGATATCAATCGGAGCACCCTCTTGAAAACTCAGCTGTTTGATTTTAACCGCTCCGTCCTGCATAAAACCTTTTAGCTTGTCCAGATACTCTTTGGCCATTTCATTTGTTGCATCAATGTCGGTTGTTGTAATAAATACCTGCGCAAATTGCTTTCTTGGAGTTTCCGGTGCGTATGACGTATGAAAACGAGGTGAACTCATTCCTATGAAACTCGTTACGTCAACAACCCGTTTGTCTTGTTTTAGGATATTTTCCAATTCTTTTACTTTCGCTTCGGTTTTCTCCAAAGACGTGCCGTTTGGCATCCAGACTTCCATATTAAACTGATTGCGCTCACTTAAAGGGAAAAATTCAGAATCGACTTTTGTAGCAATAAAGAGAGCTGCAACAACAGAAAGCAATCCCAATCCCATAGTTGTTTTAGGATTTCTAAAAGCTGCTTCTACTCCTTTATCAAAAGCGGACTGAAGGTGATCCAGCAGGTTTTTCTTTATGGGTCTGTCGCTTATTTTGTGTTTTAATCCTTTCTTTATAAACACATAACAAGTGTACGGGGTAAAAAGAAGCGCAATAAGCATGGAAACAATAAGAGCTATGGCAACAGTTACCGGAAGATAAAACATAAAATCCTTAGCAATTCCGTCCATAAAAATGGCCAGCGGCAAAAATGCGAATATAATGGCGAGTGTTGCCGTAAATATTGGAACCATCAATTGTTTGGCAGCCTGCCAGGCACCTGTCCAAGGCTCTACGCCTTCGTCGAGTTTCTCGATATAATTGTCGACCACCACAATGGCATTATCGACTACCATTCCTAGTACAATAATAAGAGCGGCCAGTGTTACCTGATGAAGCTCCACCCCGAACATGCTCATAAAGGCAAAAGTAATCAGCATAGAAATCGGAGCTGCCGCGGAAGCCACTACTGCTATACGAAAAGGCAGTAAAAGCATGACCACCAAAAGCACCGATCCGATTGCCAGACCAAATTCTTTCATAAAATGACTGATACTGTGCTCCACATCTTTTGGCTGGTTCACAATGGTTTTCATTTTAATATCCGGAGGAAATGTTTTTTGGATAGCCGCAATTTTTGCTTCAACTTCTTCACCAAATGCTACAATATTGTTCCCCGGAAGCATATCGACAGACAAGACCATAGCTTTGTCTTCCCCTACACGTACAAATGATGATTTTTCTTCGAAACGGCGTTCAATCTCAGCCACATCTTTTAAACGGACAATTGTTCCAGATGGTGTCGTGTAGACAATCTGGCTGGCAATATCATTTTCATCCTTGTAACGGCTGTTGGCATAAATAGGCACAATATTATTAGATCCTACTGATACTTCTCCAGTATAGCCTGTAATATTCTGCTGTTGCAGGATCCCCATTAAAACGCCGGCATCCAAGCCATACTGCTGAAGTTTTTTATCGTTTATTTTAATATAGATCTGCTGTCTTTGCCCCCCCGAACGATTTATCTTAGAAACCATCGGAATGACTTTTAACCCGTCTTCGAGTTTGTCAAGGTATTTTTCGATCTCAGCATACGAACGCTCTTTTGACGATACAGAAATAATCATTGCCGTAACATCGGCAAAATTACTGTTGATAAAGGGCCCTATAACACCCTGAGGCAATTTTGAACGCAAATTGGCATCCATATCCAGTTGCAGAGTATGCCAGAATTTCTTTCTGTCTTTTACATTTGTGTAAATTTCGGTGGTAATAAAAACCTGTCCTTCACGAACTTCTGACTTTACTTTCTTCTTTTTGATTTCTTCAAATGAGAATAAGTACTGTTCTATTTTCTTTGCCACTTCTTCTTGTACCTGATGTTCATCAGCACCTGGATAAATAGCATATACCAGAGCTGTAGGCATATCAATTCTAGGGTTTTCGCTTCGGGGCATGTTCACTAAGGAATTGATTCCCATCAGCATCAGCAGGACAACCAGTACAATGACAACCTGCTTGTGCTTCATTGCGGCTTCTAAAAAGTGTATTTTTCGCTTTGTCATCTTTTAATTGAATTTTAGAAAATTAGAATTTGACAGGCGTACCGTCTATTAAGTTGGTTTGTCCGTTTACAATGATTTTGTCGCCCGCCTGAAGTCCTTCTTTTACCACAACATCATTCGTTCCGGTTATTTTAGATATATTGACTCTCTTTTTAAAAGCAGTATTTCCTTCTTTGGCGATATACACGTAGTTTATATTATCTGGATCTCGCACTAGGGCTTGCGCAGGAATAATTATTGTATTTTGAATCTGTCCGGAGTTGATGCTGATATCGGCAATCATTCCAGGAAGCAGCTGTCCATTGACATTCTCCAGACGCACCTTAACGGTGTAAGTTTTCGAAAGATCATCGCCCTGCGGATTTATTATGGTGATTTTTCCTTTGATTTCCCTATTCAGGGATGGAATTGTAATATTGGCGTCTGCACCTATTTTCAATGAAGTGATTTCATTTTCATTAATAGCTGCCACAGCATATACTTTGTCTGTTTTTACAATGGTAAAAGCTGGAATTCCAGGCGCTGCGCTGGCACCTGCCTCGGTGAGTTTATGGGTTACGATTCCTGAGAAAGAAGCATACAATTTGGTATCGTGCATGTTTTTTGATGCCGTTTCTTTATTGGCTTTTGCTTGTGCCAGACCGGTTTTTCCAGAAATATAATCTCGTTCGGGAAGGCTTCCTTTTTTATAGAGCTGATCGAGACGGTTGAAATTATCCTGGGCCTGT
The DNA here is from genome assembly GCF_034044945.1 of Flavobacterium sp. CFBP9031. Classification (NCBI taxonomy): domain Bacteria; kingdom Pseudomonadati; phylum Bacteroidota; class Flavobacteriia; order Flavobacteriales; family Flavobacteriaceae; genus Flavobacterium; species Flavobacterium sp. CFBP9031. Next base: position 138,790 of record NZ_JAXCWF010000011.1, read on the forward strand.
TCCAAGGCTGCATTTGCGACGATAAGATTGTTCTGATAGGCATTCTGCTCTATTGATGCCAGAAGCTGTCCTTTCACAACACGCTCTCCCTCCTGTACCAGAACAGCAGTCACCCTTCCCGGAATGCTAAAGCCGATAGAAACAGTATTGTCTGCTTCAATAGTGCCGCTGTAATCCAAAACTTCTGCCTGAGATGACAGTTCAATTTCCCTAACACTTACTTTTACAGGTTCAACTGTCTGGTTTTGGTTTGTTTCCTTTTTACCGCATCCGGCACTTAATAACATAATACTCAGAATAGATAAGATATTCCTCTTAAACATTACCATATAATTTGCTTTTTTATATTGATTAATAAAAGTCCATGCAGTTATTCCAACTGATGGTGCAAATCTCCATAGAATGTTTAGTCTACAAAAGGTCTGTTCCGAGCCGTTTTTGGTCTAAAACCGTTATTTTAGACAATAGAGTTTCGCCTCACTTGCATAAGAGAGGTCGTTTTTAAAGAAAAATATCGCAAAAATTTAAAGGCTATTTGTATTTGTCGCGAAATGATTTTGGGGTAACTTTCATTTTCTTCTTAAAGAATTTCCCGAAAAAAGACTGATCACTGAAATGAAGTATTTCAGCAATTTCTGCCAGCGAATGAGAGGTTTCCATCAGCAGGTTTCGCGCCTCCATGACTACTGCTTCCTCAATAATTTCGCGCGAAGTGTTTCCCGTAACCTCTTTGGTTAGTTTAGACAAATGCCCAGCAGTTATAAATAGTTTATCGGCATAAAACTTGACATTTCTATTATTGCGAACATGAATCGAAAGCAGGGATAAAAACTCATGAATGATCTCTTTCTTTCTATTGGTTTTCAAATCGGCCTGATTTACTCCGCTTCGGTGCATTTCCATCATTTCAAGCGCCAGCAGATTGAAATAGTGAAATATTTTTGCCTTCTTATAGAGATTATGTTCTGATTGTGACAAATTCAGTGTATACATTTTTGTCATGATATCGAAAATAATACTATACTGATCTTCTGTAAGTGATAATATTGGGGTTTGGTTAAGCTCTGTTAATCTAAAAAGTCTTATATCCTCATAATTAAGCATATTGGTCATAGCAAATTCGTCCGTAAATACACAACCTATATTCTGAACAGGTTCTATAATTTCCAAAATATGTATCATCGACTGTGACGATAGTACCATCGTATCCATTGGACCAACAATATAGGTCTGCAAATCAATCTGTACTTTTATCCTTCCTTCCAGCATGAGCAATACAGCGGTATTGCAGCTTCTAAAAGGAAAAGGAAATGGATTTCCTTCAATAACCTCTTTATTGTAATGCACATGAAACTCTGTTCCGTGTGCTGCTTCTTCCCCCAGCATATTAATAATATCCCGCAGGCTGTAATTTCGAATTTCTGTATATCTGCCCACTTTTATTAATTATGACAAAGCAAAGTTAAAATATTAACTTTTAAACTTAAGGCAATTTTTTAAAATCCAGCATTTGGAGTTGATGTTTTTTTGCTGCAAAAAATTAAAGTGAATTTTACAGGTGTTTCGCTTGATTAATATGTATGGTAATTAAAAGGCACAGTACATTTTTTTCAAAGCTTCAAGTTCCATTCTATATAAATGCTAGAGCTTTATGCAACAAATCTGGAACTCAAGTTATTTTTTTTTACTTTTAAACTGCATTTTAGCTTAACGGATTGCTCTATTGACTTCTTGTTCAATTCATGCAAGAAATTGGCTTATTTCTGACTTAATCTTTTTTCTCGCAAAAAAAGCAAAGACGAATAATATTTGTAGAGTTGTATATTAGTTTACCGCCATAAACCAATTGAGTTTTTATATTTTTTTGCATCAATCCCCAACAGGACGTCTAAACCAAATTTACAAAGCCAATGAAAGACAGACGCTACATGTAGTAAGCCAATTTCTTCAAATCATCCATAAATGATGTTGAAATTTGTCCTGTTCCTGTCACATACAAGCCAAATGGCGTCAATTGAAGACAATTGACGCCATTTTTTATATTACATCCTTCAATTTTTATATTACTCAATCAGTACGTTATCTCTTGTTTGATAAGCCTAAAAAGGATATTATTAAGCATAAGTAAAAAAGGAACGGCCCTTTGTTAGGCTGTTCATCGAGTGCTGTTTCTATAGCCGTCAAGATCTTTCAATTTTTGAAACTTCTGTAAATTACAAATTCAACAATTTAATTCAAATTTACATTTTTCCAAATGCAAAAATAGGGCCCGCAGCCCTTAGCCCCGATAGCAGTGGAAATCCTTTTGTGCCGGGTTTCGGCACAAAAGATTGGAACGCATAGCGGGAAAAGCTCCTAGAAAACAATAATAAACCTAAAAATAATATTAAACACCCCGCCTGTAAAGTATATAACATCATAAGGGCAATAATCCCCTACTTTTACCCGTTACAATCCAGCAGCAAAAAAAGCGCATAACAGCAAGAGCATATCAGGGCCTGCCCCTGTAAAGGAGATTACAAGAAATGAAGAAGTTTTAAATAAAAAATGCAGATGGCAACCAATGGCTGGTATCCCACAACGAGTTCCCAAAATTCACCTGCTGCTTTGAGAATAAAAAATTCAATTACCAAAGGACCATAACAGGACTTTCCGACCCCTTAGGCGATCCAGATGAAATCCAATTACTGCAGAAAATGGAAAAATGGCTCCGGGAGTACCATAAGGAGAAAATAAACGGATGAGCATAAAAAAAAATAAAGGCGCAGGTGATTCACCAGGTGTCTTTTTGTAATCAGTCATCATTTTATTTTCGACCTATTTAATCGCTCAAGTCTCTTTAAAATTATAAATTCAGGAAAGTACAGATGCGTATTATACAATTACCAGCATCAAAGCTATAAGAAGATCCCTTTATTAAAGGTCACCTTTGAATACGAAAATTATAAGTAAACATAAAATGGAAGATTATGTTTATGGACGCCCCGCCATGTACATAACTGTATGTGGCGGGTTTTCCATTTCATTATATCAAATACCCTTCAACGGTTTTTTTCTTAAATGGCATCAATTACATCAAAGTGTTACCATGCTGTCAGGGAAAATTAAAAAACATGCAATCACCAGAATAAATTAAAGATTCAGTAACATGCTGCTCCAATCGGTCAATCATAGCTATACAACCCATTAAAAATGGCTGTACTATTTTCTCCAGATAAAATACAACACCAGAATACAGCGGCAATAGTCCAAATACATTCTATTACTCATTGTATCGGATATTGATTACTAAAAAACAAGCGCGATATTCTAAATTTATTTATAAAAAGTAATCCGGATGTTAAACAGATTGATTTTGTTTATTTTTTCCAAAATAAAGTTAAACAAATTATTTGCTTTTTAATAACTTAGCAATACAGCGACAGCAAATTCTATGGAGTGCAACAAAAAAATCCTATGTTGTAATTGTACAAAACTTTTCCGATTTTCTATAATAGTAATCCCAAATAACACGCTAGCTTCGTAACCACCAAAAACCGATTGCCATGTACCGACATATGAGTCTCTTAAAAGATATCGTTGACAATACCCCTTTGCCAATTGCCGTATATTCGGGGGATGAGCTTAAAATAGAACTGGCTAATACCGCGATGATCAAAGCCTGGGGAAAAGGCGATCAGGTACTGGGAAAAAACTACCTTGAGGTACTTCCGGAGGTCAAAAAAGAAGATTTTTTCCAGCAGGCCACAACAGCGCTTAAAACCGGCATACCCTTTCATGCCAAGGATAAAAAAGTAGACCTTGTGATCGACGGGGTACTTAAAACACACTATTTCAACTACAGCTTTATTCCTCTTGCTGACAGCAATGGCCATATCTACGGAGTAATGAACACCGGGGCCGACGTGACCGATATACACCTGGCAAAACTGCAGCTGCAAAGCGCTCAGGAGAGGCTCCGCATTGCAATAGACTCCTCGGGCATGGGAACGTATGAAATTGATCTTGCCACCAGAAAAGTAAAGACATGTGGGAATTTCAACACCATAGTCGGCGTTGAGGGGGAAGTATCTAATGAGCAGCTAATTGCAAAACTACATCCAGCAGATTTACCCCTACGCGAACAAGCACATCAAGATGCCCTGAGTACAGGGATCGTATCTTATGAGAGCAGGATTATAAGCAAGGATAAGACCTCCCGCTGGATTAAAATTAACGGCAGGGTCATCAAAGATGAGAATGGCAATGATACGGCCATTATAGGCATTATCCAGGATATCCATGAACATCGGGAATTTGAGGATGAACTCAAAAGACAGGTCGCCCAAAGTACCGAGGAGCTCAGAAGATCCAATGACGATCTGCTGCATTTTGCCAACGTAGTGAGCCATGATCTGCGGGAACCGGTCAGAAAAATTAAAATTTTCAATACCCTGCTTCGAAATGAAAAAGACACTGTTTTTAATGAGAGCTGCAAAAAATACCTTACCAAGATTGACCAGTCAGCGCTAAGGATGAACAATATCATAGAGGGCATTTTAAGCTACTCAACAATCGATAAATCCCAGCAGTCTATTGAGGATATTGACCTGTCGGAAGTTATCGAAAACATAAAAACCGACCTGGAGCTCATCATCAAGGAGAAAGGCGCCATACTCAATGCAACAGTGCTCCCTGAAATTCAAGGTGCACCGATTCTCATTACCCAGCTATTTTATAACCTGATAGAAAATGCGCTTAAGTTCTCCAAAGCAGACCAGCCTCCGCGTGTTATTATTACCAGTGCCTTGGTCACTATTAACGGCGAGGATGCAGTGCAAATTACCATCAAGGACAATGGAATAGGTATGGATCCTGCATTTGCCGAAAGGATTTTCACAGCCTTTGAGAGATTAAATTCCAAAGACCAATATGAAGGAAATGGTCTGGGACTAGCACTTTGCAGAAAAATAGCCAAAAGGCACAACGGCACCATAACGGCCACGGGCGAGAAGGATAATGGCGCTGAATTTACAGTTACACTACCTCTGAAACAGACCAAAGCTAATATTTAAAATTTAAATATACAGGAGATTTGTACTAAAATGGATCCTTTGAAAAAAATCACATTCTGTTTTTTAATTTTCCTTTTACAGCGGGGAGAGTTCCTAAAAAATAAATCCTAATAATATACCACATCCATAAAACAAAAAAAGGCATCTGCGGGGTGCAGATGCCTTTTATAAGCTAACTGTTATAGTATATTATGCTATCACTACGTTTACTGCGTTTGGACCTCTGCGGCCTTCTTCAATGTCATATCGAACTTCATCGTCTTGACGAATGTTTTCTGATAGACCTGAAACATGAACAAAAACTTCGTTTCCTCCATTGCTAGGAGTTATGAATCCGAACCCTTTTTCTTCATTGAAAAATTTTACTGTACCTTCTTGCATTTTAATGTATTTAATTATCCAAAGGTACCCTATTAAAATTAGAACTGGCTGAAATTGGGATTTTTATTCTATACTATTATTTCTGCATCCCAAAAATAAGGATAAAAGTGTATTATAATTACAATACGCAATGAGAAATACTATTATCTAGTCCTTATGGGAAATATTCTTTTCAGAAACAAAAAATATATTTTTAACCGGATTTATCAAAACTTTTGTCCAGTGCAGTAGGAATACTTTTTTCAGAATCAAAATAAAGCCGGTAAAAGAACTTGGTTTCTGCACATATAGGTTTGCCCCTTTGCTGAAAGTCTCTTCAATATCATTGGGGTGACTTGAAGTCGAAAGCATAACCGCTGGGATATCCTTTAGCTTTTGATCACTCTTTATTTCTGCCAGCGCCTCCTTGCCTCCTTTAACTGGCATATTGATATCTATAAAAACAATATCAGGATTTGGTTCATCCGGATCTCTCAGGGTGCTCAATAATTGCTCTCCGTTCTCTACCGTAGTTACTTCAGAAGAGATATTTGCTGCATCAAGAGCTTCCAAAAAAAATTCCTTATCATCCTTGTCATCCTCGGCCAATATAATTTTTACCGGCTCTTTTTCTTCCAGATCATCAGAAGTTAGGGCAGAATTTTTAGGACTTGTCATATTGAAGCGGTTTTACAATCACCAAAAGTACTATATAAATGCTTAATAAAAATTTCAACAAGCAGTTATATTAAAATATAGGGATTTTTTGATTTAGCCTTCACAGAACATAACCGCTGGGGCATTAATTATATTGGAGTTGTACAATCATTATTCTTAAATTGTATAACATAACTTGCCGGGCACCGCACTACCTTAGTATCAACCATAAAGCCAATAAATGTGCAGACCAATATAATTTTCTACAAGATATACTACAACATACTCCAATACCCACTGCAGTTTATTGTGGTGACGATTTACTAATTTCTTTTGCAAATACCGCCATGCTTACTTTATGGAATCAAGGGGAGCACGTGATTAGCAAAAAGTTTACCGATATCATTGCGGATTTTTACAAAGATTCGATTAGCGAACAAATTCTTACGGTAATGAAAACGGGAATATCTTTTCAGTCCAATGACAAAAAAATTGATGTCCTTATAAATGAAGTATGGACACCACTTTTTTTTAACTATAATTTCACCCCACTTCGCAATGAAAAAGGAGTTGTTTACGGCGTGGTACATACCTGCACAGAAGTCACTAAATTACATGAAGCCACAAGTCAAATAGTGAATTCCGATGAAATGCTAAGCATGGCAATAGAAGCCTGTGGCATGGGAAGCTATGAAATCGACATTATAACAAACAGGATCAAAACTTCTGATAATTTTAAAAAACTATGGTCGATCGACTCTGAAATTACTGTACAGTCACTGGCATCAAAACTGCACCCGGATGATCGCTTCCTTCAGGAAAAAGCCCATAAAGAGGCCCTTGAAAACGGAGTAGTCTGCTATGAGGCCAGAATTATACAAAAAGACAACTCGGTGAAATGGGTTAAGGTTTTTGGAAAAATCATAAAAGATGAAAAGGGTGATCCCTCAACAATCCTAGGAATTGTTCAGGATATACATAATCAAAAAGAAATTGAAGCAGAACTCAAAAGAAAGATTCAGGAAAGTACACGGGACCTGCGGCGATCTAATGATGACCTGCTGCATTTTGCCAATGTAGTGAGCCATGATCTTCAGGAGCCGGTGAGAAAAATTAAGATCTTCAATAACATGTTAAAAAATGAGATCGCAAAACAGCTGCCGGACCGCTCTGTTACGCACTTAAATAAAATTGCCCATTCTGCAAATCGTATGCAGTGCATTATCGAAGGGCTCCTTGCCTACTCTACAATAGACAAAAGCACCCAGCCTGTTGAAAAGATTTTCCTAAACGATTTATTGGAGAACATCAAAACAGATCTGGAGCTTATAATAAAAGAAAAAAATGCCATTTTAATCGTAAGTGATCTTCCTGAAATCCAGGGAGCCCCTATTCTTATTCATCAGCTATTCTACAATCTTATCCAAAATGCGCTCAAATTCACAAAAACCAACCAGTCTCCACGAGTTATTATTACATCGGCTATAAAGAATATCGATTCGGTTGAATCTGTTGAAATTTCCTTCAGAGACAATGGTATCGGGCTGGATCCTATTGATGCAGAAAAAATATTTGCCGCTTTTGAAAGACTTCATTCCAAGAATGAATACGAGGGAAACGGGATTGGCCTGGCACTCTGCCAAAAGATAGTGAGCAGGCACAATGGAACTATAATGGCTAAGGGAGAAAAAGAAAATGGTGCCTAATTTATAGTTACCCTTCCTCTTAAACAGACTTCCGAAAGTATCTAGGAAAAGCTATTGATTCATAGAATACAATTACAATGAAATATTGTTGCGATCTAAACTATTGGCTTTATTTCCAGATATATCTGTTCTTGTTAAAAATATTACACTTCGATTTTTATTATTACAATTTTGAAGTATTTTTTTTAACCTCCATTATTACCAGGATGTGTATTTGACTTAAGCGTTAAATAAATTGATACAATAAGGCAACAATCCCCAACGGGACATCCAAACCAAAATACAAAAGCCACCTAAAGACAGCCTCTACATCCAGTAAGCCAATCTCTTCAAATCTTCCATAAAATTTATAGAAATTTGTCCAGTCGAGGTCACTACAGCCAAATGGCGTCAATTGTCTTCAATTGACGCCATTTTTTATATAACCTTCTTATTTTTATTGGTCTAAAGGACGGGGCTGCTCCAGCAGCCCTAGCCCCGATAGCAGTGAAATCCTTTTGTACCGGGGTTCAGCACAAAAGATTGGAACGAATAGCGGGAATAGCTCCCAAAAAATAATATTAAACTCTAACAATAATATTATATGCAAATCACTTGGTTTGGATAAATTATCAGTTGTAGCACGCAGCTTATTTTATGACTAAAAAACCAACTTAATTCAAAGCCTTCACCCGTAAGATTACACTGGTTCTTCTAGCGTTGGCTTCAGGATTAAAACCAATCTTCATCAGCAAGTCTCCTGAATAAATCTTGGAGCTGTCAATGGGTGACTGTATTCCGGGATAAAGATTTACTTCTTCAATTCTGTATTGTTTTTTTGGATCGAGCCCCTGCATTTTAATAGGCAGTCCAATTGTGGTATTGAATGTAGTGGCTACATAATAGTTGAACACAATTGCTTCCTCTTGATTCTCTTTTACATAAGCCATCGACGCTACTTTTTCCTCATCCGGGTTTTGCAGCCTATATTGATCACCATGCCAGATGATATCTTTAATTCCATTATACAGCTTCACTGCATTTTGTGCATAAAGTAAATCCGTAGTATCTAATTCATTTACCCGAATATCGAAACCCAGCTTGCCCATCATGGCAACATCTGTTTTAAACTTAATGGGTTGTTTACCCATATCCGTAACATGATTGTCCACAGCAATAGAAGGAAAATAACACGAATATTCCCATTGCATAAATATTCTGTCGAACGGATTGGTATTATCACTTGGCCAAAACTCTGTGAAGTACTGCAGGGCAGCATAATCAACTCTTGAGCCGCCGCCTGCACAAAGCATCATGGGTGTTTTTGGATATTTGGTCCTTACTCTTTCCAATACTTTGTTTAAACCACGAACATATTCAATATAAAAGTGATCCTGGTTTTTTAAAAATGGTGAGTGGGCATTATAGATAAGCGAATTACAATCCCATTTGATGAACGCCAATTCAGGCACTTCTTTGAACAATTGCTCTACAGTATTGTATACAAAATCCTGAACCGCTGGATTAGTAAGATCAAGCACAAGTTGGTTACGCATATAAAATTCTTTTATACCTGGTTGCCTGATGATCCAGTTAGGATTTTTTTCATACAATTCGCTTTTAGGATTCACCATTTCGGGTTCTATCCATATACCAAACTTTACACCATGCGCAGTAGCTTCCTTGCCTACAGAGCTGATACCATTCTTGAGTTTTTGTTTATTATACTGCCAGTCACCAAGCCCTGTTGAAGCTCCGTTACGGGGATATTTATTACCAAACCATCCGTCGTCTAGCAGAAAAACATCCACCCCTAGTTTCTTTGTGTCTTTAGTGAGTTCGCTCAGCTTTTCGTCATTGAAATCAAAATAAGTGGTTTCCCAATTGTTTAATATGGTTTGGCGTTGGCCGCTGCCTTGCGCCAATTGATAGTTTCTGGCCCAGCGTTGCAGATTACGGCTGGCTCTGCCTTTACCTTCGCCAGAATAAGTGTACACAAAACGTGGTGTAGTGAACTTCTCAGATGATTTTAATGTGTAGTTTGATGAAAAATTATTGATGCCCGCTGTTACACGCAAGTAGTATTCATCAAAGGTTTCAAAATCAATTTTAAAGTTACCGCACCATTCCAATGAACCGGCAATTACTTCACCTTCTGTTTCGCCCGCAGGCTTGTCGATGGATATCATGAAGGAGGATGAATGCAATAGGTTGCTGCGTGTGCCCAACTTTGAATCGAGTGTGCGGATACCATGCAATAGCTGCTGTTCTTCTGAGAGCATCTCACGTCCCCAGCCACTGTAGTGATTTTTAAGAAAAAACTTTTTGCCCTGGAGCGTAAGGTTGGCAGAAGCATATTTATTCAACACAACATTACCCTTTTCCTTATGCTCTATTTCCGACCATTGTTCAATTACATCTTCTTTATAATAGGCCTTGTAAAATAATGTGACTTGGAATTTGTACCTCGTATCTTTCAATACAATAGTAGTCAATGTCTGGTTGTCGTCAATTTTTTTTACTTCATGGTTTACATACTGCAACACTACGGATTTATTCCCATCGCTATGGGTTACAGACAAGGCAGGCTCCATCAGGTTAAGCGAGCCGGATGCTACGTAGGCTTCCCGCTTGTTAAACAAATCATCATTACCTGCCTTAAACTTATCCAGCGAGTTGATGACCGCATATTCATCTGTATTTTTTAATTTTTTCCCAAGGTAGGTGGTTATTAAAGAGCTGTCTTTGTCTGTTTGCAGTACAAGAACTGTATTTTCAGTGGATACTGTAATGATTTCCTGGCTGGTAGCTTTGCTGGTAAAAAGTATCATCACGACAAAACAGGTTTTAAAAAACTTAGAATGCATTATATGTGGATTTTAAATTAAAAAGCTGGGGAACTTTGATATTAAAATCAGCTTTTCCCATGGCCTCTCGGTTAATATTTTTTTTGCTGTTTAGCTGGATAAAAAAAAACTAAAGTATTTAGATCTACTTATTTCTTCTATTAAATTCATAATGTTAAATCGTGATAACCATCAGCAATCAAGACAGTATCAAAATCTAGCTAAGCCAACTGTAATTCATTTCTAAGTTTTAAATGAACAATAGTAATTATGGTTTAGCTTGATATTCATTTATTGTTTCTTGCATTTGAACTATCTATTTTATCATTTAATCCTTATACTTTTTCTTATCAGGGGGCATTTAAAAAAAACGAAGGTATGAGTGAATGCAAAACAAAGCTTTTAAATTTGATTAAAAATCTTTCCGTTTTGTCTAAATAGCTATTTAATTGGGGATAATATGGTTCACGTCGGATTTGTCAGAATCCAATATAAGAATTAATTAATTTAAAAATTACCTCGCCAATTTACAGAATGATTTAAAAATAAATATCTCTAGTCTAATCATTTGATTCTTTCTAAGCATATGCACAACTTCAATTTCGCTTAGAGTTCTCTTTGCAGATTCAAAACTTTTAAGGCCTAATTTGTTGGAGTGGATACCTTTTTGCCCCAAAAAATTAAGGCGTTTTTTTATAAATAATTCACCAGACTAACTTTTGTGGCAAAATCGTGGCATTTGATGTTTTTGAAAACCAGAACTCAGCAAAATCAAACTCTAAGAAATTTAGTTCAAATCTGCAGCTCAACACTATATCATCGATCAAGCTATGGATTTTACTTCTTTTTAGAGTTTGCAAAAGACCTTTTCTAAGGTCGAAATATAAAGTTTGGAATGATTCTGCAATTTAAAAAAAATACTATCCAGATATCATCTTGAAAAAATGTCTCTTTGATTTTCTACCATTGAAAGTTATAAAGTTCATCAGATCGTGCGCTTAGGTATTACTATCGCTTATAAAAAAAAGAATTATAATACTTGTACTGCTGGCTATGCAAATAGTTCATTCGCAGACTAAGAACAAAACCGCCGATGCCCTTTTTGATAAAATGTATTATATAGAGGCCGCCAAATCGTATGAATTGTCGGTAAAAAATGGAGATGCTTCTAAAGAAACACTGCAGCCTTTTTGTCCTGCTGCTGTTAGCGAAACAAATAAGAAAACCACATAAATCAAAAACCTATTTTTTTCCATTTCAGTTAAATCATTAATATTAGTAAATATTTCACTGCAAAAGTGAATATAAATTGACATATAGTAAACTTATGGATTTTAAGAAATTCTTAACAGACAATTATTGTTACGTAAGTTTAATGTTAACAACCCACGGAATCACCAGCAAAAACTGCTAATTTTAGAATTTGGCAAAAAATGGTAATATTTACAAATAGTAATAATATCTGTTTAAATCAAAATTAATTCTAAAGAAATTTTCACAATGCAGAAAGCAGATATTCCGTTGTTTCAAATTCAATAATTTAAAATCTTTCAGATCACAATTCTATATCTGCATCAAAATTGATTTACGGCCAGTTTTAGCCTTAAAAAAACGTCTTTACACAAATTCAAAACATTTATGATAGAATTTGAAAGACCGTTTTAGATCTCCAGTTTAACTTCGCTTTATAAAATATTCGAAAAACAAAAAGAATACAGATATAAACGAATTAACTATGAAAAAAACCTTCAATCTATTTCTAGTCCTCTCCACTATTACTTTTAACACTTTTGCAAAGCCTATTCAAAATGATGATCCGTCTTTGCTTTGGTTTAAAAAAACAATCGAAGTCATTCAATTTCAATTAAACAAAGCAGCACAAACATACAAACCCGGGAAAAATCCGCGTTCGGTAAATCCCAACGGAACAGTGCGCTTAGCCGGTTTAACCGATTGGACTACTGGTTTCTTTCCCGGAAGTCTTTGGTACGGCTATGAACTTACAGGCGACAAAATACTGGCCGATGAAGCTAAAAAATTCACACTCGCGCTGGATTCTATTCGAAATATTAAAAATACCCATGACGTTGGTTTCATGTTGTATTGTTCTTATGGAAATGCGTATAGAATTACAAAGGACGAAAGCTATCTGCCTGCTTTGAGCGATGGAGCAGCCCATCTTTACACCCGATTTAATCCTAAAATTGGAGTGATTCGCTCCTGGGATTTTCCATCGTGGCATTATCCTGTAATTATTGATAATATGATGAATTTGGAGTATTTATATTGGGGAGCGAAGCAATTTAATAAACCCGAATATAAAAATGCTGCAGATACTCACGCGTTAACAACTATGAAAAATCACTTCAGAAAAGACTTCAGTTCTTACCATGTAGTAGATTATGATCCTGTAACTGGAAAAGTTCTGCGTAAAGCTACTCACCAGGGATTAACAGACGAATCAGCGTGGGCACGTGGTCAGGCCTGGGGTTTATATGGCTATACGGTATGTTATGAAAACAGCAAAAATCCAAAGTTTTTGCAACAAGCCGAAAATATTGCGAAATTTATAATGAACCATCCCAGAACACCAAAGGATAAAATACCGGTATGGGATTATGATGTCCACAATGCATTAGAAACCGATGAGCTGGCACCAAGAGATGCTTCGGCTGCAGCAGTTATTGCTTCTGCCTTATTAGATTTGAGTACACAAGTAAAAGACGGTCAAAAATATGCTGACTATGCTGAAGTACTATTGAAATCATTATCTTCAGATGCTTATTTGGCTAAACCAGGTGAGAATCATTATTTTCTGCTAAAACATAGTGTTGGTGCTTTTTTATACAATTCAGAAATTGATACACCACTTGATTATGCTGATTATTATTATCTGGAAGCTTTAAAAAGATATGCTGCAATCAAAAAAATCCAGATATAAGCAGCATCTTTAATCAATTTGAAAAATTTAATGCATTAATAAAGAATTTAGGAAGTTATTTTTGATCTCTAAAAGATCCATTAAACAGCTTCTTATTTATTATAAAAACAAATGATAAATTTAAAAAGAACTACCGCTCTATTTTTTATGCTGCTAACATTTTGTTCTAGCAATGCGCAGGAAACTGTAGTAAATAAAGAAAGCTTTGATGCTGTAAACCTCAATTATCCGGGGTTAGAAAAAGTAAACCAGCTTTTTAATCAAGCCAAATACAATGATGCTGCAAAAGAACTTTTGGTTTATTACCGTAATCGTAAAACCGTAAAACATCCTGATTTTAATATCGGTGATGAAGCACGATTTAAAGGAAAAGACATCGGAAAAGCCAATCAGGAAAAAGCAGACAATGCCTTACTGCATCAATTTCAGCCGCATAAAGGATATGGCTTTTTTGATTATGGAGCCGATATCAATTGGGATCTTTGGCCAATAAAAGACAATGAAATCCGTTGGCAGCTGCACCGTTTAACCTGGTGGCATTCTATGGCATTAGCATATAGGAGCAGCGGAGATGAAAAATACGCCAAGGAATGGGTGCTGCAATTTAGAGACTGGGAAAAGAAAAACTTTTTAGGACGTTCTGCAGAAAACGACAGCATAGCATGGCGTCCGCTGGAAGTATCAGAACGTATACAAAGTTATCCGGCTATATTTAATTTGTTTGTAGTATCTCCCAACTTTACACCAGCATTTTTGATGGAATTTTTAAACAGTTTCAACAAACAAACCGATTATATTCCAAAGCATTACAGTAAAGAAGGTAATCATTTATTATTTGAAGCACAACGTGTTTTGGGTGCAGGAGCATTTTTTCCTGAATTTAAACAAGCTGAACAATGGCGCAAAAGCGGTATCGAAATCCTTAACCGCGAAATAAAACTACAGGTATTTGCCGACGGAGTACAATGGGAACTTTCTCCGACTTATCATGTGGGCTGTATCGAAATTTTTACTAAAGCATATAATGCTGCAAAAATGACGGGATTAGAAAAGGAATTTCCGGAGTCTTATATCAAAACCATTGAGAAAATGGTCTTAGTTACTGCCAATATCTCTTTCCCTAATTATAATTATCCTATGTTTGGCGATACCTGGGCTGTTGATAAAGCAGTAAGGATAAAACAATTTTCAAGCTGGTCAAAGATGTTTCCTAATGATGGACTTATAGAATATTATGCTGCAGAGGGAGCCTCAGGAAAATTACCCGGTTATCTGTCCAACGCATTTCCTAATGGAGGTTTGTATACCTTTAGAAACGGATGGGATAATAAATCAACAATAATGGTTTTAAAAGCAGGTCCGCCTGCAGAGTTTCATGCGCAGCCGGATAACGGAACTTTTGAGCTTTGGGTAAAAGGGCGTAACTTTACACCAGATACGGGCTGTTATATTTACAGCGGCGATGCCGAAGTGACTAAAATGAGAAACTGGTTTCGCCAGACAAGAGTGCACAGCACATTGACACTGGATAATAAAGACATGATAATTACCGAAGCCCGTCAAAACAAATGGAAGACCAGTAAAAATCTTGATGTTTTAACGTATACAAATCCCAGTTATACCAATTTGAACCATCAAAGAAGTGTACTTTTTATCAACGGAAAATACTTTTTAATAATTGATAAAGCAATTGGTACAGCAACAGGAAAATTAGGCGTGCATTTTCAGTTAAAAGAAGACAGCAAACCTGTTTTTGATAAAGAAAATAATAGCGTTTATACCACCTACGAAGATGGAAATAATCTTTTGATTCAATCCTTAAACAGCGATAAAGCGGTATTAAATGAAGAAGAAGGTAAAGTTTCGTACTCTTATGCAAAAGAAACATCGAGACCGGCATTTGTGTTCGAAAAACCAAAAAATGATACACTATCACAGCAATTTATCAGCATCGTTTATCCGTATGATGGAAATAAGGCTCCGCAAATAACCATCAAACCAAATCCGGGAAATGATTTTGAGAAAGGAAACATCAATTTAAGTATCACTATCGATGGTAAAACCAATGCTGTTCAAACAACATTAGAACAATAAAAATCAAAATGTCAGCTGTGTTTTCTTTTCTTAATTATTCATTAAGAGAAGAAAACACAGTCATTAAGAATCCATCCGTTATTTAATTTTTTAATGTAAAGTTATATGAAAAAAAACATCATCCTTAAACTGGCTTTTCTCGGTTTGGCACTAACAGCCGGCATAGCATGCAGTAAGGAACAAAATAACGATTTAGAACCTGTTTTAAAACCAGCTGTAAACGATACCATTCTCAACATAAATTACGAATCTGGCGAGGTTACTTCAGGAGTTACAGGTATAACCGGCACTCATGCACCCGCCGCTGATGCCGTTTCTGTGACTTCACCCGGCAGTACTGGTAAATATGCTATTGCGCATAAAGTTACCCTTGGAGACAACGTTTATTTTTCAGACGGTTCCTACCGCAGTGAATCTGATGCAGTTACTTTAGCTAAATACCGCTATATCCCTGGAGACGAACATCGATACGAGGTTAGTATATTATTAAAAGATTGGCAGCAGTGGAATAGCGCGAACCCAGCCTATGGAGATAATGTTTTCCAGCTGAAAATGTCTGATAATCAATTACTGCCTTTAAGAATTCTTACTAAACGAAATGCTGTCGTTGCCAGAGATTATCAGTATCAGGATAATCTGATTACTGATTATCGTCCTTATATTAATCAATGGATTAAGTTTCGAATTGAAGTGAAATGGGCAATGGATGAGACAGGATACATGAAAATATACGTTAAGCTTCCAGATCAATCCGATTTTAATCTGGTTCTGGAACGAAATAATTTTATAACATTCACAGGCAGCCCCGCTGTGGGAAATGTAGGTTACTTAAAATGGGGTGTTTATCGCGAAGCTGGAAAAAATGCCGATGGAAGCGTAATTACCAGCGATAATGTACTAACACGCATCGCTTTTCATGATGATATCCGCATCATCAGACTTCCTTTAAAATAGTAATGTACAAGTTCAAAAATAGGCAGCTTTTAGGCTGCCTTTTTCTTTATAAAACATTCTTAATCTTCTTTGACATTTTTAAATTACTCTTCAGAAAATATCCAATTGAAAAAGTATATTTTTAATTGACATTACTAAACGCTAAAGTTATTTTGTTTGATTCAATTATCACTCATTGGTCATGCAAGTTATTCTTTAACAAGTTTTATCTGTATGAGAAAAATAAGCACAGTTTTTTTTGCTGTTAAAAATCAATATTTTAGTTAACAATTTACTTTCTTTTGACTAACCTATACTCAATACTGTATATTTTAAAACTGATTACTATTTACGGCGCTTTCTTTAAAATTTAGTTTTAAAAGAAATAGTATAAAACACTGATATTACCAATGTTTACTATTAACGAAAACGTTGTATTAATCAAAATCAATAGCATTTTGGACGCATTCAAAACTGAACTTTATAGTCGATTAATATATTTGTTTTAATTAAAATCAAAAAAACATGACCAAGCAAAAAGAAACCACCCGACTATTACAGAATTTATTTTTTTTCTCAAAGCAGAAAATTCCCCTGTCCTATTTTCAAATTAATAAATTGTTATAATTTTCCTCACAACTCATTGTAGCTTTTTAAAAATCATTTAATATAGAGCAGCAAAATAGTAATGAATTTTATTTAACAGGACAAAAACTCAACTTAGATAACATCAATGCGAAATAAGTCTCAAGCTTATTTCGGCTAAACGAATAAATTATGAAAAGGACTATATTTTTATTTTTGCTGCTGGCAACTTGCAAAATGATGTACGGGCAGGATAACATTACTGTTAAAGGTAAAGTTACAGATGCACAAAATATTCCAATGCCCGGAGCAACAGTTTCTGAAAAAGGAACTAAAAACAGCACCATTACTTCTATGGATGGTGACTATCAAATCACAGTTAAAGCTGATGCTGTTTTGGTATTTTCTTATATCGGAACAAAAACGAAAGAAGAGCAGGTTAAAAACAGAACAAGTATCAATACCAAATTAATAGATGACACTAATAATCTTGACGAGGTAGTTGTAGTAGGTTATGGCACCAAAACCAGAAAAGATCTTACTGGAGCCATCTCTTCTGTTAAAGGCCAGGAATTGGCAAAAATTCCGGTACAAAATGTGGCGCAGGCTTTGCAGGGACGTATTGCGGGTATGCAGGTAACAATGTCTGATGGAACTCCCGGAGCTGAGCCAACTCTTAGAATTAGAGGCGGAGGTTCTATCACACAAAGTAACGAACCGCTTTATGTAGTTGACGGTGTAGCCCAAACCGGCGGATTAAGTTTTCTGGATCCAATGGATGTTGAATCAATGGATGTTTTAAAAGACGCTGCTTCAACCGCTATCTATGGTGCACAAGGTGCTAATGGAGTAGTTCTGGTAACCACTAAAAAAGCAAAAGGAGGAAAACTTACCCTAAGTTATGATACCTACGGGGGTATTAAAACAATAGCAAAAACACTTCCTGTAATGAATCCGTATCAATACACGCAGCTACTGTATGAAGCAGCAACTGATGATGCGAGATTGCAGAAATTCACTAATACTTTTGGTACTTATGATGAATTGGAAGGTCTTTACAAAAACAGAAAAGGAATTGACTGGCAGGATGAGGTTTTTGGAAATGCTGTAGAAAGCCAGTACCATAAAATAAGTATCAGCGGAGGCGAAAATGATACGAAATACAACGCTTTTTATTCGGTTAATAATGATCAGGGAATTATGCTTGGAAGCGCTTCTGTCAAAAATATTGCAAAACTAAACGTTACTAATACAATAAGTAAAAAGGTTACTGTTAATGCTATTGTCAATTACTCCAATCAAAAAGTAACAGGCTTATCTACAGGCGATGGAGGAAATGCGAGATTAAGCATGCTGCAGAATTTACTTCAGTACAGACCTACAATTGGAAAGATAGGATCAGACGAAGATTTAAAGACACTCACCGTAGACCCTTTAGACAATCAGGATTCGCCAACATTTCAAAGTCCGCTTATTACAATTGACAGTCAAAAAAGAGAAGCGGTTACCAGATCTATTAATATGAGTTTACAGCTGCAATACAATATTACTCCAAATTTAATTTACCGCGGACTGGTTAGTTATACGGACAACAGCATTAAAAATAAATTCTTTAATGATTCAAGAGGCATTCTGGCTATTAGAAGCGGCGGTGCATTTGGCGGCATTACACATAATATTGCAACACGATTAAACTACAACAACGTTTTAACGTACAGTAAAACCTTTAATAAAATCCATAAATTTGATGCAACGGCCGGGCAGGAATATATTTATAACTATTCCGAAGGAGTTACTACAACTGCTTCAGCCTTTCCCGAAGTTAATTTAGGCTGGGATAAATTACAATTAGGCACAATTGCAGGAATTCCGACAACTTTTTCAGAAGATGATGCTTTGTTGTCTTTTTTCGCAAAAACAAACTACTCCTATAAAAATAAATATCTGTTTTCTGCCAGTATTAGAGCTGACGGATCTACAAAATTCGGAACTGAAAATCAATGGGGATATTTTCCTGCCGTATCTGCCGCATGGAGAGTTATTGAAGAAGACTTTATGAAAAAGCTGCCTGTTTTCTCCGATTTTAAATTTAGAGCCAGTTATGGTGAAGCCGGAAATAATAGAATCGCAAATTATGCGGCTTTAGGAATTTTTAATTCAGGTTCTTATCCTTTAAATAATCAAACTCAGATTACAGCATTTCAAAATAATCTGCCAAATCCATATTTAAAATGGGAAGCTACTAAATCGACCAATTTAGGTCTTGATCTAGGATTTTTTAATCAAAGAATATCTTTAACAACTGAGATATACGAAAATAAATCTAAAGACCTGCTATATAATACTCGTGTACCTGCAAGTTCAGGTTTTAAAAAACAGTTTCAGAATATTGGAGCCACCTCTAATCGTGGTATCGAATTTACACTGAATACAACCAATGTAAAAACAGACAATTTTATATGGAATAGTACTTTTAATATTGCTTTCAATAAAACAAAAGTATTGGCTTTAAGCCAAGGAGAAAACTCTTTGATTACAAATAGTTACACAGATAAAAACGACTATATCTTACAAGTAGGAAAACCAGTTGGCACCATGTACGGCTATGTTAGTGACGGACTGTATCAGGTAAATGATTTTGATTATAATCCAGCAACAAAAGCCTATACATTAAAAACTGGGGTTGTAAGCGATAATATTGTAGTACAGCCTGGATTTATAAAATTTAAAGATATAAGCGGAGCAAATGGAACTCCTGACGGCGTAATAAACGATTTGGACAGAACAGCTATTGGCGATGCAAATCCAAAATACACAGGAGGTTTCAACAATACTTTTACTTATAAAGGACTAGATTTGAGTGTATTTCTTGATTTTACGGTAGGAAACGATATTTATAATGCAAACGTATTAAACAACTCAAGACTGAATTTAGATAACCTGAATACACTGGCAATTTATGCAGACAGATGGACAACTATTAATGCTGCAGGACAGCGAGTAACTGATCCTGATGAACTGACTGCGCTAAATGCTGGTAAAACAAATCCTGCTTTCAACGGTAATACTACCGGACGTTTGTACAGCGATATCATTGAAGATGGTTCATTTTTAAGAATCAACAATATCAGTTTAGGATATACACTTCCTAAAGAATGGCTGAAAAAATCTAAAATTTCTAATTTGAGAATTTATTTTACAGCCTATAATTTATATGTGTTCACTAAATATTCTGGATATGATCCTGAAGTAAGCGTCTACAGCAATGCCATAACCCGGGGCGTAGATTTCAGTGCATATCCTAGAAGTAAATCTTTTGTTACAGGTTTAAATATTTCACTATAATTTAATTTTAATAAGATGAAAAAATATATATTTTCCCGCAGAGCAATTATAGCAGCGAGCATTACTTGTCTTCTATTACCTTTAAATTCCTGTGATAAAGAACTAGAAGTAACGCCTTACTCCTATTTTACAACTGCCAACTTTTTCTCAAATGTAGATGAAGCCTATATGGCAACACTTGGTGTTTACGAATCCATGTCATCACTTGATAGTTATGGATGGAATATTTCTCTAATTTTTGATGCCGATACCGATATTGAACAAATGACAGGAATTGGAGCTGATGACTGGAGAACAATAGCACATTATCAGGGAATTTCTCAAACTACCACTTTTTACACCGCGTGGAGTAAACTTTACGAAGGAGTTGACAGAGCGAATGTAGTAATCGAAAGAATTCCTCAAATGGATCTGTTTACCAATGGGACTCAAACTCAGAAAGATCAGTTAAATAGGATGCTGGGCGAAGCCAAATTTCTCCGCGGATTCTACTATTCTGAGTTAGTACGTTTATGGGGCGATGTGCCTTTCAAAACAAAAAGTTCTCAATCAGGAGATAATCTGCAAGTTGGTCTGGTAGACCGTTACGAAATTTACAGTCAAATTATAAAAGACATGCAGGAAGCTGCTCTTCTTCTGCCAGAACAAACACCTACAGATGAACGTATCAATAAATGGGGAGCAAAAGCCATGCTGGCAAGAGTGGCATTATTTGCAGGAGGCTATTCTTTACAGGCAGACGGAACTATAAAACGTCCTACAGATTACAAAGAATATTATAAACTGGCACAGAAAGAGATTAATGATGTAATGGCTCAAAATCCTTACAAACTAAATCCATCTTATTCTAAAGTGTTCAAAAACCAATGCCAGCACGTTTTAGAACCAACCGAAAATATTTTCCAGATTGCTTTTTACAATCCAGCAGGAACTTTAGGAAACGCATCTTGGGTTGGAAATTTTAATGGTCCTGCGACAGCAAACGGAGTTTATCCTTCGAATATTTCAAGATGTCTAGTGCCAAAACCATTTTATAACAGCTTTAATGCGGCCGATCAGCGCAGGGATTTTTCGATTGCTACATATTCTATTAATAATCTTGGCAATAAATTACCGCTTTTAACCACCAATCAGGACGAAAGATGGACAATTGGAAAATGGAGCAGAGAATATCAAACGAATGCAACTGCCGAAAGAGTTTATACACATATTAACTGGGTAGTTATGCGTTACTCTGATTTGCTTTTAATGCGCGCCGAAGTAGAGAATGAATTAAATGAAGGACCAAATGCGATTGCTTACGATGCTATAAATCAGGTAAGAAAAAGAGGTTTTGGTGCAGATGTTGCAGGAAGCAGAATTGGCATAACTTTAGGAAATAAAGGTACAGGATACACTTCGGCAGCAAATGTAGTGATACAAATTACAGGCGGCGGCGGTACAGATGCCGCTGCTGCAGTAATAACGCTGTCAGGCGGAGGAGTTAATACCATTGGAATGTTACGCTCTGGTGATGGTTATACTTCTGTACCAACAGTAACCATTACAAGCACAGACGGAAAAGGGTCTGGAGCAACTGCTACTGCACAATTATTAGCAAAACCCGCAGTTGCGGCAATCAATCTTGCTTCTGGATTAAATAAGGATAACTTCCTTAAAGCAATACAACAGGAAAGAGCCTGGGAACTTTCCGGAGAAGGAATGCGCAGAGCCGATTTAATTAGATGGGGAATTTTAGAAACTAAGTTAGCCGAAACAAATACTGCCGTAAAAGCGATTCGATCTACTTACTTCTTCCCTTCTATCACCAATTTTGTGGCAGGGAAACATGAATTATATCCTTACCCTCAAAATGAAACGGATGTAAATAAGAGCATTACGCGACAAAATCCTAAATATTAAAAACAAAAAGCTAATATTATGAAAAAGATAGTATTAGTATTGAGTTTAATCTTTATTTCCACATTTACGTTTGCGCAAGACACCTAAAGATATGAAAGTGTTAAGAGATTCTATATTTACTATAATGAAATTAAGCAACGCTAATAGACAGAAAATGCACGATTTGACTGCAGAAAATGGCAAAGGACAAAAAGCAATTAAAGACGATCCAGCACTTTTTTATAATCAAAGACAAGAGAAAGTTGAAGCTTGGAAAAAAGACATAACAACTAAAGAAAAAGCAATATTAACTCTATAAAAATTTCAAATATGGAGAGATTTTGTCAAATCTATACACAAACCTAAGTCATAATACAGATTAGGTTAAAATAACCCATTATTTTTTTTATAAAATTACTTGGTTTTTGGACATTAATGCAGAACTTGCCGTTCTGCATTAATTGTTTCTAGAAGAAACGAAAATAATAAAATAAAGCAAAGATTATGAATACCTTAAATGATACACAAATATCTAATTCCTATGCAATTGGAATAGATATTGGCGGTACTGCACTGAAATGTGGTGTTGTTAATGAACTTGGAGAAATTCTGTTTTCTTTTTTAGTATCTCTCAGCGAAGTAAAAACCGAAGAAGAAATAATAAACTTAATTGTGAGCGCTATCACCCAATGTACACAGCAGTTAAATGAACCTATTGTTGGTATAGGAATTGGCTTTCCTGGTCTTATAGAAAATGACGTAATTGTGGGCGGAGGAGTAAACTTACCCGGATTTGAACAACTGCCCTTAGGGAAAATTTTAAACGACATAACTGGATATAATATCGCAATTGATAATGATGCCAACTTAATGGGACTAGCCGAAGTAATTTACGGAGCGGCAAAAGACAGCGATGACGCTATTTTTCTAACTATTGGCACAGGAATAGGCGGTGCCATAATGATCAATAAAAAACTATTTGGAGGTTACCAGAATCGCGGTGCCGAATTAGGACATACCATAATCCAGCAGAATGGACTACAATGTGCCTGCGGCGGAATAGGATGTTTAGAAAGCTATGCTTCTGTAACCGCATTAATTAAATATTACAAATCTCAAAATAAATCTGCAGAAGAAAATATCGACGGGAAAATTATTATCGAAAAATATCTTGCCGGCGAAGAATATGCTGTAATAACGATGCAGCATCATTTTGACTATTTAGCAGCCGGAATTGTAAATTATGTGAATATATTCAGCCCGCAAAAAGTAATTATTGGAGGAGGAATTAGCGAAGCGGGTCAGTTTTACATTGATGAATTAACAAAGCGGGTAAAAAAGACTGCAATTCCAGTTTCTTTCTCTAATACCGAAATTGTAGCAGCAACTCTTGGAAATAAAGCAGGTTTACTTGGTGCTTGTGCCAATGCCTTTCAAAAATTAAAAACATTAGATTACGCAACTAAATAAGGATTTGAAGAGATGTTGACACAAATTGTAAATCACAAATAATGAAAAAAATATCACAAATTGTTTTATTACTATTTTCCTGTTCAGTACTTGCTTGTGTTTGTAATGAAAATAAAATAACAGAAAAATATATAGAATCTGATTTTGTTGCTAAAATTAAAATCAAAAAGAATTATAAAAATGAAAATTCAGAAGAACTTTATAAAACAGATTTTATAATTAATGAACTTTTTAAAGGTGAAAAAATAAAAGCGCTTTATGTTGCAGGAAGAAGCGATCAAAATGCAGGGAGTTCTTGTTCACTATTTATTCCTGTAAATACGGAATTAATTGTTTATGCCCGAAAAAATAAGGATGGAAAATATATCATAGGAATGTGTTCAGGATTATTGTATCTCGATAAAACTAATCTTAAAAAACAAAAAAGAGAATTAGAAATATTAAAAACTTTTAAGTCAAAAAAAATAACTTTTACAGAAAAGATAAATTACCGTGAAAAAAATTATAGCGAAAGTAAAAATATTGGTACCGATTTAGAGCAATTTAGAGGTATTGAACCTAATAAAGAATATGGAATTTATGAAATTACTTTCGATGCAAATTTGAGAATTAAAAATGTTTCGGATATTAGTGGTTTCGGAAATCAAATTGATCAAAAATTGATTGAAATTATTAAAAAAAGTAAGTGGTCTAGCAATGACAATGGAATTAAAGATAAAATTCCCGACAATAGTAAGCTCCTAATTGGAATCTATTTTTATGGAAAAGAAAAAAATAACATGAGTTTTTTAAGTACATATTATCTCTAAAAACAACTGGTCCTAACCTAACAGCTGTTTTTAGAGATTGGGATTTTAAGCTTAATTTAATAAACAAACTCACAAAGCGCCAACACGATAAGTTTAATTGACTATCTTTTGATTAAACCTCTAAAAATAAAACACATAAACAGAGCTTAAAAGTGTTTTAACTAAAATTAATATCATTTTACACAAAATCAAAACCCTCTTATAACATTGATCATTAAATTCGTTTTGTATTTCAGCATTTACAAAACAAATAATAATCATAAAGATCATGTTTCAAAAAAACATATTTTTCATATGGCTTTTCGTGGTATTGAATATTCCGTTTTTTGGGAATGCTCAAGATGCTGACCGTCCTAATATCTTAATCATCATGACCGATCAGCAGACCGCTGATGCCATGAGTATTGCAGGAAACAAAAATCTGAATACACCCGCAATGGATAAATTGGCTCAAAACGGAGTTCGGTTTACCAAAGCCTACTGTGCACAGCCTTTGTGCACGCCATCACGCGCTTCTATCATGAGCGGAAAAATGCCTTTTGAAAATGGTTTTATAGGCAATGCTCCTGAAAAAGATGGTCAATGGCCGGAAGATTTATTAATGATGGGAAAAATTTTCCAAAACGGAGGTTACAAAACCGGTTATGTTGGCAAATGGCATTTACCGGTTCCTACTTCGAAAAAAAGCCAGCATGGTTTTGAATATATCGAAAACACCAATTTTCAAGATTATAATGATGCTGCAACACCTTCATTCTGCGCTCGTTTTATCAAAGAAAACAAAAGCAACCCATTTTTATTAGTGGCGTCTTTTTTAAATCCGCATGACATTTGCGAATGGGCGCGAGGTGAAGATTTAAAAATGGATATTCTGGAAAAAACACCTCCAGCAGATCAATGTCCACCACTGCCAGCCAACTGGAAAATTCCCGAATACGAACCCAAAATTGTTCGCGAACAGCAAAAAGTAAGTTTCAGAACCTATCCTACCGTTAACTGGACACCAGATCAATGGCGCCAGTACCGCTGGGCTTACAATCGTCTGGTCGAAAAAGTTGACAGTTATATCGAAATGGTTCTGGCTTCTTTAAAAAAATACAATATCGAAAAAAATACCATTATTATTTTTACTGCAGATCACGGCGATGGTTATGCGGGACACAGCTGGAACCAAAAGCAGATATTATACGAAGAGTCGGCCAAAATACCTTTTATCATTTCAAAAATTGGTCAGTGGAAACCTCGAACCGAAGATATGCTTGTTTGCAATGGCACAGATATTATTCCCACAATATGCGGATTTACAGGAGTGTCTAAACCGTCTTATTTAAAAGGAATTGACATCAGTAAAAAAATAGAAAACCCAAATCAAAATCTTCGTGATACGCTGGTAATTGAAACCGATTTTGCCGATAACGAAGAACTCTTAAATATTAGCGGACGTGCCGTAATTACAAAAGATTATAAATATATCGTATATAACAAAGGAGATTTAAAAGAACAGCTTTTCGATCTTACGAAAGATCCAGGAGAAATTACCAATTTGGCGGTAGATCCATCACATAAAAAAGAACTAACTGCCATGCGCCGTTATTTAAAACAATGGTGTAAAAAGAACCGAGATCCTTTCTCGTCTGGATTATAATTTGGTTAAAGAATAATTTATGAAAAATATAACTGCTTTATTTTTATCATTCACCGCTGTTTCAGTTTTCAGCCAGCAATCTGCTGCTATAAAATTAACGGCAGAAAAACTGCATTCAAGAGTTCGAGAATGGCCTTATCCAGTAAACGGAATTACGGTTCCTACCAATGCTCCTGCCCTGCTTTGGCCTGCTACAAATGGAAAAGACATGGTTAAACCAATGGAAAGCGGCAGTGAAGTTCCCGAAGATCCAAATATTGGCAATGTCCGCTATAAAATAATGCTTGCATGCGATACCAATTTCAGTAAAAATTTAATTGCCAGCACAGAACAGCGCTGGGCTGTTTATCCGCTTCATGCTGCTTTGAAGCCCGGAAAATGGTACTGGAAATACGGTTATGCATTAAAAGGCAGCAGTCAATGGACATGGTCTGCTGTTTACGATTTTGTTATTGATGCTAAATATGCCAGCGAAAAAGTATCACCACCCATAAACGAAGTTTTAAAACGCAACGAAGGATCGCATCCGCTTTTATGGGATATGAACCGTATTGGCGAAGATTTCTATAAAAACAATCTTGATAATCCCGAAGCCAAAAAGTTTATCGCTTTCGCGGAAAAATTAATGCTGGCTCCGCTTCCAACCGAAAAACCACAAAGAGTAATTGATACTACGGGCAAAAATAAATTAGAAAAAAAGATCATTTTAGAAAGAATGTATCATGGTTTTGGTGATGCTGTTGGTAATCCGGTTCGTAATTTATGCATTGCCTATCAGCTTACTAAAGACGAACGTTTTATTCAGGATGCCAAGCGCAGAGCCTTAAACCTTGCAGCCATGAATCCAGATGGACTGGCAACAGGAGATGATTTTACAAGCGGCGCCGTGCTTGAAGCCATGGGCTGGTTTTATGATGCCGGATATCAATTTTTAACTCCAGAGGAAAAAGAAATTTTTAAAAATATAATTACGATTAGAGCTAAACGTGTTTACAATCATTTACCTAATCGTTTTGAACTGCATGTAAGCGATAATCACGTCTGGCAGATTACGCTGCGAAATCTTGCAATTGCGACTGTTGCCGTAATCAATGATGTTCCCGAAGCCAAAGAGTGGTTTACTTATATGTACGAAGTCTGGTCGGCACGTTTTCCGGTTTTAGGCACATCAGATGGCGGCTGGCACGAAGGAAATGGCTATTTCAGAGTTAACTTTAAATCCATCATTTACTTATCGCAAATGTTTGGCGATTTTAGCGGAGTCGATTATTTTAAACTTCCGTGGATGCAGAACCTGCCTTATTACATGCTGTACACACATCCAAACGGAGCCGCAAGTACCGCACTTGGCGATATGTGGGAGAATATTCCGTACATCGTAAAAGGTGAAGCCTGGTTTGCCGATGCACTGACTTATAAAATGAATAATCCATACTTAAACTGGTATGTAAACGAAATAAAAAGAGACCATCCATCTTATTATCACGGCACAGATGATTTCCTGTTTTTCAGATTATTAAACTATAAACCCAATAGAAATCTACCTGTAACTTCACCAGAGAACTTGCCAAAAACCCGCAAATTTGGTGATATTGGTGTTGTTGCCATGCACGAAGATTTGGCCAAAGCCGATAAAACACTAAGCAGTTATTTATCCAGCAGTCCGTTTGGTTCTTCGGGTCATGGTCATGCGTCTCAGAATGCTTTTACTATCAATTACAAAGGAAAAGTAATCTTTGGAGGAACAGGTTATTACAGCAATTTCAGCGACAAACACAACCTTTTATATTATAGATCATCAAAAGCTTACAACACAATTTTAGCCGATAGTTTGAATCAGAAATTGGGTGAAGAAGGTTACGGATGGATTCCAAGAGCTATCTCAGGAAAACACATTCAATATGCCTTGGGAGATGCCAGTAACGCTTACGGAGAAATAAAAAGTGATTTTTGGTTAGACCGATTCAAGCAAATTAATGTTGTACCAAGTAAAGAAAACGGTTATGGAGAATCTGGTGTAACTTTGTATCGCAGACACATGTTGCAATTAGAAGGCGGTTATATTGTTTTATACGACGAATTAGAAGCTAAAACTCCCGTAAAATGGACCACTCAATTTCATTGTCCTTATTACAGCATCAAAGGAGAAAATGCTATAAATGCCAAACAGCAAAACTTTACTGTACAAACCGATTTAGGAAATGTAAACGCAAGCGTCTTTACAGATACATCTTTAAAAATGTCG
Source organism: Flavobacterium sp. CFBP9031 (assembly GCF_034044945.1). NCBI lineage: Bacteria > Pseudomonadati > Bacteroidota > Flavobacteriia > Flavobacteriales > Flavobacteriaceae > Flavobacterium > Flavobacterium sp. CFBP9031. Next base: position 167,340 of record NZ_JAXCWF010000011.1, read on the forward strand.
GTACATAATCAGTTTTTTGAACCTGCAGTTAATTGGAATAAAGTCACCAATGACGAAGGCCAGATAAAAGAATTTAAAGATCAATGGCATGCCGGAATCACTTCTGAACCAAAACAAAAATTCAGGTTTTTAACCATTATTCAAATTAAAGATGGCAAAACAGAAGTCATCAAAACCCTCTCAAACAGCAATGGTGTATCACATTTACAAGTTGGAGAATGGGAAATTCAGGCGCAGTTAGACGGAGAAAAAGCAGCAGCTTTACAAGTTTCGGGAAAATTTATAAAATCATTATTCAGCTATGGAAATCTGCCTGTTAAATTTGAAGGAAAAGCATATTCGCCTAAAATTAAAGGAAGTTCGGTATTGTTAGAAATGGAGAAAAACAAAGTAAACAAACAAGAAGCCGTAGATGAACTGCCAGACACTGCCAAATATGATAAAAATTAAAAGCTATAAGATGCTTACTTTTTCTTTAAATTAGAGTTTAATTTCTTTAATAGAAGAAATTTTAAAAAAAAACAAAAAATAATTACAATATCACTTCATGAAAAAAAAGACTGCTATTACTGCCTTTTTCTGCATTCTTCTTTTCGCAGCCAAAAGCTATGCACAAGTTCAGGATCGATATTTCCGAAATATTTCGGTCGATAAGGGCTTGTCGCAAAGTTCTGTTTTTGCTATTCAGCAGGATTCACTGGGTTTTATCTGGATTGGAACTCAGGACGGATTAAACCGTTATGACAGTAAAGGTTTTAAAGTATATCGACCATTAAAGAATGTCAAAAACAGTCTGCAGTCTTATTATATCAGAAGTCTTTTTACAGACCATAAAGGGCAGTTATGGGTTGGCGGCAATCAAGGCATCAGTGTTTACAATTATAATACAGACAGCTTTACAAATTACCCGCTTCCCCGTAGTATTGGCGAATGGTATATCTCTTCTATAACCGAAGATAAAGAGCATAGAATTTGGGCAAGTTCTATAACAGGAGACGTATTCGTATTGCTTCCCCAAACTTCAAATTTTGCTACAATCAAATTCAACGCTTCTTCTCATGAAATTAAAAAAATAGCCGACATTGGAATTTGGCAGCAGCAAATTATATTAGGTACAGATGTTGGTCTTTTTAAATTAAACACCAATACACATCAATTAACTAAAATTGATTTAGGAGCAAAAAAACCTTATATCAATGATGTTTATACTGATGGAAAGAAATTATGGGTGGCTACTGAAGGCGATGGTCTAATTCAGTACAACTCTCAAAATGGTCAGATTGTTTCTTTGCTTCACAATACTGCAACTAGCAGCATTGCTGATAATAATGTAAGATGTGTCGGAAAAGATACAGAAGGCAATATCTGGCTGGGAACTTTTAAAGGGCTTAGTATTTTTAATCAAAAAAACAATTCATTCACCAATTATTACCATCAAATATCACAGCCTTATACAATAAGCCAAAACTCTGTCCGATGCTTTTTTAAAGACAAACAAAACGGAATTTGGCTTGGAACGTACTACGGAGGTTTAAATTATTATCATAAAAACGACATTAAGTTCAATCTTTTAAGTCAAAACTCAGGAAAACCGTCTTTAAACGATGAAGTAATTGGTGTTATTAAACAGGATGCAAAAGGCAATTTCTGGATTGGAAGCAACGATAAAGGACTGAATTACTGGAATAAAAATGCCAATACGATTACCTATTTTTCTAACAGCGAAAATAATCCAAACAGTTTAAGTTCTAATAATATTAAAGCCATCGAATTTGATGATAATGGAAATGTATTGATTGGTACGCACAACGGCGGATTGAATCTACTGAATCCGAACGGCGGCCTTGTACAGCGATTCCTGCATAATGAAAATGATCCCGGCAGTATTGCAGGAAATTTGGTTTACAGCATCTTAAAAGATTCTAAAAAACGAATCTGGGTTGGAACAAGATCGGGTTTAGATCAGTTTCATCCTGAGACCAAAACCTTTACACACATTCATTTAGATAAAGCTGGAAAACGGCCAACATCAGACGATATTACATTTTTGTTTGAAGACAGCAAGCATCGGATCTGGATTGGAACCACAAACGGAGTAACCCTTTTCTATCCTGAAACCTTTTTATTTGGAAACATCGGGCACGGAAAATTAAGTGATGACATTGTAAATTGTATTACAGAAGATCAAAAACACCGTATCTGGATTGGAACAAGAGAAGGTTTGCGTTTATATGATGAAAACCAGGAATCTTTTATCAGTTTTAAAACCAGAAAAGATTTCGTTAAAGAAACAATTTACGGCATAATTCCAGATGACGACGGCAACCTTTGGATTTCAACCAACAACGGCTTAATTAAATTTAATCCCGACAAAGATTCGGTTCAGGCTTTTGATGAAAGTGATGGTTTACAGAACAAACAATTCAATGATTATGCTTTTTATAAAGCAAAAGACGGGATGCTGCTTTTTGGCGGCATAAAAGGGATTTCGTATTTCTATCCATCAATGGTTAAACAGAAGGCGCTTCCGCTAAAACTAAGTTTTACCGCTTTAGAAGTATTAAATAAAACTGTTGCAGTGGGCGATGAAACAGGTATTTTGGAAGAGCATATTGACCAGACAGATGAAATAGAAATTGGACCAGAATACAAGCAGTTCACTATCTTTTTCAATACGTTCAATTATATTTCTTCTAACAGAACTTACTATTACTATAAATTAGAAGGAATTGATAAAGACTGGCAGCGTACAGATGAATTAAAGGTCAGCTACAGTAATTTACCCGCAGGAAATTATAACTTTCAAATTAAAGCCATTGGGCCTAATGGTGAAATGAGCACCGTTAGAAGCTTAAAAATCGGGATTCTCCCGCCTTGGTATAAAACAATCTGGTTTTCATTATTATTACTAGCAATAGTCGGTACTGCTGCATACATTGGTTTTAGAATTATAAGAGAAAGAATAAAAGCTGTTCAGCAGTTAAAGCTGGAACGAATTGACAAAGAGAGAGTAAGCTATATCAATCAGGTAAAAATGGATTTTTTTACCAATGTTTCTCATGAATTAAGAACGCCTTTAACGCTGATTTTAGCTCCACTGGAAGAATTATTAAAAATGCCTTCTGCAGATAAAGTTTCAAAAAAGAAACACGAATTAATGTTTATCAATGCCAAAAGGCTTTACAATTTGGTGGATCAGCTTTTTGAATTTAGAAAAACTGAAATGGGAACGCGACAGCTTAAAGTGGGCAAAGGCGATATTGTAAGTTTTACAAAAGAAATTTTTGAATCCTTCAAACCGCTTTCAGAGAAAAATGGTATTCAATATTCCTATCATTCGGCAGAACCGCAGCTTCTATTTTATTTTGATAAAGATGCTATGGAAAAAATCTTATTTAATCTTTTATCTAATGCCTTCAAATATACTAAAACGGGTCAAAGCATTCATGTTGAACTACTAAAGAATAATGATACGGTACAAATAAAGGTCGCTGACACGGGGGTCGGAATTAGCGAAGCAGATCTATCCAAAGTATTTGATCGTTTTTATCAGGTAAACAATCGCGAAATGAATTTGGGTTCCGGTGTTGGTTTGGCTTTTACAAAACGTTTAGTAGAATTGCATCATGGCGAAATTATGGCAGAAAGCACCGTGGAGGAAGGAAGTACTTTTACCGTAACCATTCCGATTTCAGATCAGGTTTACAGGAATGATCAGCAAGTCGAAAGTTCACTTTACGAATTGTCTATAATTTCAGATAATGAACTTGACGAAGACACAGCATTAGAAGAAGAAAATGAAATAACAGAAAGAGATCAGCCCATTAAACTGCTTATTGTAGATGATAACAAGGAGATCTTAGATTATCTGCAGGAATATTTCAGCAAAATATATGAAGTTACAACAGCTTACAACGGACAAATGGCGTTGGATCTTCTAGAAATTCAGCCGTTTGATCTTATTATCAGCGATGTCATGATGCCGGAACTCGATGGTTTGCATTTTTGTAAAAAAGTGAAGCAGAACATTAATACCTCTCATATTCCGTTAATGCTTTTGACAGCAAGAAATGAAACCAGCCAGCAGCTAAAAGGTATTGAAATGGGCGCCGATGATTATATTACAAAACCATTTTCGACTCCGTTACTGGCGGCAAAAATTACAAATCTGCTCCGTTCTCGCAAACGATTAAAAGAGTATTATTCTGTTGGTAAAGAAATGGTACCTGAGAATATTGCATTTAATACCCTTGACGAAGAATTTTTAAAGCAAGCCATTCAAATTGTAGAAGACCATCTAGCTGATTCTGAATTTTCGGTAGATCAGTTCAGTAAAGAAATCGGCATGAGCAGATCGAATCTTTATTTGAAATTGAAAGCTATAACAGGCGAATCAGCAATGGACTTCATTAAAAGAATCCGCTTTAAAAAAGCGGTTGAACTGATGCAGAGTAAACGTTATACGATTGCACAAATCACTTATATGTGTGGTTTTAACTCGCCGTCTTATTTCTCTACTGCATTCAAGCAGCATTATGGCTGCATGCCAAGCGAATATTTAGCCAGTCTAGACGAATCGAAAGGTTAACTAAACTAGAAACAACACAACAAATAACTATTTAATGAAAAACTGCAATCGCTATTCTTAACAAAACCAGCTAAAATAAAGTCTTTAAACGACTAAGATCAATTACAAATTCAATTCTGAGAATTAAAAAACTCGTCTAAATAACAAACTCATTTAGAATCGAGAAGCTAGAACTATGTCTTTTCGGAAATTATAAAAAAACACATTTATGAAATTAATAAAAACATTCCTTTTATTCACTTTCTTCCTGCCTCTAATTTCTACTGGGCAGACAAAAGCGACAGTAACAATTCAAAACAATTCGGTTTTAGAAAGAAAAGAAACTTTGGTGGCTGTAAAATGGCAGACAGTACTTTCCTCGTATCCTAAAATAGATACTTCAAATTTTATCGTAATTGATTTTAAAACAAAAAAACAGATTCCTTTTCAGTTAGAACATCGCGGTAATACCGCTGTTCAAAATTTATTAATACAAGTTGATCTTAAGGCAAAATCTTCACTTACACTAATTATTCAAAAAGGAAAACCTGAAATATTTACGTCTAAAACTTATGCGCGCTATGTACCGGAACGTAAAGATGATTTTGCGTGGGAAAATGATAAAATTGCTTTTCGTACTTATGGAAAAGCATTAGAAAAAACCGAAGGAGACGCTTATGGCTATGATGTCTGGGTAAAAAGAACCAATAAATTAGTAGTGAACGACCGCTATAAACGTGATGACTATCATATTGATCACGGAGACGGATTAGATTATTATCATGTAGGTTTTACATTGGGCGCTGGAAATATGGCTCCGTTCGTAAAGGATACGATTCGTTATTCTGGTAATTATCATTATTGGAAAATTTTAGACAACGGTCCTCTACGCTCTACTTTTCAATTGAATTACGATTCCTGGAACGCTGGCGGCATTAAAGTAAAAAATACCAAAATTATTTCGATTGATGCCGGTTCTCAATTAAACCGAATCGAAAACATCTTTACTTTCGAAGATAACAAACCAATGCCTGTTGTAGTTGGAATCATAAAACGTGAAAAAGCAGGTGTGATTGCATTAAATGAACAGCAGGGAATTATGGCTTATTGGGAACCAACTTTTGATAAAGACGGAACTACAGCTGTTGGTTCTATTCTAACAACACCAGTAAGTAAGATGTGGGTTGATAAGGAACAGCTCCTATCTAAGACCTCAGTTAAAAATAATGAACCAATTGTATATTATTCAGGAGCAGCTTGGGATAAAGCAGGTCAAATTACCAGTTCAAAACAATGGCAGGATTATTTAGATCATTTTAATCAGGAGCTTCAAAGCCCATTGATTATCAGCATAAAATAAAAATTTACTAATAACCAAAAACTAAAAAAATGTCAATTAATTTATTCGATTTAAAGGGAAAAACAGCACTTATTACAGGAGGAGTTCATGGTCTGGGAATGGCAATGGCCAAAGGTCTTGGGCATGCAGGTGCAAAAATTGTGGTAAACGATCATTCGTCGCAGGAAGCAGTTGATAACGCCATAGCTGAATACAAAGCTGAAGGAATCGAAGCTTACGGATATCTGTTCGATGTAACCGATGAGACTGCCGTGATTAATGCAATCAACAAAATAGAATCTGAAGTTGGTCCAATCGATATTTTGATCAATAACGCAGGAATTATCAAAAGGACTCCTATAATTGAAATGGAAGTTGCCGATTTTGAAGCTGTAATAAAAGTGGATTTAACAGGGCCTTTTATTGTTTCAAAAAATGTGGCTAAAGGAATGATTGAACGCAGAGCAGGAAAAATCATAAACATGTGTTCGATGATGAGCGAATTAGGAAGAGATTCTGTAAGTGCTTACGCCTCGGCAAAAGGCGGTCTAAAAATGCTGACCAAAAACATGGCTACAGAATGGGCGAAATTTAATATTCAGACTAACGGAATTGGTCCAGGATATTTCGCTACAAGCCAGACGGCTCCCATTCGTGTAAACGGGCATCCATTCAACGAATTTATTATGGGAAGAACACCTGCCGGCCGTTGGGGAGATCCTGAAGATTTGCAAGGTGCTGCCATATTTTTAAGTTCAAAAGCAAGTGATTTTGTAAACGGGCATATTGTATATGTTGATGGTGGAATTTTGGCGACCATAGGAAAACCATCTAACGAAGAATAAATTTTCCGAGATTAAAATTAAATTATCTTGATAAAAGTAACGTTGGAGATGCCTCCCATTTTGCCACAAAAGCTAAGGTATTTTTTAATGATTCAATTCTAAAATTTTGTGGCAGAATCGTGGCGTATAACTCTTCAAATGGTACTCTATTTATTCAAATTAAGCTCTTCTAGATTGAGTTTCAGATGGCAGAGCGATTAAAAACATTTTTTAATCGTAAGTATTCAGTATTTTTAATATATTTGTTATACAGAAAGAATAATACTACAGCCAGTAGTTAGTTAGTATTTAAAATTTCGTGAATGATTTAATATTGAAGTAGAAAAAATTTGAATTTGGGTGCAGAATCGGTGCACTTTCGGCAAAGACATTTTATAAAACCTAGTATAGACAGGACTTCAGCGATAAAGTTCGAATCCTGCTCTCCCCACGGAAAGGCCGAAAAGGCACAAAACTTAAAGTTTTCAATCTTTTCAAAAAGCCATAAAAAATGTCTGAAGACCTGCAAATTCAACGATTTGCAGGTTTTTTCGTTTTAAGCCTATTTTCAATATTTTTAAAAGCTCACAAAATTAAAGGTGCAGAATCGGTGCACTTTCTTCATTGCCCGTTCAACTCTAGTAAGAAATACATTTTATACACTATGTCTTTTAAAGGAGTACACTCTTTCAAAAATAAATTCACTTACCTACAGGTAACTTCTTTTAGCCACTATCTGAACATTTACTTTCTAAAAATTCGAAAAATAATTTCTTTAAAAATTTAAAAATAGAATAAGGAACACCTTCATTAAAAAACAACTTAAAACATTAAAAACAAAAAAGTTAACAATTAAAAAACTTTTCATTCCCCGTTACTATTCTATTCTAAAAGCTGATAAAAATTTGAACATTAGAGATGATAAAAATCAGATTGGTAATAACCTTTAAAACCATTATAAATATATATTTAAATAATATTATTTGTATTCGATCTAAATAAACATAAATTTGCAGCGTAAAATAAATAACCGCCATGAAGTTAAATTTCTCTTTACTGCTGCTCGCCTTTATAAATATTGGTCTGGCGCAAGATGCCAAAATTACCGGGAAAATTATTTCCGAAAATAACGAAGTCGTCTCTTACGCTTCTATATCAATTAAAAGTCCTAAAAAGAATGCTGTTTCTGATGACAAGGGAAATTTTGAAATTACAAATCTTTCTCCTGGAAACTATATCATCTACTTCTCTGCGATGGGGTTTACAGCAGAACAAAAAAACGTTGAACTTCATGAAAATGAAAATCTTGATATTTCCATTACTTTAAAAGAAAACATCAATACGTTGCAAACTGTAGAAATTACTGGACGAAAAGAAAAATCCTATCGAAATACCAAATCTTTTATCGGAGCTAAAACAGAAATCGCTTTGAAGGATTTACCGCAAGCAGTTTCGTATGCTACTAAAGAATTAATAGCCGATCAGGGAGCAATTCGTGTGGGCGAAGTCGTGAAAAATTTCAGCGGTGTAAGCCAATTTACTTTTTATGACGATATCTCCATTAGAGGTTTTAGAATAAACGGAGGAAGCAATACGCAATTACTAAATGGCATGCGAACATCCACCGGATTTTGGAAACAGCCTCTAGCAAACTATCTGGAGCGTGTTGAAGTTTTAAAAGGACCATCCTCTGCTCTATTTGGGAATGCTTCTCCTGGAGGAGTTTTAAATCGTGTAACCAAAAAACCATTAGACCAAGCCGCAAACAGTGTGAGTTTTTCTACTGGAAGTTTTAATACTTTAAGAGCTTTAGCCGATTTTACTGGGCCATTAACCGAAGATAAATCACTTTTATACCGTTTGAATTTAGGTTATGAAAATGCCAACTCATTCAGAGATCTGCAATATGATAAGAATATTGTGGTAGCTCCTTCCCTTTCTTTTCTTCCGAATGATAAAACAAGCGTGAATTTTGATTTAATCTACAGTAGCTCAAATGGAAATCTAGATCGCGGACAGTCTACTTACGAAGACAACCTCTATTCCACAAAAACTTCAAATTCGTTAAACTCAACAAACGATTATTTAAAGGAGGAAACCTATATCGTTACCACTTCTTTAAACCACCAGTTTTCAGATCGCTTATCTTTTTCAGGATCGTATATCAGAACGGGCTATAATGAGGATCTCTTAGAGCACCGTGGTGCCAATAAATATGCTTCTGCTGGAGACGGATCGACAATTCCAACCGCAATTGAAATGCAGGTTTTTCAACGTAAACGCAAGCGTTATATTGATAATCTTTCCACTTTCTTCAAATATGAGGCTAAAACGGGAGCTTTAGACCATAATTTAATTGCAGGATTTGATTATGCTCAAGAGGAGGTTCCTGTAGGAGGTTCACAATTAACTGCAAGTGGTTATAGAAATGCGGCCAATAATGGCTTTATCGCGACTTATAATCCTGCAAATAAAGCCAATTATTTGTTGGATCCGAAAGGAAATCCAGTGCCAAACGTAGCTCATTTTGATTTGAGCAATCCATTTGCATCGCAGCAATTAAAAGATATGAGCAAATATTTTTATGTGGCTCGCCAGGTAGATCCAACCTATTATTCATTGTACGGAATTTATATTCAAGACCATATTAAATTTGGCGCTTTTCAGGCTTTAATTGGTATCCGTTACGACGAATATTCAGATAAAGTAAATTACAAAAAAGCCACAGAAACAAAAGTAAAACAGCATTCGTTTTTACCTCGTTTTGGCCTTACTTATACACTTAACCCAAACATTAACCTCTACGGAACTTATGTTCAGGGATATAATCCTCAAACGGCGTCTACTCTGGCAAATCCAAATTCGGGAGGTCCATTTAATCCGTTAGAGAGTAATATGGTTGAATTTGGAGGGAAATCTTCTTGGTTCAAAGAAAAACTTTTTGTGACTGTTGCGTTATTCAAAATACAGCAAAAAAACACGTTATATCCTGCTAATGATCCGTCAAATCCCGATTTAATGAGATCTATTGGTGAAGAAGAATCTAAAGGTATCGAATTTGATTTGAATGGAAATATTACGCGCAACTGGAGTATTTCTGCCGCTTACAGTTATAATGAAGCTTATATTACAGAAAGTCCGATTGAAGTTGAAGTTGGAAGACAAAAAGCAAATACTCCAAGACAACAAGGTAACATCTGGACTCGTTATAATTTTACTAATGGCGCTTTAAAAGATTTTGGAATTGCAATGGGATCTAATTTTGCAACAACGCGTACTATGAGCCAGACTACTACAGAAACTCTTCCTGGATATACCTTGTTTAATGCTGCTTTTTATTACAATATCAATAAATTTAAAATTCAGCTGAACGCGAATAATATTCTAAACAAAACCTATTGGGTTGGAGGGTATGATTATATCCGTTTGTTCCCTGGCGCTCCTTCAAATTGGCTTTTAACTCTTGGTTACTCCTTTTAAAAAGCTTTAATTATATTGAAAATATTTTTTACTGCCTCTTTACATGAATAAGACATTTAAAAAAAACATTGGAGTTTTACATTTATGGCTCGGACTAACGTCCGGGCTTATTGTATTTATTGTAGCCCTTACCGGAAGCATTTTAGTTTTTGAAGAAGAAATCGACGCTTTTATTAATCCTGAATTTTATAAAATTTCGAATATTGGAATCCAAAAAATGCCTGTTGATCTTTACGTTAATTCTATTGCAAAACAATATCGCATTACAGAATTAGACCGAATTCAAACGTATCAAGATCCAGCAAGAACAGTAATTATTTCTGGAACAGATGCTGATAAAAAAGATCAGATTTTCTCCGTAGATTCGTATACAGGAAAAGTACTGGCAACCATTCCTGAAAAAAGCAGGTTTTTCTCTGTAATACTAGATCTGCATCGTCATTTGATCCTAGGAGAAGTGGGAAAATTTATTACAGGCTGCAGCTGTCTTATTTTTATTTTTATGTTGCTTTCGGGACTAATTTTATGGTGGCCAAAAAAAATAAAAAACTTAAAGCAGAGATTGACCATAAAATGGAATGCTTCTTTTAAAAGGGTCAATTGGGATTTTCATTCTAATTTTGGTTTCTACAGCTTTCTATTTCTTCTGATCATATCCTTGACTGGATTGACCTGGTCTTTCAAATGGTTTGAAAGCGGTATCTATTTACTGGCAGATGGAACAGCAAAAAAAACTTCGGCTAAAGTTGAAAATCCGACAAAAGTGGATCCAAAACTGGATAAAACTTTTTTCTATCAAAACATACTTTCAAAAACAGAAAACATTTATAAATACAAAGGAGATACGCAGATTAGAATCCCATCTGATACCATAAACAGTATTATGGTTATTAAATTGAATCTTGAAAAATCTATTCCGAATATTTCAAGTATGGCTTATTTTGACAAATACACAGGTAAACTTTTGAAAATAAGACCTTATGAATCCTTTAGCAATGGCGATAAAGCACGACGCTTAATTTACCCAATTCATACAGGAAGCATTTATGGCTATCCAACCAAAATTCTAGCTTTTATTGTTTGTTTATTTGCGGCAACATTACCCATTACAGGACTTCTTATCTGGTTGGGAAGAAAGAAAAAAAAGTGATGTTCTTGGTATTATATTTAAACACATAGAAACATAGAATTGAGATACTTAAAAAAGGCGTTTCGCTTATTTAAAACAAACATAGTTAGCAATTTATAAATCCCTAAGTAAAACAAAAAAGTGGACTTGGAGATTTACTTTTTTTGAAAATAGAGATAATTAGTTGTTGCATTTATATCTCGTAATCGTATCTGAGAATTATTAAATTCAAACAGCTTCCAGTTGAAATTTAATTTAGAAAGCACTCCTGTATTGAAAATTACTTTAACTTCTCTGACACCATTTTGAACAGAACTTTCCCACTGTCCCGTTTCTGAAACCCCACTTTTGGTGGCAACTACAGATTGATCGGTTTTAAATACAAATGTATAGTCGCTGTAATTTGAAGTCTTTACAGCACCATCGTAAAAATAAGGTATTTCCCAAGAACCTTTTGCAATGGTTGCGTCAAAATCTAGTGTCACAAGGTTATTTTCTGGGCAATAATCTATGGCATATTTAATAGCGTTTTCGAAATCCTCATTATTTGAAATCGTTTTTGTCTGATTATTGTAATCTGCAATTGTGATAGGATATTTTAGAGAGATATACTGGCTTTCATTTAAATTTTTTATAAAATTAAAAAAGGCCTGATCGCTTACTATTAATTGAGAACTCGCTGCTTGATTGAGGCTGTTATAGCTGTTGATTGTGATGGGATAATTGATATTCAGACCGTTGATTTTGGATAAAAGATCTGGATAGAGATTCCAATAATCGATTAAAGAATCAAAATCTGCCTGATTTGGAATCAGTTTTTCGATGTAATTATAATATACCATCGTTACAGGAAAATCTATTTTTACAATATCATCATCATAATTGCTTGCGTTGATATTATCCAAAACTTTTTGATAATCGGCAGTTGCGTTTACTGCAATCTGCTCATTATTTACTGTAACGGTATAAGGGAGTTTTATAGTACAATAACTAGATCCGTCAATCATATTATCCTGTACAGTTCTAACCATAGCAACCCTTTGCAAATAAGTTGTAAGCGGAGAAACAGTAGTAATGGTTCCCTGCGAATTATTGTTTTGCTCGTCTACTTCACTTTGACAGGAAAACAGTAAAAATAGGAAAACTGCAATTGATAAATATTTTTTCAAAAGGAACATATTTATATTTTTACAAAGGTAATAAATTTTAAAACAAACTGTTTTTTAATAACCTACAGCAAGGCTTGATAATTTTCATCTATACTAAATTATCAAAAACCAATAGCATTTTATTCTTCTATAAAACAATCATCTCTACTTTTACCCTACTTAAATTAAAAACAAATACTTTTACGCTGAAAAAATTGAAACTCTAAATGCCAGATCAAAACCAATCTAATACTTGTGATGAAATCATTTTTTCGTCTTTCTTCAAAAGTCATGTAAAAGCACTTCGGAATTTTCTTTTTTACAAATTTGGAAACGCAGAACAAGCAGAAGATATAACCCAAGAAGCATTTGTAAAGCTTTGGCAGAACTGCGCTTCTGTACCTTTAGAAAAAGCAAAATCATACCTTTACACCATTGCCAATAACAGCAGTCTCAACCAGATTGCACACCAGAAAGTGGTTTTGAAATATGAAAAAAACTTCACTGGTTTGGATAAGACCAATGAGAGTCCGGAATATCTTCTGGAAGAAAAACAATTTCAGGCTAAACTTTTAAAAGCCATCGAAAACTTAAACGAAAAACAACGCACTGCCTTTTTGATGCACAGAATTGATGGCAAAAAATACAGTGAAATTGCCTTAGAGCTCAACATTAGCGTAAAGGCAGTAGAAAAACGCATCCATTTGGCCCTGTTAAGCTTACGTAAAGAAATTGACTTATAAAAAGTAGGGTAAATTTAATTCTAATTGTTTTAATTAAATAATACGATAAAATGAAAAAAGATCGCTTATTGGCAAAATGGCTCAACGACGAATTATCTCCGGATGAATTGGCCGCATTTGAGGCAAGCCCCGATTTTGAAAAATACCAAAAGATAAAAAACTATACCGCTCATCTAGAAACAGGCGATTTGGATGAAAATGCTATGTTATCGAATATTTTAAGCCAGAAAAAAACAGCGCCAAAAGTAATTCCTTTATATAAAAAATGGATGTTTAGAGCTGCCGCCATATTCGTTCTCGCTCTTGGAATTACGTTTGCGATGAAAGTTTTTGTGCCTCAAACAGAAACTGCCAATTTTGGAAAAAAGACCGCTTTTTCATTACCCGATAATTCTGAAGTGGTTTTAAATTCAGGTTCTGAAATACACTATAAAAAGTGGAATTGGAACAACAACAGACATTTGGAACTTAAAGGAGAAGCTTATTTTAAAGTTGCAAAAGGCAGAAAATTTGAAGTGCAGACCAATCTTGGAAAAGTAACGGTTTTAGGAACGCAATTTAACGTTAAAGCCAGAAAGAACAGGTTTGATGTTGTGTGTTATGAAGGCCGTGTCAAAGTAAATTATAACAACATTCAAGTTTTATTAACTCACGGACAAAGTGTTCGATTTGAAAATGGAAAAGAGGCAAAAAGCACTGTAAATTCATCACAGCCAGAATGGATGGATAACCAAATCTGTTTCTATAAAGAAAACATACGAACTATTTTAGATGAAGTTGAAAGGCAATACAATATTAAAATCGATTTAAACGCCAAAGATACTATCTCTCTGTTTACAGGAAAACTGCCTGCAAAAGATCTCAATACAGCTTTGCAGATTATTAGTACGACTTATCATTTAGAAGCTAGAAAAGTTTCTAACAACAAAATAATTTTTAACGAAAAATAAATGTTCCGCCCCAAACAATTTCATTTTTTGTTTTTTCTCTTTTTTCTTGTCCTGAATATTTTTGCTCAAGACAAAGGAAAGGTTATGCCTTTTAAAAAAATAATAATTGATATTGAAGAACAACATGGCGTAAACTTTAATTATACCGAAGATAATATTGAAGGTCTCGAATTAAATCCTCCCAAGAAATCATTTTCATTAGAACAAAAATTGGAATATCTCGAAAGAAGAACACATTTGTCTTTTGAAAATATAGGCAATAAATTCATCAATATCTATAAAAAGGATACTATTTCTAAAATGATTTGTGGCTATGTTTTATCTTCCATAGATAAAAAGCCTATTGAAAATGCCAATGTTAGTTTAAATAATAAAACTCACTATACAACTGATTCTGAAGGTTATTTTGAGTTTAATAAAGAGGATAAAAACAATTTTATAATTAGTCATATTGGTTTTGCCTCAAAGAGAATTACGGCAGGAAATACAAAGGTTAAAGATTGCATTCAAATCCTGCTAGACCCTGAAATTACAGAATTGCACGAAATTAAAACCAATGCTATTTTGGCTTCGGGGATTTCTAAAAACACTGATGGATCTCTTGAAATTAAGCCGAAAAAATTTGGTATACTTCCCGGCCTTATTGAACCCGATGCGCTGCAGACTATGCAGCAGATTCCAGGTGTAAACAGTTTGGATGAAAGTGTATCAAGTATCAACGTTCGCGGTGGTACACACGATCAGAATTTATTTTTGTGGAATGGAATACGTATGTTTCAAACAGGGCATTTTTTTGGTTTGATATCCGTTTTCAATCCAAATCTTGGGCATACCATTTCCATCTATAAAAACGGAAGTTCTGCCTTTTATGGAGAAAGCGTTTCAAGTATAGTCTCGATTTCTTCTACTCCAGAAAAAGCAGAAAAAAACTCTTTTAGCGCGGGAATCAACATGATTAATGCTGATGTTTATGGAAAATATAATCTTTCTAAAAAAAGTTATATCGAAATTTCGGCACGCAAATCGATTACCGATTTTGTAGAAACTCCTACTTATAAAGAATATTTCAATAAAGTATTTCAAAATACTACCATTACCGATTTTTCGCAGAACCAAAATCTTAATTATAAAAGTGATAAAAAATTTGGCTTTTATGACGCTACAGTAAAATACGCGCAAAAAATAGGGATCAAAGATCAAATCACACTTGATTTAATAACGATAAAGGATAATCTGGAAGTTACTAAAAGTGCTGCTTCATACAATATAAACAAATCGCAAACCAATGTTTTACGCCAACAGAACTACGGTGCGAATTTGTTATGGAAAAGAAACTGGAATAAATTTAACACAACCAAAATTAATGTTTATAATTCTTCGTACGAACTTCTAGCCGATCAAAAATCAATTTACGAAAACCAGACTGTTATTCAGGAAAATACCGTAAACAACAATGGCGTTAATTTAGAAAATAATCATATCCTAAACTCTAAATTTAGTTTCAGCGACGGATATCAATTTAATGAAATTGGCATTACTAATTTAGAGCAGGTAACTAATCCTGATTTTTATCGTAAAGTAAAAGACGTATTACGAACTCATGCTTTAATTGTAGAAGGTAAATACAATGATACCATTTCCCGAGTATATTTTAAAGGTGGAATGCGGCTTAATTATATTGAAAAATTCAAAAAATATATCGTAGAGCCTAGAATCCAATTGGCTTACGGACTTAGTAAAAGTGTAACTTTAGAACTTCTCGGCGAACTCAAAAGTCAAAACTCCCAGCAGATTATTGATTTGCAGAAAGATTATTTTGGCATCGAAAAAAGACGCTGGATTATCTCGAATAACGGCACAATTCCTATTCAAAGAAGCAGACAGTTATCTTTAAACTTGTTCTATCAAAAGAACAACTGGCTTTTGGACATCGAAAACTTTTATAAAAAAGTAACCGGAATAACAACCTCCAGCCAAGGTTTTCAGAATCAGCTTGAATTTATTAGAACCACAGGCGATTATGAAATTTGGGGAACAGAAATCCTAGTTCAGAAAAAAATAAACCACTTTCTTACGTGGTTAAGTTATACTTACAATGAAAACAATTATAATTTTCCGAATTATGAATACCCTCGTTTTCCCAACAACTTTGAGCTGACACACTCTTTGTCTTGGGCCGCAATTTATGAGAAAAACAATTTCAAGATTGCTTTAGGAACAAAATGGACTTCTGGAAGACCAAAAACATCTCCAAATTTATCTCAAATTGATCTTTCTGATCCTGTACTGGTTTACAATAAACCAAACGACAGTAATCTAAATATGTTTTCTCAGGTTAATCTTTCCTCAACGTACAAGTGGGAAACCGCAGATGGAATTCAATACAAAATAGGAATCTCAATCCTAAATATACTAAACAGAAGAAATGAAATCAGCGAATATTATAGAATAAATTCTTTAACAAATTCTATAGAAGAAGTGGATACTTTTTCACTCCAAAGAACTCCAAATCTGAGTTTTAGAATTTCATTTTAATATCGTTTCTACAAGAGTTTTTTAGGCTCTCATTATACATTTTTATTTTTTTTTCAAAAAATCACAATTCTTTGGTAGGGTAATCTTTACTAAGGCTGTTTCACTATAGAATCATCATTTGATTTGAGACAGTTTTAAAATATGAATACATCAGAAAATTCAACATCTAATAAACGGCAGATCAGATTTGCATCAAAATGCAAATCTGAAATAGTACCCATCATGGATGCTCTTTACATTATTAACGGAAAATGGAGAATCTCAATAGTCCTTACGCTTATGGAAGGTAACAAACGGTTTTCTGAAATTCAAAAAGAAGTGCAGAAAATCACATCCAAAGTTTTAGCTGATGAACTTAAAGAAATGGAACTAAACGGATTTGTTGAAAAGAAAATAGATGGTCAAAGCCGCGCTAAAACCGAATATCAATTAACCGATTACAGTTCATCACTTGAGCCTATTATCAAATCATTACGGGATTTTGGCCTACAGCATCGAAAAAAAATACGGGACGAAAGCTATCAAATTAACAAAATCGCTGACTGATTATTATCTATTACCAATACAAACCAAATATGAAAAGAAAAAAAACAGCAATTGTAGCTTCAATATTACTCCTGATGGTTTCTGCCGGCGTCTACTTTTATTATGGAATTATCTTTAAAGAAGCCCGAAATATAGAATCAGAAACGCCAGATTTTAGTTTAACGGCAAAAAAACTGCTTGAAGATTATAACGAAGACCCAAAAAATGCAGATTCAATATACCTCAACAAAACTATTGAAATAACGGGCCTTGCAACCAAAGAAACCGATTCTTCATTGATACTTGAAAATAGTGTTTTCTGTCTTTTCAAAGAAAAACTAAAAGACAAAATGATCAATAATAAAACCACAATTAAAGGCAAATGCATTGGATATGACGAATTGTTTATGGAAGTCAAAATAGACCAATGCACAGTTAAATAAACCAAAAAATTAATAATTAATTTATGAAGAAAATTTTAGTTCCGTTCTGCCTGTTTTTAGTTACACTGGCTTACTCTCAGGATGATTTATTGAAGAGTCTTGATTCTACACAAACAGAAGAAAGCTATTCTACAGCTACATTTAAAGCTTTACAGCTGGTAACCTTACAGACCACAAAAATGCCTGCTAAAAAAGAATTTTATTTTGTGGTTTCGCATCGTTTTGGCACTGTAAAAGATGGTTTTGACAGTTTTTTTGGACTTGACAATGCAACCACAAAACTCGGAGGAATCTACGGTGTTACAGATTGGTTATCGGTCAGCCTTTCGAGACATACTTTAAATAAAATGTATGAAACCGGATTGAAATATCGGGTAGCAAGACAAAACGATAATTTTCCGCTGGACATTGTTGGGTACAGTGTTGCAGATATCAATACTTTTTTAGAAAAAGACCAATATCCTGGTTTAGAGTTTAAACATCGTATGACGTATGTACAACAGGTTTTACTATCTAGAAAAATCAGTGAAAAATTCTCATTAGAATTAGTACCGTCCTTTATACACAAAAACCTTTACAATCCTGATATCGAAAGAGACAATCAGTTTTCTTTTGGTGGTGGTGGACGCTATAAAATCACGAAAAGATTATCTGTCAATTTAGAATATATGCACAATTTTGATAAACCTGACTTTTATAAAAATCCGTTGTCTGTAGGTCTTGATGTGGAAACAGGCGGACACGTTTTTCAATTAATCTTTACCAATTCACAATCTATGAGTGAGAGCGGATATCTTACCAATGCCTCTGGCGACTGGGGTAAAGGGGATTTCTTCTTTGGCTTTAATCTATACAGAGTTTTCTAACAATTAAAAACAATAAATCATGAAAAAAACAATCGTACTTACCATTTTACTCGCGGCATTTGCAAGCTGCAGTGATTCTGACACCGTTCAAGATATCGAAGGAACACCAACAACTCCGACTACACCCACAACCCCAACTACACCAACGAATCCAACTGACCCGACAACTCCTACTGCGGCTACTTATAGCAAAGATGTAAAATCTATTATTGATGCCAATTGCATAAGCTGCCACTCCAGCGGAAGATCGGCATCTTTTAGACCATTAACTACTTATGCGCAAGTAAAAGCAGCAGTAGAAAATGCTGGTTTATTAGGCAGAATCCAGCTTCAAAGCGGCCAGCAGGGACTTATGCCTCAAGGTGGAAGAATGGCTCAGGCTAATATTGATCTAATAGTAAAATGGAACACCGATGGTCTAAAAGAAAATTAATTATTATGAAAAAATCATTTATTAATTTCTTTGCGCTACTGCTTATTATAATTGCGAATAACGACGGGTTTGCACAAAAACTGATTACAAAAACAGGAAATATAAAATTTCAGGCCTCTATGCCTACTTACGAAGAAGTTGCAGCCGAAAGCAAATCAGTTTCAGCTGTTCTGGATCAGACAACAGGAGATTTTGCCAGCTTGGTGCTTATAAAAGGTTTTCGGTTTAAAGTAGCGCTGATGGAAGAGCACTTTAATGAAAATTATATGGAATCTGAAAAATTTCCAAAAGCGACTTTCAAAGGCAAAATTGAAGATTTTGATAGTTCAAAAATTACAAGTTCTCCTAAAAATTTCACATTAAAAGGAGATCTTACTATTCACGGAAAAACAAAACCAGTCTCTGTGATTGTAAAAATTTCCAAAACTACAAATGGAGTTAATGCTATTGGCACATTTGAAGCAAAACCAGAAGATTTTGATATTGAAATACCAAGTCTTGTCAGAAAGAAAATTGCCGAAAAAATAAAGATTAATTACAATTTCTTATTAGTTAAATAACCCTTTTTAAGAATCGGATTTATTCAGATTTACAAGAGTTTTAAGCATGACTAATGTTCTCGAGGCCGGTAAACTTATTACGCCGGTCTCTTTTTTTAACCTCAAATCGCATTAAAATGATCTGTAAAAATTATATTGTTACCGGAGAAGATGTAAATGATTATATGGTTATGGAAGATACCGCATATATCTCGTATACGATCCGATTGTTATACCATTTTTTGTTTCATAACGGTTTTTCCAAAGAAAAGCTTAATTATATGCATTTAGGTTTACAGGAAGGAAATCATGAATTAATCATCCATAAAAACCTGATGTTTACAGAACATTTTTTAGTTGAAATGAAGCATTGTTATATAGAGGATAAAATCAATATTAAAAGCTGCTTTTTTAACTCAAAAAACGAATGCTGTGCAGAAGTAACAAAAGAAGTAAAATGGTTTGACGCAATCGGTAAAGAAGTCATTAAAACGCCAAATCAAATTCTTAGACATTTTTATCCAAAAGTATAAATTGAATTTAACTGGAGTAATAAGAATAATCTAAAAAGAATCAATTTTCGTATATAGTATTAAAGGAATTATTTATGGAACTATCTTCTGTTTTTTTTCTAAAAATTCTTCGGATACTAGCTAGGAAATATAGCATAGGCTTTACTTTTGAAGAGCTAACAAAGCTTGTAACAACAGTGTCTAATGTTTCAAAATTTACTAACAATATTGCTTCTGAAAGGGAAAACCAGGCAAAACTGTTGGATGTTTTAGTTTTGATGAACTCTGAAGGCTACATTTTTCTTAATTCAGATACTGATCAAAGTTTAATTACAATAAAAGGTCTTATTGCAATAAATAATAAAATTTTATGGAATTAACTTTTCAAGAAAGCAATTAAAAATTGGCTGCTAAAACTCAAAATTTTATCCTTGAAATACATAGTAAGTGAATTTGATACCTTTTTTTGCGACTAAAGGCTTAAACCTTTATAATTCGAATATATTAGTGATGACGAGTTTTTGTTAAATCACTGATTTGATTCTAAACGTTTCAAAATCACATTTTTTAAACGTCCTTCATGTTCATCTCCCCAATTGCCAATAGCTGAAATTACAGGAATTAATGTTTTTCCAAAATCTGTCAGGCTGTATTCTACTTTAGGAGGTACAACAGGATAAATGACCTTTGAAACCAATTCATGATCCTCTAATTCCTTCAGCTGAATATTTAGAACCCTGCGTGAAGCATCTGGAATTTTACGCTGCAGTTCACTTGGCCTTTTATGACCTTCATTTATAAACCAAAGCAAACGTATTTTCCATTTGCCATACAAAACTTCCCCTATCAGGTCAAGTCCGCAGTTTAGATTCGGGATTATTTTTCTTTCATACATATAACAAAAGTAAACCTATGTTCCGATTTATACAATAGGGGAAAAATTTATCCCTATCTGAATCGTAACTCCGTACTTGTGAGAAAGTTGCATACTTCTCAAATTTGTACTAAAGAAATTTAAATCGAATATAAGATGGATTATCAAAATGAATTATCAGGCAAAATTGCCCTAGTAACAGGAGGCACAAAAGGAACTGGAATGGCAATTGCAGAAAGACTGCTGCAAGCTGGTGCAACAGTTATTATTACCGCACGAAACGCGCCAGAAAAAGAAAACACCAAACTGCATTTCATTGCTTCGGATTTGAGTAAAGCTGAAGGAACACAAAAAGTTGTCAGTGAAATATTGTCGACTTACGGAAGACTGGATATTCTTGTGAATAATCTAGGTTCTTCAACCACACCCGCAGGCGGCTTCAGCGCACTTACTGATGATGATTGGGTATCAACCCTAGAGGCTAATCTGCTTGCCCCTGTTCGACTGGACAGAGGTTTTATCCCTCAAATGATAGATCAAAAACAAGGTGTTATTATTCACATAGCTTCAATTCAGGGTAAATTGCCTTTGTATGATTCCACTCTCCCCTATGCTGCAGCAAAAGCTGGACTTATTAATTACAGCAAAGGCTTATCTAAAGAAGTATCTTCAAAAGGCGTGCGTGTACTGACTGTTTCGCCAGGATGGATCAATACAGGGGCGACAAAAGCTTTTCTTGGTGAGATTGCAAGAAATGCAAACAGTACAGTAGAAGAGGCGCAGCAAAGCGTTATGGATGCATTGGGCGGAATACCTTATGGCAGGCCAGCTGAACCGGAAGAAGTGGCTGAATTGGTTGGATTTCTTGTTTCACCAAGAGCTAAATATTTAACAGGAACTGAATTTGTGATCGATGGTGGCACAGTACCGACGATCTAATAACCTTTAAAAAATTAAAAAGATGAACTTACCTAAAGTGATAAAAGATTTAGTCAATGCACAGAACAGCTTCGACAGCACTGCCTATGCCAACTGTTTTTCCGAAAATGCTGTTGTATTTGATGAAGGCAAAACGCATAACGGAAGACTGGACATCCAGCATTGGATAGACGAATCAAATAAAAAATACAAATCAGTGATGAAACCTCTTCAATATGCTGAAAATGGAACCGCAAGTGTCTTAACTGCAGAGTGCGCAGGAACATTTCCAGGAAGCCCCATTACACTACAATTTCATTTTGATATTGCTGACGGGCAAATTCAACATTTAAAAGTGACTGGATAAATAGAGAAAGTGAGTAATTAAAGGGCAATTTTGAGAAAAACATGAAATTGAAGAAACATCTTTTTTCTCACAATTGTCAATTAATTATCAATTTATAATAGTGTATATAAAAAGTATAAAAGAGAAAAACCTGCAAATCTTGGGATTCGCAGGTTTTTCTCTTTTATATGTCTAATACTTCTCACACTTATTGCAGAAGTTTTTATTATACGGTAAGTAATCAATTGTTAAAAAAAATGAAGGTCTTTCTTTTTTTTTTATCTTAGCAAAAATTTTACTTCTATAACTGCCTCATATACAAAATTTTATCAAGCCTTCTTTTTAAATAATCCAATTTTTGTATATACAATTTCAGTGTGTTTTTTTGAAAAATTATAGTTAAAACAAATGATGTTTCTCAAATATCATTCGTAACAGCGAAAATCAGTTTTGCATTTTCATTGTAATTTTTTTGATTGAATAAACGACACGGATATATGATTTTCAATTTACTTATTAATAAAAAGAAACTAATATGCCAACTCCTATCCCTGCAGGTATAACACTTGAAACCATTATCTATAATGGTCCAACAAAGGACAAAAAAAATCTTCTTTTTTTAGGCGATGGCTTTAGTGCAGCTGATAGAGCTCTTTTTGATAGAACAATAAATGAAATTGTGATCCGATTTTTTAGAAAGGCTCCTTTTAATCTTAGAGGAGTTAAAGAACACTTTAATATTTTTAAAGCATTTACACCATCACCGAGCTCGGGTATTTCATGTGCCGTGCCTGTCGACGCTAATGGGATAACAGTTCCAGACAATCCTGGCACAGCTGGAGCGGCTATTGGGACTATGATACAAAAATCAAATGCATTGGGACTAACTTATGGTTATCTGATAAACGGAACGCCAATGGCCAGACTTATAGGACCTAAAACTGGTGATCAAACATTAATAATGGATTTTATTGCTACGCTTACTTTGCCTTCTGAAGCTGCGGCAGATAATTTAATACCGCAATGTTGGGCTGCTCCTCCAAGTGGTGTCTCTTCCTCTACAGGAAAAGACCATGCATTAGTTATTGTATTGGTAAATGATGATAAATATGGTGGAGGCGGGCATCCCGATTTTGCAATGGTCTGTTTGGGCGATCAGCCTGGTTTTCAAGGATTATCAACTTCTGCTGCGGGTATAGACCATAATCCGGGCACTCCAAGAAATAATTATAATAATCTTGCTGCCGTGAGCATGCATGAATTAGGCCATTCGCACTTTAGACTTATAGATGAATATTCTGAAATAAACACACCAGCCATCGCAACTACAGCAGGCCATTTTGATGGTACTGATGTGCGTCCTAATGCTGTAACACGGAGAGATGTGCTTGATACTGTTACGAATGCATTTGACCCCAGCAAGGCCAAATGGTACAAAGACGCTTATCCCGGCAGCTCAGAAAAATTAATCGGCACCGATGCCTTTACTTATATGCAAACCAACCTCAAACCGCTATGGGAGCGACCTGCAGGTACCGTATGCGCCAATATTGGTTTTGACGGATCTACGAAGTATCCACCTGTATCGATAAGAAATGGTATTCGCTATCCGCAACGAATTATAGGTTTATATGAAGGGGGCGCCAGAGAAGGCTGTGGTGTATATATTCCTGCAGGATCGTGCAGAATGAAAAGTACAAGTTATGATAATGATTTTTGTTATGTATGTAAATATGCAATTATAGAAAAGATAGACCCAACACTGCTAGAAGCTTTGTATCGAACTTTTTACCCAAGACCTTAAAATAATTAAAAAATGGCGGCTGATAAAAGTACATTTGAGTTATTAATTGAAGAGCTAGGACAAGCCATCAATGGTGTGCTCAATGATATAGGCAATCCTGTAAAGTCTCCTCAAACCACTTTATACTTCCTTCGCAACTTGGGTTGGAATGTTCCTGAAAGTACAGACCTCTCTTCGTCTCCTCTTAAATTTATCAATAGCTTTTCTTCCATTAATCTTAATAATACTTCCGATTACGGATCGCTTATCGGATCACTAAAAAATGTAATAACCGATTTTGATTCCATCAAAGATAATCTTGGTCTTGGCGCAACATTATCTGATTTTGGCACAAAGTTTCCTAGACAGCTTCTTGATTATACGATCATGCGGCATCTGCAGTATGAACATCCAAAAATTTCTGCTTTCTTCCTCTTCATTGGTATTTTTGATAATAGCTACCAACCAGCGGCATTGCCTGCCCATATTGCCTACAAACAATATCGTATTGAATGGGAAAGATTAATCATTTTTCTACAGGAACCACATCGCATACCAGAAATTGTTTACGGATGGGGTACACCAACTTATGATGGTAAATTATTAATAGAAAATATTGAACATTTACTAAATGCGCTAGAAATACAAACTGGCGTTTATATGCCTACTGGAGATATTACTTCACAATATAGTTTAAGTGGTGATGCCTTGTATGTACCATTTTTTGATCTTGATACGGTTAAAGCTGGACTAGAAGTCTATCCAATTGCCACAGATAGCACTCCAAATAACGCAGGGTTGGCAGTGTCGCCATTCTTTATCGGAAGTGCTGAAACAGAAATTGTAATCAATGAAAATTTTTCCTTACTTATTAAGGGCGGACTTAAAATAGATAAAACCACAGGGGTAGAAATAAGACCCAAGACGGCCATAACTTTATTTGATCTTACTGCTGCCTCTGCTATTAATGGTAGTATTGAAGTAACTTTTCGAATATCGGGCCCAGAACATCTGGTACAATTAGGTGCGCCAGAATCTTCCAGACTCGAAATAGGAGCCATAGAATTAACTGGTAAAGCTCAAGTAAACCAGCAAGGCAATGATTTTACTATTGAAATTGCCGTTAAAGATTCACGTGTGGTAATAGATTTAGGTGGCGGAGATGGATTTATTTCTTCTGTACTGCCGTTGGATCCTATAGAAGTTCCTCTCGATCTTACTGTAGGATACTCCACTAAAAATGGCATTTACTTTAAAGGAAGTGCAGGAATACAGATTCAATTGCCCATCCACATTTCATTGGGACCTATTGAAATTAGCGGTATCACCATCGAAATAAAAATAGAAGACCGAAAAATACCTATATCGGTAAGTGCTGACTTTAAAGGCGAATTGGGTCCGCTTACAGTGGTTGTAGAAAATATTGGAGTGAGCACCAATTTAAGTTTCCCCGAAAATAACCGTGGAAATATGGGGCCATTTGATCTGGGTTTTGGCTTTAAGCCACCAAATGGACTGGGTCTTTCTGTAAATGCTGGAGCAGTCATTGGCGGCGGTTACTTATTTTTTGATTTTGAAAAAGAAGAATACGCTGGTGTACTAGAACTGACAATTGCAGGATTTATTTCTGCAAAAGCAATAGGCTTGATTACGACAAAGATGCCAGATGGCAGTAAAGGTTTTTCAATGCTTATTATTATCACGGCAGAATTCTTTCCTCCATTTCAACTAGGTTATGGCTTCACATTGAATGCTGTTGGCGGATTATTGGGATTGAATAGAACCATGCTGTTGGATCCATTAAGAAATGCCGTGCGTACTGGAGCAGTAAACAGTATCATGTTTCCACAAAATGTAATTGCCAACGCACCAAGAATTATTAGTGATCTAAAATCGATATTCCCTCCCTATGAAGAAAGATTTCTAATTGGCCCTATGGGAAAAATTGGCTGGGGAACGCCAACTTTGATTACACTTTCACTTGGTATTATTATTGAAATACCTGGAAATATTGCTATTCTGGGAGTACTTAAAGTAGCATTGCCAACAGAGCAAACGCCATTAGTTCAAATACAGGTTCTATTTGTAGGAACTATCGATTTTGACAAGAAAATGCTAACCTTCGACGCGAGTCTCTATGAATCATTTATTCTTACTATGACTCTGGAAGGCGATATGGCAGTGCGTTTGAAATGGGGCGATGAACCTGATTTTTTATTGAGTGTAGGAGGTTTTCATCCGTCATACACACCTCCCCCGCTTTCATTACCCACCATGAAACGCCTTTCTCTCACGATCCTAAATACAGACATTGCCTTGATACGGGTAGAATGTTATCAGGCAGTAACATCCAACACGGTACAGTTTGGTGCTAAAGCAGAGATTAAATTTGATCTTAGAGCCTGTATCATAGAAGGAAGTATTGGTTTTGATGCCTTGTTCCAGTTCAGCCCATTCTATTTTATTATTCAAGTATCCTCCAGCTTCAAACTTAGTGCCGCTGGTATTGATATATTAAGTGTAAGGGTGAGAATGTCTCTTGAAGGACCAACTCCATGGAGAGCGAAAGGTACTGGTAGTGTTTCTATCTTATTTTTCGAAATATCTGCCGACTTTGATGTTACTTGGGGAGAAGAAAAAAACACAGCCATACCAGAAGTGGCTATCTATCAAAAATTCCTCGACGATTTACAGAAAAGAGAATACTGGAGTACCATACTGTCAAATAACAAAAATCTTTTAGTATCACTTCGAAAAATGGAAGAGTCGGCAACAGCGCCTCTTGTGTTACATCCTGCAGGATCACTGGTAGTACAACAAAAAATACTGCCATTACAGGTAAAAATTGATAAAGTAGGAAGTCAAAAAGTGAACGACGTACAAAAAATCACTATTAAAAAAGCAACTAGTGATGACAATGAACTAAAAATCACAGAAGTAAACGACAACTTCGCCCGAGCACAATATCAAAACCTTACCGATTCAGAAAAACTGTCTAAGCCTTCTTTCGAAAAAATGCCAAACGGCGTTCAAATATCATTGAGTAATACAATTATCAAAAATGGAAAATTTGTACGAAAAAATGTCGCGTATGAAATTACCATTATCGATAAAGAGCCTATAAAACCATTTAGAAAAGGAAGATTCTTTATGGAAATCGGCATCTTGTTCAATCATTTCCTAAAAGGAAACAGTGTATCTAAGTCTACTTTATCTAAATCTCATTTGAATAAAATGCAGCCTTTTGCAGAAAAAATTTCTATAAAAGAAGAAGGTTATACTGTAGCCTTAAAATCAAACAATAAGGCGCACACTGCGCACGCAACATTTGAAAGTGAGATCATGGCGCAGACTTATATGGAGGAGCAAATTGCCAGACAGCCAGGACTGAAAAAGGAGCTTCAAATTATTCCTAATTATGAATTACAATCATCATGAGCGAAACATTAGCAAACTACTCTTTTTTACCATGGTTACGCCAAGGATTATCTAACAACATCATTAAATTCGACAATGATAGTTCTGTGCTTTTGCGTGCCTCTATAAAAGTAGCACTCGAAATTGAAGCAATAAAAGTAGATGGAAAAACGGAAGACAACAGAATATTACCAGCTAAAGAAATTCAACTTTATGGACCTGGTGACATTGTAGGTATAGATAGCAAGGCAATTGTAAAAACAGAGCCCAGAAACTGGATCACAAATTTTGAACCTAATTATTTACCTTATATCGAATTTTACGAAGAAGATTTTCCATGGCGATACACGCCCGCAAGACCTTCCGAAAACAAGCTTCGCCCTTGGCTCACGCTCGTCGTACTAAAAGAAGATGAATTTGAAGAGGGTCAGAATATGAAAGATAAACCGCTGCCTTTCTTTAAATTGAAAAGCGGAAAAAATAGTGCCGATATTTTCCCGAAATCATCAGAACTTTGGGCATGGGCACACGTACACATAAATACAGATCTTTCTAATGGAGCAGACGCAAACACTGCAAACTCAGAAACTATTACAGATGCTATTAATGATTTAATTAATAAAAATCCTGATAATGCCTACTCTAGAATCATTTGTCCAAGAAAACTGGAACCCAATATTGGATACTATGCTTTTCTTATTCCCACTTTTGAAAGCGGGAGACTTGCTGGATTAGACTACGAAATTCCTTCAACATTAGTAGCAAGTAAATGTGCATGGGATGACAGCAACGTTTCCGAATTTCCGTATTACCATCGCTGGCATTTCAAAACAGGCAATATGGGTGACTTCGAATATTTAGTAAACCTATTACAGCCAAAGCTTGCTGATAAAAGTATTGGAGTAAGAGATATAGACGTGATACATCCAGGCTCTAATCTTCCTCCGATAAATGACCCTGAACTCCACCATATTTTAAAACTCGGTGGCGCACTAAGAGTTCCTTTTGATTCGATGAAGCCCGCCGATAAAGCAATTGCAAAAAAATATGATGAATGGGATGAACATCCCTATCCGCATCAATTTACCAAGGCTATGGCCGCAAGAATAAATCTTTCTGATGATTATAGCATTGCAGCAAATACTATGGAGCAGGTAAATTTTGATGCTGGAATTATTTCAGAAGATGATCCTACAAAAGGTGATCCAGATCCAGTAATCACTTCTCCATTATATGGCACATGGCACGCACTACAGCAACGTTTATTGAAAACCAGCGATAGTACAGACCTTCCCAACAATAAAAACTGGATACATGAGCTAAACCTTGATCCGAGATTCAGGACAGCTGCGGGGATAGGAACTAAAGTTATTCAGAAAAATCAAGAAGAATATATGCAAGCGGCTTGGGAGCAAGTAGGTCGTGTTACAGAGATTAACAACAAGTTCAGATTTGCACAACTCGCATTGCAAGTATCTTTAAAATATTATAACAAACATCTGACGCCCCTGATTACCGAAAAAGCGTTTATGTTTACGTCACCCGTTCAAAAAAGGATTATCTACAAAAACCTTACTGTCTATCAAACCATATCAGAAAGTACGATACCAGCTGTAATGACTTCGGGCAAATTTCGCAGCATTACAAGAACTCGAGGCGGTTTTATGAAGAAACTAAACTTTTCTGATACTGTTACGCCTTATAATTTAATAGATAGAATAAACAACGGCGAAGTTGTTGTTACACCGCCAAAAACAGATCCCGAAGGCGCAATAAACCTCACCGATCTGGCCGAGGAGATGGCCCCAACAGATATTCCGCAATTGATTGTAGAGCTCTTAAAAAAATACAAGTGGTTCAAGTTTTTGCCTCTGTTATTATTGATATTGCTATTCTTATTCATGCTACTATTCGCCGCATCGTTAAGCGGATCTGTGGTATTGGGACTTATAGGAGCTGCATTGGTATGGTTCTATCTAAAATTAAAAAAATGGAACAACGATGTTATGGCAGCCACTGCTGTAACACAAGACAGTCAAACGCCTGCTGCAGTAGACCATTATCCTGTTAGTCCAGGCTTTGTCATAACATTACCCGGAAGCACTTATACACCAACAACTGGCAGTACAGACAGTGAAGAAGCCATTAAATTTAAAACTGCTTTAAAAGATGCTTTTACATTGATAAGTATTAAGTTTCCAGATCCTATACGAAAACCTGTGGATTTAAAAGACTTAACTACTTCAGTGGTAAGCTCACTAAATCCCGTTATTACTATTCCTAAAAGAACCCATCACAGTATTACTATCCCGGCTCGTATAGCCACCAATATGGTAGAACAATTTGCGCCAGTAATGGTATATCCGGAGATCGATATCCCGATGTATAAGCCATTGAGCGAAATGTCTTCAGAATTGTTTCTGCCAAATATCAACCTTATCGAACAGAATAGCATTACACTTTTAGAAAACAACCAAAAGTTTATTGAATCTTATATGGTCGGCATTAATCATGAAATGTCAAGAGAATTATTGTGGAGAGAATATCCAACCGATCAAAGAGGTTCCTATTTTAGACAATTCTGGGACGTACAAAGCTTCTTGCCTCCACAACCTGAATCGGAAACCTCAGCACAAGAATTAAGAGAAAAATTAAGAGATATTCCCAAAATACACGAATGGTCAAAAATTAATACTGCAAAAGTTTTTCCTTCGCAAGCAGACTCTCCATTGAAAAATGAACTGGGTCAGCATAACCAAAGGGCGCTAATAAGCGGAAAAACACAATTGGTATTGGTGATAAGAGGAGAATTACTGAAAAAATACCCAACAGCAGTAATATATGCACATAAAGCAGATTGGGGACCTGATCAAACTATTATACCAGACCAGCCCGCTCCAAAACCCAGAAGTGTAAGTGAAGAAAGGATTTTTGCAAAACTTTCGGCAGAGGAGGAAAAAAATCCACCACAATCTATTATCAAAACGCCCTTGTTTGAAGCAAAAGTAGAACCTGATATTTACTTTTTTGGATTTGATCTTGATGACGAGGAAGCAAGAGGTAAATTAAATCCAACTTCAATAACGGATGATCCAGGCTGGTTTTTTGTCATAAAAGAAAGACCAGGTGAACTGCGCTTTGGACTAGACATTGAAAAAGCGAAGAATGCGGCAGGAGTGGAAAAAATTGTAAACTGGAACAACCTTTCTTGGAAAGATATTCAAACGGCTGACGGAAGTTGTATTGAAATGAATAAAACAGTGACCTTAAAAACACCCAATGCTGATGATCAGGAAAATATAGAACACCCAGATGATGTGCAAGCAAGATGGTCTCCTGACACCAATGCCGCAGAACTTGCCTATATCCTTTATCAGGTTCCAGTACTTGTTGGAGTACATGCTAGCCGAATGTTACCCAAATAACTTTAATTATGAGTGATCTAAAAAACATACAGGACGCACAAAACAGTAACCGAAAACAATCGGCTGCGGTGAACATTGAAATTCAAAAGGCGCAAGCTGCATTGGAGAAACTAAATGCTGACGAAAAGGAAGAACTAAAAAGTCTTAATGAACAAGAACGCGAATCAAAGAAGTTATTCAATGAAAAACAAAGAAACCAAATAATAAAAGATATTGGAGAACTAAGAGATTCAAAAAAATCGATTAAGGCCAACTACGAACAGATAACGAATGCTTTTTTAGCACAACTTGATCCTATAAAAAAGATCACAGAATTAAACGACAACATTCCCATTCTGATGTTTCCGTTACGTTTAGAAACAAGATTCAAATCAACTGGCAATCAAAAACAGCTTTGGTTACGAGTTTATCCCGATGATTGTAATATCAATAGCAAAGAAGAGCTATTATCTGAATCTGAATTGAAAAATGCAAAAGCCTTTTGGATAGAAATGTGGAAAGCAGGCGGCATAAAAGCAGATGAAAAAGCGGCCTGGAGAAGCTTGGTAAATAGCCATGGTACGGGGCGTTCTGCTTATATCATAAAAGAGTATAAACCTGCCAATAGTAAAACTGTAAGGCCTAGCGCGGAATATAAAATTTTTGTGGTAAACTCTTCTCTTTCCTTAAGCTCGGCTGAAAAAGATGCCGCAACAAAATATTGGTCAGCATTTTGGTTTGCCAAAGGCGACACTGTAAAAATTGATAAGGCAAAAGAAATTTTAACCGCGGCAACAAACTCTGCCACAGCAACATCAATACAAGAAAACTATATTCCGGAAAATATTAGTGATGAAATACCTGAAGAACAAGACAGCAGTAAAATCATAATTTCTGAAATCGATCTTCCTGATTATACCGCTAAAAATGGTTCCTGGACACAGTCAGCTAAAACAATGGGACTTCCTAATAAGTTTGTAGTAACCACCTTTGATGGAAATGTAAAAAAAACAATCCTGTTTAATAACCCTGTCAAAGATCATTTGGCTGTAAGTGTGGATCCCTCTTTAACAGGAGATGACCAGCTTAAGAAAGATGATGATAAAAATCTTATTCTCAATGACGAATTGAGCTGGATGGTAGATTTTGAAAAAGCAGAACAGGCTGGAATGGCAACAAAAATAGACCTTACACCTGAGGAAGCGCAAACCGGTTTTAAAAAATTATTTGTTACAGGCATAAGATTCACCTCTGATGAAGCTGATGGCCAAGAACAACTGGAAACCTTATTTACGGATCATTTTTACAGCAAAAATGGTCTTGAACTAATAAAACAGGGAGCACCTACAAATAACACTGAAGACGCACCTGCTGCATACACTTGGACTGATAATGGCGATGATAGTTTTGATTCGTTTTTTAGCAATACTGAAGATTTTGTTTCGGCAGATACACCAGATAAAAAATCAGATGGCGAAAAACTGGCTGATTGCCTTGGAATAGATCCTGCCATATTAAAAAATGTAAAAAATGCCAATGGTAAAGATCAGTTAGAAGCTTACGCTATGAATACGGCACTTTTTCCAGCAACGTTGGGCTATTTTATGGATGAAATGATGGATCCATTATTCACCGACAGGGATATCGAAGCTACCAAAGCATTCTTCTCTGGTTTCGTTTCAGGACGAGGTCCTATACCGGCCATACGAATCGGAAAACAGCCTTACGGAATTCTGCCGATAACTGTCTATTCCAAATTAAATTTCTTAGGAAGAGACAATAACACAGACTTATCCAACAACATTAGAACACCATTTCTGCCAAGACTTCACAGATGGCTGATGAAAATGGACAGCACTTGGGATGAATTATTAATAGATGTCGCACACATAGGCAAAACAACAGATGATGCCCACAAGCTATTATTAAAAATTCTAGCATTGAATGCCAATTCAGTTGAGTTTCATCAGCGCTATGCACAGTCGAAAAATCAAATGCATAATCAGCTAAATCTGCAGCATCATTTTCTTTTAACACCAAAATTTGAAAAGAAAATGCAGGAAAAAGCAAAGCAAATTTTAAATGAGCTTGGAATTGACACCGTTCCTATACTTGAAAAATTCTTTCTGAGTCGTCCTAATCTGTTGAGCGGCCCATTTATTGATGATGTACCCGATTCCGAAACATCTGCTATCCGTCCCTATAGTGCAAACGGATTGAATTATATCGAATGGCTGGTTGCAACAGCAGGCGATAACGTACGCAGAGATGATTTTGGTGATCAAGAAGCCCCGACAGCACTACTCTATTTACTTTTAAAACACGCGCTTACCCAATCACAATCCAATGCAGCGGCAAATGTGTTGGCAACAAACAATCTCATTGCCAGCAGGAAAGTATTTAAAGATCCTGATTTTTTACATGTAGAAGCCAAAGGTATTGGAAAAAGTAAATACGAACATTTATTCAGTACCTATCCTACTATCACTGGAGATGCTACAACGAAATTAATAGATTATATCCAGAAACCCAATATTTTACACAATCTGGCAGAGACGGAACAATTGAAGGAAACAATTGATGCTCTGAAAATACTGGAGAAAACACCAACCGCAAGATTAGAACGTTTATTAACCGAACATCTAGACTGCTGCAGCTATCGCATTGATGCATGGAAAACGGGTTTGGTACAATACAAACTTACGGAACAACGTTTAAGAAACAGCAAAAATACTAAAACCTCAAAAGGCATTTATCTTGGCGCTTATGGCTTGTTGCTGGATGTCGAGCCACAAAATAGAACACTTACAACCGAAGCCCTTACACCTGAACTGAATGAAATATTCAATAAAGAAAACAGTACTCCGCTCCAATCAGACAGCAAAAATCTTGGTTTCATACACGCGCCTTCCTTAGACCAGGCCGCCACCGCTGCTATTTTGCGCAACGCTTATGATAGCAACAAAGATGCCGGCAGCGACAATCCTTTTGCCATAAACCTCACATCAAACAGAGTGCGTGTAGCTGCTAATTTTTTAGAAGGAATGCGTAATGGTCAGCCTCTTGCGGCATTACTTGGCTACCAATTTGAAAGAGGTTTGCATGACAAATACAGTCTTGGCAAAGGTGAAGTAGATAAATTTATTTTGCCTTTAAGAAAAGTCTTTCCGTTGGTGGCAGATAATCTTATAGACACTAAATCAAAACCTGAAGAAAATGAAGAAATGATAGCGGCAAACAATGTTCTTGATGGATTAAAGTTCATTAATTATGTCAGAGAAGCCTCTGTTAAAGTATATCCTTTTGGTTTGGCATCAACTTTTAATTTACCCACGGCCACTCCAGATCAGGCTAAGGCAATAAAAGAAGAACTCGACTACATTATCGATATCAACGATGCGATATCCGATCTTGTAATGGCAGAACAAGTTTATCAGGTAGTGCAGGGAAATTTTGAAAGAGCATCCGGAAACGCAAATGCATTTAGCAAAGGAGATTATCCGCCGGATATTGACATTATCAACACCCCTAGAAGCGGTGTAACCCTTACACATCGAATGGCTATTCAATTCGATAGTGATGCAACCGTAATTTCAGGTGCAATAGCTCGAGCAAAAGCCGAACCTGCTGTTAACAAATGGCTTATCGAAAATTTACCCGCACCAGAAAATGTGATCTGTAATGTAGTCTACAGTACGCCTCTTCAGGCCGATATTCCAATCACCGTTTCTCAAAAAGAATTGGGACTGGAAGCAATTGATCTTTTATACGTATTAAACACAGATACGGAGCAATCAATGACCGAATTGGATGATCGAATATTGAATTTCGTACGCTACACCAAATCAAATCATCCAAAAACAACCATCAAAATAAATTATACCGAAGCTGTAAATACAACAAATAAAGCGAATGTTTCTTTCTTTGAATTGGCTGCCCTAATAAAAAGCTTACGCAAAATATTGATCGGATCTAAAGCGATAACTCCTACTCAGGTGCTGTTATCAACAGAATCTGCAACACCTACTAATCTCGATGATGCGAGATTGAAGACAACGGTAGAAAATTTAATAGCTATTGATTTTGATAGTGTCAAAACAAGTTTAGAAAATATTAGCACCAACACACATTCGTTTACCAGCATTTCGGCACAACTTTCTAATGATATTGGAACACTCCTAACTGACCCATCTATTAAAGACAACATCATTATACAATTAAAATCTGATCTCAAAAACTATCTTGCTGACCCAAATCCTGCTAACAAAGCTACGATCCTGACTGCATTTGAAAATAGTATTAATTCTATAGGTGTTCCTTCAACCATTAATACTTTAAAATCAACCTATGATAACTACCTAGAGCTGTATGCAAATGATTTTGTCCATTTTGACACCTTGGTAAAAGATATTTCTACGCAGTATTTAAAAACAGCCCTTTTTGATAACGTGCAAACAGGAATTGGCTTTATTCATAGTGGCGTGGCTGTTATTTATCAAAATGTATTTACCAAACTAGATATTCTGATAGAAAGATGGAATAAAAAATTAATTGAAGTAGAACTCATAATGTCGGCTTATACTACAACAGCCGATCCTGACGAAAAAATAGAATTACTTCAAAAAGCAGAGCAGCAAATTTCATCTGTTTCTACTTTTCCAGTTTTACCATTGGCTGCTTATAAAACTGCATTTGATACTAAGAAAGCCGATTTTATTAGTTTATTGAATAACATTAAAGCACTAAAAACAAATAACAAAACCACAATTATTGATTTTTTATCAGATGTAAATACAACCATTAAAGAGGTAAGCGTATTCGATACCGTCGCATTTGACACCGTAACCGAAAGTAACAATACTAACACAGAGCTATTGCAATTGGCTTTATTGAAAGAAGATATTGTAGTATCTCTAAACAACCTTCAAAAATATATTGAGAAAAAAATAATCAATAGTAAAGCCTTAATAGCCGAGGCTGATGCAACAGTTGTTAATTCCGATAAAATTGCTGCCCTTATAAAAGCTGCAAAAACAATATTGGGAGATGAAGCTTTACTATTGCCACGCTTTACACTAAATAGTACTTCTGCCGCCGAATTTAATAACGCTCTTACTGATAAAGACCAATTATTAACTTTTATAAAAGCAACAGAAAACAGCCTATTTCCAGTTGAAGACTGGCTGGGAGGAGTTGCCAGAGTGAGAGATAAAGTGCATCATTGGGAAAACATTGTTTTTCTCACCGATGCATTCAAACCAACAGTCGAAGTAAACCTTACTGCCCTACAATTTCCTTATCAATCAAATGATCGCTGGCTGGCTGTAAAATTTAGAGAGGATACCGCCACAGAAAAAGATGAAAATGGCAAATACATCTTTAACATCAAAAATGATAAGCTGCTCTATACGGCACATTTTGCAAAAGATTATGATAACACCAAACCACAATGCGGTATTGTAATAGATGAATGGACAGAAGTAATTCCTGCGAATGAAGAAACAACCGGAATCGCTTTTCATTATGATCAACCTAATAGCGAACCTCCGCAAACAATGTTTTTGGTAACGCCTCCGCAGATAACCGGAAATTGGAAATGGAACGATATCATTGAATCTATGGAGGAAACTCTACAGATGGCTAAAAAACGTGCTGTAGAACCTGCCCAAATAGAAGGTTCAAGATATGGACATTTTCTTCCTGCGACCATAATGGCTGTAAGCATGCATTGGATTACCGCTTCTATCAATCTGGCTCAAAACAATAATATTTATAAAAAAATAAACAATGGTTAGTCCTATTAAAGATATCAGAGAAGCGCTTGAGTTAAAGTTATTCCCTACCGTAATGATGTGGAATAGACTTGAAGGAAGGCCACGCACCCATAATTTTGACCGCGCACTAAAAGCCGAAGTAAGAGATGCATTATGGATGCTTACCAAACAATGGCAAATGGGAGAATTTAAAGCCGATGATGCAGGTTCTCCTGTATTTGC
Organism: Flavobacterium sp. CFBP9031; assembly: GCF_034044945.1. Taxonomy (NCBI): domain Bacteria; kingdom Pseudomonadati; phylum Bacteroidota; class Flavobacteriia; order Flavobacteriales; family Flavobacteriaceae; genus Flavobacterium; species Flavobacterium sp. CFBP9031. The sequence continues at coordinate 204,111 of NZ_JAXCWF010000011.1, forward strand.
AAAAATTCATATTACCAGTTCGCATTTACAAAAGTACAAAGCGGCTGATAATACTGTTCAAAATTTTGAGAACAATGTCCCTCTCGAAGCAAAAACAGAACAGAAGAAGATCGCTTTTAAAAGAGAAGAAAAAAAAATAAGCATTGATATTAGGCTGCAAATGGGCAGATATTGGTTGCAGTTATTAAAAAAATATGCTCTTAATTATCGAGATATTTATATCGATAATTATGGTTTTACCATGCCGCCAAATAATCGTGATAATGCCTCTATTTATGCTCATAAAAATGTATGGCAACAATATGCCGCTATAAGCGGAAGAGCAATGGATGGCTATGCACTATATGAAAAGATTATTTTGGGCACACCCGCATCTGACGGTATTGTTTTAAGCGATCCTGGACATCAAACAGTACTTGACAATGATCTCGCAAATGACTTTAAGGACTGGTACGCTAAAATATATCTTCAACCGAATGATGAAAAGAATACTGCTTGGCTGCCTAATAAATTAGAATACCAATTTGAGTGTAGCGCAACAGCTGAAAAAACAGAAAAAAAATTGTCTGCTGCAGAATATTATCAAGGACATCCAGATTGGTATGTATTTGATATTAAAGAACAAAAAACGAATAATACAGGAGAACCTCTCAACAAATTCACAGATACCTTTATACCTTCACATATCGCATTTGAAGGCATGCCGGATCGAAGATGGTGGCAATTTGAAGATTCTAAAACCGACCTTGGAGATATAAAACCCTCAACAACAGAACTTTCAAAACTATTATTAATGGAATTCGGATTGGTTTTTGCTAACGACTGGTTCTTAGTACCATACACACTTCCAATTGGTTCTTTAGCCAATATTGAAGGCCTCACAGTGAAAAACAACTTTGGAGAAACGATCTGGATTAAACCAACTGAAGAAATAGGCAAAGAGAATACGAGTTGGAGTATGTATAAATTACATTCAGAAAAACAAAATAATACACTATTTCTCTCCCCAACTGCAATGAAAGTACATGAAAGTGATCCTATCGAAGAAATTGTATTGATAAGGGATGAAATATCGAATATGGTCTGGGGAATAGAAACCGTTATTCCGTCTCCAGCAGGTATTGGCGAAAAAGGAAGCGAAGCGGCATTGCGTGTGCGTCAATTTCATGAAAACATCGTAAACAAAAATACCCCAATTGCAACATTGCCCTATTCAGCCAAAATCAGTTATCAGGCTATGAGCAATGTTCCAGAAAACTGGATACCATTTGTTCCCGTACACAAAAAAAATGATAATAGGGAAACCCAATTACAACGTGCCTCTTTATTAAGAATCATAGAAAAAGATCAGGAAACGCCAAAAAAAATCAAGCCACAATCCAGTATTCTACGCGAAGGTTTGGACGAAATTCCAAAACCATTACCCTATTACATTCATGAAGAAGAAATACCAAGAGCAGGTGTAAAAGTATCGCAATCCTTTCAGCGTACGCGTTGGCTGAACGGAGAGGTATTTGTATGGCTCGGCATGAAAAAGAAAATCGGAAGAGGCGAAGGCAGCAGTAATATGGCTTTTGATCAGATCAAAGATGTAAAAGATTAATTGAGTCATTACCGTTTTGGAACTGCCCTTTTTTCGCATAAAAAAGCTATGGCAGATTAGCATAGGAATTAAAAAAGATAATTTGCCGTACCGCTAAATCTGCCATAATCCTATTTTTTTAGATTAAAAATTTGATTATCCTTTTGGAGCTATAATTTGGTAATTTCCACTAAGATGCATTAAACTGAAGAGATACATTAATCCATCATAATAGGGATCAAAATAACCGTCTTCGTAAGGCTCTAGCTTGGCATTCCAAACCGCACGAACAAAATCGATACTTGCTTTGTCTTTATTTACTAATGATGCTGTAGCTGCTGTTCCTACTAACCCGATTGAATGCCTCAGTTTTTTCACCGGACCCGCCTGAAGAATAAATTCAGGAGTAGAACCATCTAGATTGAACTGATCTTCATAAGTATCTAATCCTTTAGATCTTAAGAAATTTTGAAAACGCTTCGCATAGTCTTCCTGCCATTCTTTATCTTTTCCGTACCAAGTATAATCCATGGCAATGTTCATAGGAACGCGCCAAGAATCATAACGAAATCCCGGAGGCATCCAAGGTGTCGGATGTGGTTCTCCATTAAATTCTGTATAATCTGAATTTAGCCCCGTAACAGGATGGCAGGCTTTATGCAAAAAGTTACGCGAAACATCCGCACATTCTTTATAAAACTGCTCATGTCCGTCTTTGGCATACAAGGCCCATATTTCATAAAAGGCAGGAACATGATAAGAAGGATCTGTCCAATTGTAGCCTCCTCCTTCTGGTACAAAAGAAATTTGCTTATGTTCTGTATTAATAATATTATGCACATTACCCGTTCCGTCTTTTTTCCACATAGCATCTAATATTCTTCTGGCTTCTTTGTAGTAGTCTATTCCGGTATCATTGCCCCATTTATTAGAAGCGAAAAGCAGACTCGTTACATAATACAATTCTCCGTCTGAAGCAGAACCTGGAGAATTTTGTTTTTTAGTCTCTGGATTTACGCTCCAAGCAAAGTAACCTTCTCTTGGTCCATCTTGATGCTGCATGTATTTTACCGACCATCTCCATAGACGATCGAAAACATCTTTTTTATTGAGCTGAACCGCAACCATCATTCCGTATGACATTCCTTCTGTACGAGCATCTTTATTTTTGATATCAGAAACGTATCCTAAAGCATCCCCTTCTTCAAAATAAACTTTATCTGGCCCTTCAAAAACATCATAATAGGCTTTGGCCAGTTTCTTGTCTATTTCAATCTGGCTATAACCTGCTTCTTTAAAAAGATTACGGTATTGCGGTCTTTTTAATGCTGATTTATCCGCTTTCTTTTTATTTTGACTAATAACTAAAAACGGAACCATCACTGCAAAAATCAATAGTAGAAGTCGGGTTCTAATCAGGTATTTATTTGTAAAATCTTTAGCTATAACCATGTTTCTATTTTTATTATTTTACTAGTTAATTGAAAAAAAATTGCGCTTTGAAATCTTTCGTTTCATTAGAAAAATTAAATCTGCTTTTTACTTGATTTTGCTTACTCCTTCTGCAGTTTGTATTATTTTCTGAATAGTGCCATCTTTATTATAATGCATGTAATCTACACAGATGGAACGTCTGTAGCTGCCGCCTGTTGGCAGACTTCCGTTATGATAAAAGAAGTATGATTTTCCTTTATAATCTATAATGCCAGGATGTGTGGTAAAACTATTCTGAACATTTTCCTGAATAATTCCTTGATAATTCCATGGACCCGTAATATTTTTAGCGGTGCAGTATTCTATCATTTCAGGTTTTGTACCTTCACTGGCATATACTAAATAATAAAGTCCTTTTCTTTTATAAACCCAAGGACCTTCAATGTAATTTTTAGGTTTAAAAGTGGTAATAGATCCATCTAGCTCTATCATATTCTTTTTAAGTTTAACCCATTTACAGCTTCCATTGCCCCAGAACATATAGGCTTGCCCGTCGTCATCCACAAACACAGTCGGGTCAATATCATCCCAACCGTACGTCATATCGGTTGTCATTTCGTTTATTATAAGGGCTTTTCCAATTGCATCTTTAAAAGGGCCTGTAGGACTATCTGAAACCGCAACACCAATTGCTGCACCGCCTTGGCTTACCTCATCTTTTTTATGAAATGTCGAAACAAACCAATAAAACTTTCCGTCTCTCTCGATGCATTGAGCTGCATAAGCATCGCCCGTTGCCCATGAAAATGTGCTAGGCGAAAGTAGCGCTCCGTGATCTTTCCAGTCTTTCATGTTTGTTGTCGAAAATACATGCCAGTCAGCCATTTTATAATTAGTATCCTCTTGAGTTGCTACATCGTGTCCTGTATATAAATACAAGATTCCCTTATGTACAAGAGGAGCAGGATCTGCTGTAAAGATGTCCTTAATAATAGGGTTTTGTGCTTCTATGTTTACTGTAAAAAAACAAGAAATGATCACCAATAAAATTTTACTTATATTTTTCATTTTTTGATTCAATTAATTCAAAATGCCATTTGATTTTTCTTCGATAGTATTTCTCTAAACAATAAACAGCGCAATAAATGCGCTGTTTATAAAAACTAACTTAACTTAAACTAACCAAAATTTAAAGCCTTAATAACCAGGATTATTATCACTAGGCTTTATTTTAGGATTAGACGAGGTTTCTCTGTTTGGTATTGGCCATAACTCGCTTTTACCAGCAGTAAAACCTGTTCCTTGTAATACAGTGTTTGCTATACCCCATCTTATAATATCATCAAAACGAGATTGTTCTCCGGCAAATTCTACTTGACGTTCGTGAACAATTGCTGCAAAAACAGCCTCTTTTGTTGGAGCAATGTTAGTGGTCAGGTTGGCTCTGTCGCGCACCTGTTTGATATATTCTATTGCCACTGTCTGCGAACCGCCATCTCTTTGGTTTTCACATTCTGCTTTCATAAGCAGCACGTCGGCATAACGCATTACTTTAAAGTTGATGCTTGATCTTGTTGCTTCATCTTCTCTATTGTAATAGTTTTGATATTTTTTCCAGCCTGCTCTTCTAATACCTGCAGAGGTTGTAAAATTACCTGCTACCATTACTTTGGTTCCTTTTAAATAAGACGATCCTGGCACATAAAAAGTATCTCCAAAACGGTTATCACCTGCTTCATACGAATCTAAAAGATCGTCTGACGGATAAACATTATACCAGCTAAGATTTCCATATTCCTGACCTCTTAGTGTTGACTCCTCAAAGCCTGTTCCTCCACTATCACCAACAGCACCCCATTGATCGCCAGTTCCATTTTTTTCATCAAACTCAATTTCAAAAATCGATTCTTTACCATGTTCCGTTTCTTCCATAAAGTTGTTGTAAAAATTCCCTTTATCTTCCAGACTGAAACCTGTCACATTATTAAACGCTGCTAAAGCTTCAGTATATTTCTTTTGATATAGCAATACTTTACCCAATTGTGCATAAGCGGCTTCTTTATTGGCTCTTCCTGCTGATTCTGATGCTCTTGGCAAAAGATTTTGAGATGCAAATACAAGATCCTCTTCAATCAAAGCATAAGCCTCTGCTTTAGGGCTTCTTGCATTTCCAACAATAGTATTTGTTTTATAAATTGGCAAATCGCCAAAACGTTTTACTAATAGAAAGTAATAGTAAGCTCTTAAGAAATGAGCTTCTCCTAAATATTTGTTCTTTTTTTCCTGAGATAAAATAGAAGCTGGAAGAGCGTTAATTTTCTGCTCGTTATCTAGCACAAAATTCGCTCTGGATATTCCCATATAACAAGATTCCCAGTAATATTGAATAATATCATTTCCTCCGTTAAAAGAAAAATCCTGAAAAGGTTTCTTGTTACCCTCTAACTGCGGGTTCCCTAAAGCGTCATGCCCCATAAGATCCATCGCAAAGAAAAGATTTCTTCCATAAAGCCCTCTGGTCTGAAGATTTGCATAAGAAGCATTTACAGCAGACTGCACCTGTGCCTCAGTTTTAAAGAAAGTTTCAGGCGATAAAGCATTGGGATTGCTTAATTCTAATTCGCCCGTGTCACATGAAGTTATGGTTAAAACTCCAGACAATACTATAAGTATATATTTAATTTTTTTCATCGTCTTTTAAATATTAAAATGTAACATCAATTCCAAAAATCACCGATTTTGGCTGTGGATACCTTCCTAAATCAATACCTGCTGAGTTCGCATTAGCATCTGCACGTGCAATTTCTGGATCTAGACCTGAGTAATTTGTAATGGTAATAAGGTTCTGTCCGCTTACATAGAATCTTGCTTTTGAGAAATAGCTTTTAAAAGCATCACCAGATAGTGTATATCCTAAAGCGATGTTTTTTAATCTCGTAAAAGAACCATCTTCTATATAACGCTGGTTTGCAGAAGACCAGTTAATATCTGCACCTTGAGCTCTTGGCAATGTTGCAGAAGGATTGGTAACAACACCATTGACAACATTTGCTCTATCTAAAACATCTGTGCTGGCATTAAACAAACGGTTCATTCCTTTTAAATCAAAAGTATTTGCATTGTAGATATCATTACCTGCCACACCCGTTATAAAGCAATTGAAATCAAAGTTTTTGTACGCTGCGCTAAGGTTCAAACCATAGGTAAAATCAGGATACGGATTTCCGATGTTTGTTTTATCATCTGAATTGATCACTTTATTTCCATCACGATCAACAATTTTAATATCACCCGGTTTTATAGATGTCTGTCCTGGGCCAAAAACAGCGTCTACTTCTGCTTGATTTTGATAAATTCCATTGGTCTGATATCCATAAAAGTAAAATAGCGGCTGACCTACTTCTAATCTTGAAAAATTCTCTAAACCTGCTCTTGGTGAAGGTCCGCCTAAAACGCTCGATACCCCTGGAGCTAAACTCACTACCTCATTTTTACTAGTACCTAAATTTGCCACAGCAGACCATGTAAAGTCTCCTTTTCTGTCGTTGTAACCAATCGAAACTTCAAAACCGCTTACTTTTACGTCAGCAATATTTTGAATCTGCGTTCCACCGCCTGCAGATCCAACAGAAGCTGCAAGGGGAACTGCAAAAAGAATATCGCTACTCTTATTGTTGAAATATTCAAATGAACCCGTTAGCTTTTCATCAAAAAATCCAAAATCAAGACCAATATTTCTATCTAATTTTGATTCCCATTTTAAGTCTGGATTAGCTGCCACTCCCAAAGAAACTCCAGGTGCATTCGCTCCTCCAATTGGATAATTGTAATTTGCTATTAAAGTAGCGCTGTATTGGTAATTTTCTATTCTGTCATTTCCTGTTGTTCCTGTACTAGCTCTAAGTTTTAATGTGCTGAAAATAGAATTTTGCATGAAATTTTCTTTCGCTATATTCCAACCCGCAGCAACAGAATAAAAATTACCCCAACGATTATTTGATCCAAAACGAGAAGATGCATCTCTACGTCCTGAAACTGCCAGCATGTATTTGTCATCGTAGTCATAGTTAATACGAACAATATACCCTAAGTTTTTTTCTTCATAATTTGCAGATCCTAAACTTCCTTCATTATATCTCAACTGATCAATTTCATTTGAAATATAGTAACGGCTGCCAGCTGCAACACTTTGCGATTTCCCATCAATTTTAGTAATAACTCCTAAAACTTCCAGATTATGTTTGTTTGCGATCGTAGTTTTATAAGTCAAACTATTATCAAAAACGATCGTCTGCCCTTGAGAATTTGTTTCGTTTGTTGAAGAAAACGCCTGCTTGTGGTAAGAACCATCCTGAAAACTCGGAATGAAAGTGTGATCTTTACCTGTATAATAATCTAAAGAAACTTGTGATCTGAATTTCAAACCCTTGTAAATTTCTAATTCAGCATAAATGTTTCCAATTATAGATAAGTTGTTTATTTTCTGATATCCTAAATTAGCTACACGAACAGGATTTTCTGCGTCATTGCCATCAATAGCGCTCGGTCCTTGGTAACCGCCTAAATTATCTTGATTATATATTGGTAAATAAGGTGCCATTTTTATAGCATGTTCTAATAATGTTCTTCCTCCTGCAGTACGTTCTGGATTAATAGTACTAAAAGAAACCCCAATATTGCTTCCTATTTTTAATTTACCAATATCTTGCGTATTATTAGCTCTAAAAGAATAACGTTCGAAACCTGTATTAACAATGGCTCCCTCCTGTTTCATATATTCAGCAGAATAGCGGCTTGTAGAATTCTCTGTACCATTTGAAAAACTCAAATTGTAATCCTGCATAAGTCCTGTTTGAAAAATCTGGTCTTGCCAGTTGGTATTTATGTTTCCAAACTCAGCTGCTCTAGCCGTTAAATCACTTCCTAAATCTTTAGCGTATTGAAGGTATTGCTGTGTATTTAAAACATTATATCTTTTTGTCACTTCCTGCCCTCCAACGTAAGTACCAAAGCTTAACTGACCTGGTCCTTTTTTACCTTTTTTGGTAGTCACCATAATAACACCATTAAAAGCTTTAGAACCGTATAAAGCTGTAGTCGAAGCGTCTTTTAAAACAGAGATGCTCTCAATGTCATTAGGGCTTAAGCCAGAAAGATTTCCAGTTAAAACTCCGTCAATTACATAAAGCGGAGCACTGTTTCCCATGGTAGCCAGACCACGAATACTAACTGTAGGATTAGAGCCTGGTGCACCATTTACAACGGTAACCCCTGCCGCACGTCCTTGTAGTGCAGATTCAGCATTTGTAATAGGTACAGCGGCAATATCTTTTGAGCTTACCGTAGAAACTGCACCAGTAACCTTAGTTCTCTTTTGAGTACCATAGGCTACTACAACTTCATTTAAATTTTGTGTAGATTGAACAAGAGTTACATTGATTGAGCTTCTTTCGCCCACAGTAATAGTCTGTGATACTAAGCCCACATAAGAAAAAGTTACTTTATCGGTTGGATTAACTCCTTTTAAAGAGTATTTACCGTCAAAATCGGTTGATGCGCTATTCTGCGTTCCTTCTACATTAATACCGGCACCAGGTAACGGAAATCCTGATGGGTCGGTAATCACGCCATGAATGGTCTTTGATTGTGCCATTATACTATGACTGCCCACGATCAGCAGTCCGATTAGTGCAATTTTAAGTTTTAAGTTCATTTTAATAGTTTTTTGTTTGGTTTAAATAGTTAATGGTTTGTTTAAGTTACTTGTAATAAAAGTTCATTGATGGTATTTTTATTTGGTTATTTATTTTGAAATCTTTTCATTTTTGAAAAAATTGATTTCCGAAAATTGTAATATTTTGGTAACAAATATAAAAAAACAATCAATAAAACAATCGGTTGCATTGTATTTTATTTAAAATAAACACAAAAAAAAACTAAAATAAAAACATTAAAAATATTTTTAAGCTTAAAAAAATAATAATAATTTATTTTGAAAATAAATTTCAAATAAATTATAATAATTCAGTAGCTAACTGACCAATTTTCTACAAAAAATATAATATAAGAAAAATCTAATATTTTAATATAAATAGGATTATAAAATAAGTAATATAGTACTAAAATGAGTTAAAAAGCATTCTTTTACAATTTATCTTATAAAGAAAAAGCAACAAAAACGGCAAGGAAAACAAAAACAACAATCGGTTGTTAAAAATGACAAAACCTACTTAAGGCTATTTGTAGCGCTACAAAAAACAAAAAAGCCCGATGCGATTAATGCCATAATCTGCATCGAGCTGTAATTTTTTGATAAGCCTTTTACGTTTATCGCAAATAACTCTAGAAATCCTTTTTGGTATAAGTTCTATCCGTCTAAAGTCTTGTTTGGTTTCTTCATTAAAAATACCCCAAATAGTATCTAACTTTTTAGGGCACTGACTTTTGATCAAACAAATCAGATTAACTGATTTTAATAGTACTATTCAAGTTGTTTTAATTGATTATTACAATCCCTCCATTGCGAGGTATTTTTATTTCTACTTCTTTGTTTTTATTTATTTTAAGTGCATTTACTTTTCCATTGAGCTGATCATCATCTGTATAAGAATTTACCGCTGTCCCAGAAGAAAACATGTCTAATTTTAGTTTTGTTCTAAGGGTTTTATTTTCAGCATTAATTCCAGCGATATACCACTTTGCTCCTTTCCTTCTGGCCAGCAATACATATCTGCCTGGATATCCATCCAAAAAACGAACCTCATCCCAGACTGTAGACACTTCTTTCATAAATTTTATAGCCCAATCTGGAGCGTCATGCAAATTATTTGGCGCTAAGGCAAAATGCTGCACGCCGCTTTGAAAAAGCACTGAAGTAGCCAAAGCAAACACATCAGAAGTCATTCTTTTTGAACCTTTATTGGCAATGTTATCACTGTTGTAGAATTTATTTAAAGCGCTTCCTCCAAAATCCATGCTTCCAACCGTATTTCTAATAAAAGTATGCGTTGCTGCATTTACAGCTTCATTATCACAGCTTTGCTGCCCAAAATGCAGATTCTCACTTGCCAAAACCGCTTCGCTAGACGCAAAATTAGGATACATTCGTTCCCAACCTCTTGGTAAGGTACAGCCATGAAAAATGACCATAATTCCAAAATCATTCGCATCTGTTAAAATATCTTCATATAATTTCATCGTTACCTGCTTATCACCTCCAAAAAAGTCAACTTTAATGCCTTTAATCCCAATGCTATTCATCCATGCCATTTCTCTACGTCGGATAGCGGCATTATCCATTAATCCCCTCGGTCCCTGCGGAGCATCATTCCAATACCCATTTGAATTGTACCACAAATAAAGTCCTACGCCTTTCTGCGCGCCGTATGCTGCTAATTCTGCTATTTTTTCACGACCTATCTGCGTATCCCAAAGCGCATCAACTAAAACAGTTTCATATCCCATCGAGGCACTAAAATCGATATACTGTTTTTGCACAGGAAAAGTGGTATTATCATCCATTTTTATAATCCAGCTCCAAGTGCCTTTTGTATATCGATATTCTTTAGATGCTTTATATTTTGGTTTAACCAAATCAAACGGAACTGTAGTCTCGACAATAGGCGCAAGTGTTTCTCCTATTGTGATAGTGCGCCACGCTGTTTCTCCCGTAAGTGATATTCCTGGTGCTGTTGTTCCGTTTCCGTTATTCTCTCCCGGCATCGGAAATCCAATTGTATATAACCCATTTTCATGTCCAATTAATCTGCTTGCACAATAACCGCTATCTACACCTGTTTCAGAAATTAAGACCCATCCGCTGTTATTTACCTTAAATAGACATGGAAATGTATATCCATTTCCTAATCCATTTTTTCCGACTGCATCATCTAGTGTATAGGAAGTCTCGTAACTAGGTGCAGTCCTAGCAAATCCTGTCATTGGATTACTTTGCGGACAAAGAAATGTAGTAGTTCCTTTTGGCAATAAAAACCCTGAGACCTCTTCTTGAACTACACCCGAAAGTGTTTCTTTCTGTGGATATAATTTATATTTAAATGCCACATTGTTGTTGCTGACTCTAAAAACAACATCAAGGACGGATGCATTATCTTTTGTGAATGAAAAAATGGCTTCGTTTGCTATATAATGAACGTTGCTTTGTTTTATATTGCGCAATTGGTAAGTCTCGTCTATTTTATTTTGTTTCACATCTGCCTGTAAAGACAAGCCTGAGCTAAAATCTCCTGCATTTGTTTTTAATCCTAAAGGAGATTTTTCTATAAAACTCTTTTCATTGTATGTAACGGTGTAGAATGGAATTCCATTACTTATAGAAACCGAAACTATGAGTTTTCCGTCTGGACTTTTTATCGTCGGCTGAGCATTTAGTTTCAAAAATCCAACTAAACAGAAGATTATTAAACTTTTAAGATTCATAATTATAGATTTATCTTTTGATAAAGGAATTTTTAAAGTGTTTTTTTTTTATATAAGTATACAGATACAGTTTACTTTGTTTCTGAAATTTTATCATTCAATCGGAAATAATCAAAATCTGCGTAACCTCCAATTGTTTTAGAAGCGTAATTAAACAGCCCAAATCGATAGCCCATAAAATGAGGAATTGTGTACGGCATCTTTATTGGTTTCCCGATACTAATCCATTTTTTACCATCTAAACTGTAATAAAACTTCCCTTGGTCTACTTGATCTTTAAAATTGCATTCGGCTTTAAAATAGATCTTGTCATGATTTAATAAAACACTTTCTATTTCTTTTGGATTTCCATTTTCAGCATTTATCATGATGATTTTTTTCTTGCCCTTCTCGACTTTTACTCCAACGAGACCAAAATCTTTTTGTAGCAACGAAAGTCCTGCAAAATCTCCTTCTTTCATATTTGAAAGTTCCAACATAGTAGATCCCGAACATACAGGCCCAAAAGTTCTTTGTGTCAGAATGTTTTTTACCTGCGTAAAACTGCTGTCTATTCTGGATGTTTTTAATCTTAAGTAACCTTTTCTTTCTTTTACAGACCAAAACTTATTATCTGGATTATGATTCCATTGCCAAACCAGCGGCAAATCATGCTCTCCATTTTTACGGGTAAATTCATCTGAGTTTACAATTCTGGTAATCAGGCTTTTATCAACAGGAAGATCTAGATTTTCTGGCACTTTACCATTTTCTCCCAATATCGGCCAACCGTTTTCCCATTTTACAGGAACCAAATACGGAATACGGCCAACACCTCCTGCATCTCTAAATAAATAAGAAAACCATCTGCCGTCTGGAGTATCAATAAGTCCGCCTTGCGCTACACCTAAATCCTGCAGTCCAATCTTTCCTTCCCAAGGTCCTGCAATCGAATCTGCTCTATGTATGATTACGGTGCGCATGCCGTTTTTGGGCCAGCAGATATTAAATAAATAATATTTTCCTTTAATTTTAAAAAGCTGTGATCCTTCAGCTGGCAGCATTATATCGCTTTTCGCAGGTTCATTGGCATTTTCTATTAAAACTTTTTTAGTCTCTTCCTTTACTTCTGATAAATCTTCTTTTAGTTCAACTATTTGAATCTTTCCGCCTCCACAGACAAGGTAAACTTTACCATTATCATCAAAGAAAAGCGAATGATCATGGTACGAATTGTTTAACACAATTCTTCTCCAAGGTCCTTTTTCAATATCTTTTGTAGAAAAAATATACGTTTTGCCTGTTGTTCCCGAAAAAGTACTCACATAATATACATCGTTATGATAGCGCAGACTGCTTGCCCAAGAACCTCTACCGTAGTCATTTTTTCCATGATCTAAATTCAATCGATCATCATTATCTTCTAAAGTTTGGTAAGCGTAATTTACAAGATGCCAATTCACTAAATCTTTAGATTTCATAATAGGAACACCAGGATTCATATGCATCGTTGTACTACTCATATAATATGTGTCGTTTACTCTGATTATGGATAAATCTGGCACATCTGCAAAAATAATGGGATTTTGAGCTTTGTCCTTTTGAGCCTGACTTGCAAAAATATTCATTGTAATGGCTAAAATAGCATATATAAAATCTTGTATTTTTATCATAATTTCTTTTTTCGGTATTTCTAAAAAAATATCTGAAAGGAATATTAAACTAATTGAATAACAACTGCGAATACAGCAATAAATCATGTCTCCACACTGGCCATGTGTGTCCACCAGAATATTCGCTATAGCTATATTTAAGACCGAGCTGATCAAACTTTTTCATCATTACCTGACAATTCTCGTAGGCGATGTCTTCCTTTCCTCCCATCGAAATCCACAATTTTATTAGATTACTATTAATAGACTGTGCATTACTTTTTATAAACTCATATTGAGGATCGGCTAATTTTGGGTTATTTGCCCACCAGCCTGAACTGAATACGCCGAGACTTGAGAACAGTTCCGAATTTTTAATTCCTGCATAAAGTGTCTGCAGTCCTCCCATTGACAAACCTGCTAAAGCTCTATTTTTACTATCGGTTGCAACTTTAAAATTACTTTCTACAAAAGGTATAGCTCCGTTTTTTAATTCGTTTTCAAATGCTTTTAATGTTTCTTTGCTAAAACCAGCAATACCGCCTGCATTTCCCATATTTCCATCAAGCATTACAATCAGCATTTTCTTTGCTTTATTTTCTGCAATCAGATTATCTAAAATTAAATTAGCCTTTCCTTGAGCGCTCCATCCTCTCTGGTCTTCGCCTCCTCCATGCAGAAGATATAAAACAGGAAATTTTTCAGATGCGGTTTCATATCCTGGCGGTGTATAGACATACATTTCGCGCCATGAATTAGTTGCTCTCGAAAAGTATTTCATTGTTCTTACCTCACCATGCGGAACGTTTTTCAAGTCATAAAAATCTCCATCTCTTTTAGGAATTTCTATTCCGCTTGCCATGCGGCCCATTCCATAAAAGGTTTCACTTGACGGATCTGCAACTGCCACACCGTCAATTAAAAGGGAGTAATAGTTAAATCCTCCATTTATCACATCGGTTGTAACACTCCAAACGCCCTGTCCGTCTTTCTGCATATCGTACTTTCGTCCCAGATCTATCTGCACTTTCAAAGCTTCAGGCGCGCTAACTTTAAAGATTACCCTGTTATCAGGCAATATCTGAGGATACTTAGCATTACGAATATTCGTTTGGGCTGTCGTTCCTAAAACGGTATATTTTGCAAAACTCGATTCATCAACGGGTTTAAACAATAACTGCGAAAACATGTATAAACTGTTTTTCCATACTTTAAAATCGTGAACTCCAGGCTCCAGATAATAAATGTGCGGCACATTATTTTTAAATAAATAATCGTGGGTGCGTCTACTGTTTTCAATCAGCCAATCATTATCTCCGCAAGAAATCCAAAGTAGTTTCAGTTTCTTTTTAGTTTCTTCAGGATTAGGAACTAACTCTTCTGTTTTCTTAGTATTTGGAGCCGACGAAAATCCGCCGATCCATGCAAACTTGTCTAAATTTCCTAAACCGAAATTCAGAGACTGTCCCCCTCCCATAGATAATCCTGCAATGGCACGATGTTCTTTGTCCTTGAAGACATAGTATTTTTTTTCAACAAAAGGAATTAAATCATTTAATAGATCTTTTTCAAAATCTGCAAATGCCTGTACTTTATCTGGTGCCATTATATTTCCAGAAGCGCTGTCCTCTTTCATGGCTCTTCCGTTTGGCATTACAACAATCATTGGCTGGAGTTTTCCTTCTGCATAAAGATTGTCCAATATAATCTGCGGACTTCCTCCCTTCAACCATTCTTTTTCGTCTCCTCCAATTCCGTGTAAAAGATATAAAACTGGGTATTTTTTATTTTTAGCAAACCCAGGTGGCGTATAAATAGTTGCTTTTCTAACGGTTCCAACCGTCTTCGAATTATAACTTACCGTTTCTACTTTTCCATCTGGAACTGCTGGATTCAACTGATCAAAACCTATAGGCGCCTGAACTATAAAAGGCTCTTTCGAATTATCTGATTTATACCCTAATAACGAAAGCATTTTTTCTGCATAGCGATTTCCTAATTCTCTATAGCCTGCTGCATTAAAATGGAGCAAATCTGAAGCCACTGCACAACCTTTTGACGAAATTACATAAGACGTTGGAATGGTCTGAGGCAGTGTCGCAATAATTTTATTCATGCTCGCACATTTGCCGTTTTGATCTTCATGAACGGTCTCTCCAGAAAGTAAAGGCACTTTTTTAGGATCTAAATTGAGATCCTTCATTAGGTTGTCATACACTATTTTGACCTTTTTTGTCCATAATGTGTCACCTGTATTTGATTCTCCTTGGTGTAACAATATTCCTTTTATAACGCCTTTTTTCTGCGCTATTTTTGCCATTTCAACAAGTCTAGCGTATGGGCTTCCATTATATTCTTTGATCATTCCGAGCATCCAGTCTGGCGCTGTTTTCATGTAGTTTTCGAAATTATCTTTATCAAAAAGCTCAATTTTACAACCTCCAACTGCAACATTTACCACTCCTACTTTTATATTTTTAGGAAGATTGGCAACCATTGTTCTTCCAAAAAAATCTGTTAGTGTTAATCCGGTTTTACATCGGCATAACGGCGGTATCGCTGTGTACCATTGGCCCATCTTGCGATTTAATTCTGGGCAGTTTACCGCTTCTAAAACCTGAAAACGAGGATCTACATTTATCTTGTGTTCAGCTTCTATTGGCGCAGCGCCCTCCATATTTGACTGTCCAAAACTCAAATAGATATGAAAATTTGGGTCTTGAGAATATCCATTATATCCTGTAAAAAAAAGAACTGTAACTGCGAAAAACTTAAGTATTGATTTCATGATATCTTGTTAAATCTGCTTTTATTAAATAAGTTTAAATCTACTGCTTCCCCGATTCTTTGGTATCCAAGAATCAGTTTCTGATGCCCTTTCTTTGTCAAAATCAATTACTGCATCAAAGATGTTTTTTCGGATCCATGCATTTGAGCTCAATCCAGTGATCCTGCTGCTGTTTTTGTATTTTATTTCGGAATTGCATTATTGGATGCAGTAGCATATAAACCTACCAAAGCTCCTGTAAATCCTCCCGCTACATTTGTTGAAAGAATATCTCCTGAGACTGCACTTCCCAGATTTTGAAAATCGGTACCATTTAAAGCGTAACTAAACTGATAATTATCTCCTATTGCTTTTACTTTCAAGTTCATTACACCCTTACTCTCAATTTTTGTACTAGCTATAATTTCTGATTGGCCATTTTCTGTTCTTTCCAGTAGAACATAAGTATCTTTTTCTTTTTTAGTTACTCCAAAAACATAATTAAAGTGTTCATTTTGAAGACATACTATTCCTGCCAAATCTTTTTCAGAGTTAGGTTTATACTCTAATGTGGTTTCAAAAGAAAAATTATTGTGCTGCTGTCTGTAGAATAATGTCGAAGTTGGCTTTAATTCTTTGATATTGACAGGAAAGGGACTAATCTGCAATCCTGTTTTAACAATAGAAATAAAATGCTCTCTTGGGCCTCTCAATCCTATCCATCTGTAATCTAGCTTTTCTGAGGTGAAGTTCTCTGTAAATGTAAAATTGCCATTAGGAAAAAAACCATCTTTACCAGTTTTATTTAATACACCATTTGGCATCTTCAATTTTGGTCCCATTGGAACTAGGCCATTTTCAAAAACAGGAAAAGTCCCCGACCAGTCTACGGGCAACATAAACGTTTCTCGTCCAGCATTTACTCTGTCTTTTTCATTGGGACGAATTCCTAAAAATACGCCATAATATTTATTATCAGGACCAAGTACTAAATCAGCATGCCCTGCCCAATCTACTTTATCGGGCCTATTTTGAGGGAAATATCTTTGAGTAAGAATCGGATTATTGGATGCTGGCTTAAAAGGGCCTTTTGGACTATCACTAATAAAAATAACCTCACTATGATTTCCTCCTGTACCTCCTTCGGCACACATTAAATAATAATGATTGTCTTTTTTATATAAATGAGGAGCTTCTATCCATATGGGTTTCTTAGAAAGATCAACTCCACCATCCACTATAATTTTATCTGTACCAGGAATAACCTGATCTTTCTCTAGATCGTATTCCCAAACTTTAATCACACGATGCCCCTCGTATAATTCTTTTCCTTTATCTGGAGCATCATTGTGCACCACATAACCTTTGCCGTTATCATCAAAGAAAATAGAAGGATCAATTCCGTTAAAAGCCAGTTTAATTGGACTTCCCCAACCTTTTTTCGGATCTTTAGTTTTTACAATAATATTGCCCATATTTCCTGTAAATGCCGTTACAATCATATAGAAAGTATCATTGTGAGGGTTATAAGTAATTCCAGGCGCATAAACCCCAGCACTGATGCCTGTATCATGGGGGTTAAACTCTGAAACATTATTCAATACCCCACCTAAATCAGTCCAGTTTACTAAATCTTTAGAATGAAAAATTGGCACTCCTGGAAACATGGCAAATGAAGAACACACCATATAATAATCGTCTCCTTTTCTTGTAATGGCTGGATCTGGATAACATCCCTGCAGAACTGGAGAATAAAATTCATCTTCTTTTAATGGATTGTTTTTATATATCTGGTCATCTCCCTGATATACCACATTCGAAAATACTGGAGCCTGTTTGTTTGTTTGTTTCTTTGAATTTTTCTCCTGAGCTGTTAATGAGAAAACACATAAAAATCCTATTATGAATAAAAAAGGTAATTTTCTTGTAATCATTGTTCATTGTTTTTGGTTTCTTTTAAGCTGATACACTATTAAGCAAAAATTGGTTAAAATTTTATAAGTGTATTTTTAACAAATATAAAAAAAATATTATTAAAACGCAATCGGTTGTGTTTTATTTAATTGCATACTACAAAAAAATAAAGCCAAAAAAAAGAAATTATCGCATCATTAAGGCTTAAAAATTGAATTTTAATCAAATACATCTGCACCATTGTAGACATATTTGCCAAAAAAGAATATGTTTATCTGATATTCCTAAAGAAAACATAAAAAACACCTACTTGATTTCTTATTTAAAAATTACTAAAAGCTATTTATATTATTTAAAGATTACAATTTGAAGAATAAATTTAGTTTTATAAAAAAAAGAAAACTGCTGTTACATAGAATGCATGGCAGTTTTTTGGAAGATCAATTTATATTTTTTCGAAGATTCGAGAATAAGCCTATGAAATCGTCAATGTAGCCACTCTGCAATATCGTAAATCGTTACAGGTCTATGTTCTTCCATTTCCTATACAATAAGTAGTATATATAATTTTAAGAGGAAATAAACCTCTACGAAATATTATTTTTCTATTTTACAATATAAATCAATAAATACTCAACAAAAACACAATATTTGTCATAAAAAAATATTGATAAATCATAAAAATATCTTTTTTGACAAAATAAAAATTCCATATTACATATATTTTTCTTTTCTTTATGCAATCGGTTGTGTTTATTTTAATTTAAAAATCATTTTAGCGCTTCAAACAAAAAATCATTATTATGAAAAGAAAAAAAATAAAATATCAGATTCTTATACTATTCTCATTTTTGTGTTCTGCCCAAAATAACATAGTAAAATTTCCTTTTCAAAATACCAGTCTCACTTTTGAAGAAAGGGTCGAAAACTTAGTCAGCCAACTAACACTAGAAGAAAAAGTAGCACAAATGCTAAATGCTGCACCCGCAATACCAAGACTAGGAATTCCTGCTTATGATTGGTGGAATGAAACACTACATGGTGTTGCAAGAACTCCCTTTAAAACCACAGTTTTTCCGCAGGCTATTGCGATGGCCGCAACTTTTGATAAAAATTCACTTTTTAAAATGGCGGATTACTCTGCCTTGGAAGGAAGGGCTATCTATAATAAGGCGGTTGAGCTTAAACGAACTAATGAACGCTATTTAGGACTGACCTACTGGACTCCTAATATCAATATTTTTCGAGACCCAAGATGGGGGCGCGGACAAGAAACATACGGAGAAGATCCCTATTTAACAGCTGCATTAGGTGATGCTTTTGTAAAAGGTCTTCAGGGTGATGACCCCAAATACTTAAAAGCCGCAGCTTGCGCAAAACACTATGCTGTGCATAGCGGACCAGAATCTCTGCGACATACTTTTGATGTTGATGTCACTCCTTATGAACTTTGGGATACTTATCTGCCGGCCTTCAAAAAATTAGTAACCGGATCCAAAGTTGCGGGAGTTATGTGTGCCTATAATGCATTTAGAACACAGCCTTGCTGTGCCAGCGATATTTTAATGAATGACATTTTAAGAAATGAATGGAAATTTAATGGTTATGTCACATCTGACTGCTGGGCAATTGACGATTTTTTTAAAAACCATAAAACGCATCCTGATGCGGCATCCGCTTCAGCCGATGCAGTGCTTCATGGTACAGATATTGACTGTGGGACAGATGCTTATAAATCACTTTTTCAAGCGGTTAAAAATGGACAAATTACTGAAAAACAGATTGATGTTTCTGTAAAACGTCTTTTTATGATCCGTTTCAGATTGGGTATGTTTGATCCTGTGTCAATGGTAAAATATGCACAGACTCCAAATTCTGTTCTAGAATCAAAAGAGCATAAAGACCATGCTTTAAAAATGGCTAGACAATCAATAGTACTGCTCAAAAATGAAAAAAATACGCTTCCATTGAACAAAAAGCTGAAAAAGATTGTTGTTTTGGGGCCAAATGCAGATAATTCAATTTCTATACTTGGAAATTACAATGGAACTCCATCCCAACTAACAACGGTTTTACAAGGCATTAAAGAAAAAGTAGGCCCTGAAACTGAAGTAGTTTATGAAAAGGCCATCAACTTTACAAATGATACATTATTGGTTTATAAAGATCTAAAGAGCCGTTATTCTTATGAAGGAAAACAAGGCTTTAAAGCTGAATATTTTAATAACAATACATTGTCTGGTGAACCTGAAACTACAAGAACTGAATCTGAAATAAATAATTTCTGGCAAGAAGGAGAAATGGTTACCAAAAACATCAAAGCAAATCATTTTTCAGCACGTTACACTACCAATTTTAAAGCAGATGAAGATGGTTCTATAACTTTTGAAGTCGCTGCAGATGACGGTTATAGGTTTATTATTGACGGAAAAGAAGTTATCGACACCTGGAAAAAAAACAGATGGGGAGCAAAAACCTACAAACTGCAAACCAAAAAAGATTCTGTTTACAAATTAGTGCTAGAATACTGGCAAGGTGAAGGAAAAGCCGAAGTATCTCTGCAAACAGGAAATTTTATAAAAACTGATTTTGCTAATCTAATTGAGCGCCATAAAAATGCAGAGGCCTTCATTTTCGCTGGAGGTATTTCTCCTCAGCTTGAAGGAGAAGAAATGCCAGTAGATATGCCAGGGTTTAAAGGAGGAGACCGCACTTCTATCCTACTTCCAGAAGTACAGACTAGGCTTCTAAAAGCGCTTCAATCGTCTGGAAAATCAGTAGTTTTTCTCATGATGACTGGCAGTGCAATAGCTGTGCCTTGGGAAGCAGAAAACATTCCGGCTATACTTAATATATGGTACGGCGGACAATCTGCTGGAACTGCCTCTGCTGATGTCGTTTTTGGAGATTACAATCCTGCAGGAAGACTTCCGGTGACCTTTTACAAAAGCGATTCTGATTTACCCCCTTTTGTTGATTATAAAATGGATAATAAAACATATCGTTACTTTAAAGGCACTCCTTTATACGGATTTGGTTATGGTTTAAGCTATACTGAGTTTAAATACAGCGGAGTAAAAGCTCCTGCAAAAATAAAGAAAGGGCAGTCAGCCACTATTTCTGTTAAAGTAACCAATACTGGAAAAATGGAAGGAGAAGAAGTTGCACAGCTGTATCTAATAAATCAAGATACATCAATAAAATCTCCTTTAAAGAGCCTCAAAGGATTTGAAAGATTTAATTTAAAGCCTGGCCAGAGTACAGTTATCAATTTTAATCTTTCTCCAGAAGACCTTTCTTATGTAACAGAAAGTGGAACTTTAAAATCATATGAAGGTAAAATTAGAATTTCAGTTGGAGGTTTTCAGCCAGATGAAAAAAATCAGTCAAAAAACAATATCATAACTCAAACTTTAGAAATAGAAAAATAATTAATCATTTCCTCTTTATACTGTTTTTCAATTTTTTTTAAACCGAACTAAATTTCTGTGGTAAAATCGTGGCACATTGCCTATTGAAAATAAAGAATTTAGCAAAATCGGGATATAATAAGCCACTTTACGAATAGATTAAACAAACAAATAAGATGAAAAAACAATTCTTTCCTGTTACGTTTGAATTCGTATATTCGGCCTTTATTTTGAAAAAAGAGAATGATTGCAAAATTGAATGAAAAAAAATCCTATCCCTGGATTGTTGTTGGCCTGCTATGGTTTGTTGCTTTATTGAATTATTTAGACCGACAAATGCTCTCCACCATGAAATCAGCGATGATGGATGACATTCCTGAATTAGCTAAAGCTGAAAATTTCGGCCTTTTGATGGCCGTTTTCCTTTGGATTTATGCGCTTATGAGCCCTGTTTCTGGAATTATAGCCGATCGGTTTAACCGAAAAAGAATCATAATAGGCAGTCTTTTTATTTGGTCTGGGGTGACTATGGCGATGGGTTATGCCACAACTTTCAATCAGATTTATATTTTGCGCGGCATTATGGGTTTTAGTGAAGCCTTTTACATTCCGGCCGCCTTATCCTTAATAGCCGATTATCATCAGGAAAAAACACGCTCTTTTGCAATTGCGATTCATACCACTGGAATTTATTTAGGACAGGCCCTCGGTGGTTTTGGGGCTACTATTTCTAAATATTTTTCCTGGCATTTCAGCTTTCACTCCGTAGGTTTATTTGGTGTGCTTTACAGTTTAATATTGATATTTTTTATACAAGAAAAGAAAACGTACTTCTTAGATACCACAAAAAAGTCCTCTATCAGCATTGAATTCAGGCAAATGTTCAAAGGATTGGGAATACTATTCGGTAATATCTCCTTTTGGGTTTTGCTCTTTTATTTCTCCGCACCAAGTTTACCGGGCTGGGCGGCCAAAAACTGGTTACCCACTTTATTTACCGAAACTTTACATTTGGACATGTCTCTGGCGGGGCCAATTGCAACGGTAACCATTTCGATGTCTTCCTTTTTTGGCGTTTTAATTGGAGGTGCCATTTCAGACAGATGGGTGATGAAACATCTTAAAGGAAGAATTTACACCAGCGCTATTGGATTGTTTCTTACCATCCCGGCATTATTTTTATTTGGCTATTGCTGTGACATAACCGCTATTGTTTTTGGGGCTATCCTTTTTGGACTTGGATTTGGAATATACGACACCAACAATATGCCCATTCTTTGCCAGTTTGTTGCTCCACGCTACAGGGCTACGGGATATGGAATTATGAATTTTGCAGGTATTTCGGCCGGAGCTGTTATTACAGAGTTTTTAGGAAAAGCCGCTGATAATGGAGGAATGAGACACGTTTTTGTACTACTCTTATTTGTAGTTTTTACTGCAATTGTTTTACAACTCGTAAGCCTGCATCCAAAAACTATTGATATGACTGATGAGAATTAGCTTTCAATCTAAAAAAGAGGCAAATTTGGATATTAAATAAAATAACTTTACATGAAAGCCTTATTATTTATTATGCTTTCTATTTTCCATAAAAGTTACTAAATTCGTTACTGAGCATGGAGAGAAAAACTTCTTATTTGAATCTGGATCAACTGTCCCATTTGAGACAATTCCAACAAGCAAACCATTTTCATCTACTAATGGAGCCCCGCTAAGTCCTCCGAATTTCTCTGGCACAAGAATATCTTTTAATAAAATGCGATTTGAAATTGTTTTATAATATTCAAATTCATATACCCTTTGAGGTCCATTTTCCATCGTTCTAGTCCAGCCCACAACATATAATTTTTCTCCCTGAACTAAAGGAGTGTTTCTTATTTCCAAAGGTATAATGTTGGAAGAGTTTTGTTTTATGGAAAATACCAGCCAGTCATTGTCGTAAGTAGATTTGGCTTCCAATAACTCAGACTTGTCTTCATTTAATAATTTATCACAAATTACAATTTCGGACTTATTGTTCAATGGGTACAATACCCATTTTTTAATATAGTTCTCCAATAACAGGGTTGTCATTTTTTCGGGCTTAATAATCTTAAGTATATGTTTTGCTGTTACAGCAAATGTTTCATTGTTACATTTTATAAGAAACCCACAACTGAATTTTGGCTGGTCATATTTCGGGTTTATAAATTCTATCCCATTTACCAGAGCTATTTCTTTAAATACTTTATTTGAAGAAATCTCCTGTCCATAGCAACCTACTATCCACAAAATCGCAATAGCAAAAAAAAGTTTAAATTTCATAATACTACCAAATTTAGAGTTCCCTATCAGCCAATGCAAAAACTTCCTTTCCGTTTATGCTGAGTTTCAAATGTAAAAAAACAAATGTTATAAATGACAGAAGAGATGCAAGTATATCTAGCATCTAAAACAATTAACGGTTTACGTTACAAAGACTAGGGATATCATAATACTATTTTCTTTGCAAAATCTCAAAACTGGCACATACATCTTTAAACACTTAAAAATGAAGCAAATCAAAAGATTCTTTTACTTGTTTAAATCTTAGAATTGCATTTTAAAAAAAACATCATAATAGTTTTGCTTAAATTTGCAGATTACTCTTATTGTCGCTGTCTATTGTCTAAAGATGATGGGACAAAAAGAAAAAACATGACATTACGATACATATATTTAACAAATGGATTTAAAACGGTTTAAGCTTACACAGAACATCCAGAAGCAGGAGGATACAAATCTGTCTTTTCGAGTTTTTGAAATAAGCGATCTCAATATCAGCGAATATCTAAAACCGCATAAAAATGACCATTTTTACATCTTAATAGTTGAGGCTGGAAAAATTGACATCCAAATTGAAGAAAAAGTTTTTAATTTAAAATCTGAAAAAATATCAATTGTTTTCCCTGGCCAGATTAACTTTATATCAAACCCCAGCAGTGACCTGAAAGGCAAAATAATATTATTTGAAGAAATATTGTTCTGCTCTGATATATTGAAAAATGAATTAAGCCCTTATAATGTAAACCTATCGGCAAATCTGAACTGCAGCGCGCTTTCTAAGGAAGAGTTCATACAGGCATTATCACTTATTGAACACATCCGAGTTATTTATAACAATCCGAGTCTTGTGAGAAAAGAGCAGGCTCGTTTTTACATTAAGATATTGCTACTGGGACTTATTGAATCGGTTCATGGCCAGCATCCCGTATTGCACCAAAAGACCAATCAGCATCTTTATATAGGTTTTAAAAAACTCCTAAATGAACAATTTAAAAGCCAGCGCACAGTACAATATTACGCATCAGAACTTGGCATTTCTCCAAAAAAACTTAATGATATCACGAAAAAACACTGCGCAGAAACAGCAATTAACGCCATACATAATCGAATCCTAAAAGAAATAAAAAGACAGCTGCTGTTTTCTGATCTTTCGCATAAAGAAATTGCATTTGATCTTGGTTTTAGTTCTCCGTCAGCATTAAATAAATTTGTGAAATCAAAACTCAAAGAAACACCGACAGAACTTCAAAACGAACTGGCACAAATTTACAACGTATAGTACTATTTTTTTATTTCCGTAAACTTATTAATGTAACATCTGTTGAGTTCAAATAACAATTCGCTGCTGCTGAAAAATAAACAGTCAAAACCGTTTTGCTGCAAAAACATTCATGATTATTTCTTTTTAATACATTAAAAAATACAGCGAGATTAAAAAAAATCAAAGAAGATATTCAAGTGCTCAAACTGAATAATATAATCACGTCCTTTTTTAATTAAGCATTCTACAATATTTATATCTTGAATCTATTTCTTTAATGGAAAAATGGCCGATGCTCAAAATTCAGAAAAAAATATTTCTGAGATTGATCTATTCTTTTATTCTACTCTGGAAAGTTAAAATCATCTAGATCCATTAATAGATAAAATTGGCGCAAATTTATACCGCGTCGTCTCATATGTATAACACCCTCCCCTCTCTGCTGATTTATCTTTGCATCAGCAATCAGAATTTATTAAAGTTCTATAAAAACTTAAAAAAAATCCAGAAATAACGCTGTTTAATTCAATTTGATTGGGATTAAAAAATCCATAATAAATTCAAAAATCATCACTAAAACAATCCTGTCCCGTTAACAATTTTGCAAAAAACAGGCTGGTCCCGATACTTAAAAGCAAACAGATGAATAAAAAAAATTCTACAAAGGAAAACCTAGAGACTATTTTAAACGAAAATCTAAAATTAGCGGACCAGATTAATCAACAGCAAATAGATGCTCTGATTCACGAAATTAAAGCTGCAAAACGAATCTTTATCATGGCAGCCGGAAGAAGCGGACTGGCATTAAAAATGGCAGCAATGCGATTTATGCACTTAGGCTACCATGTATATGTTGTTGGAGAAATTATAACACCTGCAATTCTTGAAGGAGATCTTCTGCTGGTAGCTTCTGGATCTGGAACTACCTCATCTGTGCTTTCAGCCGTCGAAAAAGCAAAAGCACAAAAGGCAAAAGTTATAGCAATAACAGCCGATGCAAAAAGCAGACTGGCAGAATTATCAGATAATATACTGCTAGTCAATGCTGCAACAAAAACGGATTTCGGCATATCAGTTTCCAAACAATACGCAGGAAGTCTTTTTGAACAATTTACACTGTTTATACTTGAGAGTATTTTTATGAGCCTCTGGCAGGAATCCGGTTTAACCAAGGAAGACCTCTGGCCTAAACATGCTAACCTGGAATAACCTTTTTTATTATTAATTTTTTAAACATTTTGAGATGACCAAATTACAAGTCGCAATTGATTTACTTACTACAGAGGCAGCATTAGAACTTGCAGGCAAAGTAGCACCTTATGTAGATATTATAGAATTAGGTACGCCCCTTATTAAAGCTGAAGGCCTTAAAGTTGTAACAGCCATGAAAGCTGCCTTCCCTGACAAACTAGTTTTTGCGGATATGAAAACTGCAGATACTGGTGCATTGGAAGCAGAAATAGCTTTTAAAGCTGGTGCAGATCTAGTTACCGTTATGGGTACTGTAGATGATGCAACCATAAAAGGTGCTGTAGAAGCAGCAAAGAAATATGGAAAACAGGTTGTAGTGGATACTATCGGTGTTAAAAACAGAGTCCAGAGAGCAAAAGAAGTAACTGAATTTGGAGTAGCTTTTGTTGAATTACATGCTGGTCTTGATGAACAGGCATTACCTGGATATTCCGTACAAACTCTTATTGCTGAAGGAAGAGAAGCAAAAGTTCCTTTTTCTGTAGCAGGTGGCGTTAACATCGATACGATAAAAGATGTTGTAGCTGCCGGTGCAGATGTAGCTGTAGCAGGGGGAGCTATATATGGTGCTGAAGATCCAGCCGCTGCTGCGAAAGCACTAAAAGAGGCAATCAGCAGTGTAACTGCTCAATAATTGATTTTAATAAGGCTGAGTTATTTGCTACAGCCTTATTATTTTTTGTGCAAAATAATACTTTAGTTACTATATCCATTATGAAAAACACATTCTACATTGGAATCGTTCGTCTGGGTATTAGCATGCGCAGTACAATACAGTCTGCAGTTCATCTCTGATACAGATCTAGTGAATTCTCTTACGAATAGACTCAAAAAATTATGAAGCAGAAGATTGTATAATTCTTAATAATACTTTTAGAAGAAACGAGGAGTTGTCATTTTTCCATTGTTTTTGAAGAATTCATAACGCAAAAATATCTCGTGTGATCCTGAATTGTAATTATTCAGGTGTGTGGTTTCGCGGTCATATCCGTACCCCAAATACAGTCCATCTGTGATTTGAAATCCCACCATGGCACTTAATGAAGCACTCCATCTGTATGCAACACCAACAACAAATCGATCAATAAACATGAAATTGGCAGAAATATCAACTTGAAGAGGTGCTCCTTGCACCATTTTTGCCAGTACGGCAGGTTTGAATTTGTAATACTGGTATCTATCCAGATTAAAGACATAACCTCCCATTAAATAGTAATTAATCTTGTCTTTATAGATTGCGACATCATTATCATCATATCGATTGGTTTCAATAAAATTAGGAACTGAAAATCCAATATAAGCTTGATTTGAATGCCAGTAAACACCGGCTCCAACATTAGGAGAAAACTTATTGTCTAGATCCTGAAATTGTGGATCTCCCTGATCCTCAGGATTCAGCTTGTTGATATCGAGATTAAAGATATTAGCCGTTCCTTTAATTCCAAAAGAAAGTTTAAAATCGGATGAAGTTTGTATAGTATAAGAAATATCTGCCGATATATTGTTCTCGTTTGTAGGACCAATTTTATCATTGACTAAAGAAAGTCCAACACCAAGTCTACTGTTGTTAATTGGAGTATTAATAGAAAAACTGCTTGTTTCGGGTGCTCCATCAAGACCAACCCACTGCGTTCGATAGAGTCCAAAAATACTCAAAACACCACGTGATCCCGCATAGGCAGGATTTATATTAATAGTGTTATACATGTACTGCGTATATTGTGCATCTTGCTGTGCATAGCCTGTAATGGTTATAAGCACAATGGCAAAAAAATGTAGTTTTATTTTCATAGCAAGAATATTTATGATCATTACTTAAAAACTAACAATAAATAAGCAGTAAAAAATGTATCTAAAAATTAATCTTGTAGCTGGTGAATAATTAACTTAGATATAGATTCCTCTACATTGGCATTAAAATTATTAGCCTTTTTAATCTAAAATCTTATTTATCATTTGCAATATATAAGTAACCTGTATTTTCAATGATTGTATTGTTTTTGTTGTATTTTAGAACATAAAAATAGGTACCTGCCGGTAATCCTTCCCCTCTCTTTACTGTACTTCGTCCGTCAGAATATCCTTTAAACATCACATCGTTTTCATTATAGGATGTGGCATCATATACTTTTACTCCCCAGCGATTGTATATCTCTACACGGTTGTCTGGATATTTATTAATTCCTTTTATATAAAAGCTGTCATTAATCCCGTCACCATTAGGTGATACAGCATTGTAAATAATTAGATCTGAATCTGGAGTAATTGTTTTTTTTACAATCGCAATTGTAAAAAGTCCATAACCTCCTACTTGAGTAGTAACCAATTTAGAATAATCTGCTCCTGTAAGAAGATCTGTGGTCGTTCCTCCTTCGTTTACCCACTTTAATGTAGTATCATCCCAACGAACTATTCCTAATTCAGTATCAGGATTTTCTACAAAAAAAGAAGCAGGAGTTGTATGCGTATCAAGGGTCAAGCTTAAGATAATTTTTTCTGCTCCTTGGTCTTGTGTTAAATTCCAATACTCCGCCTCATCGATAGACAGAATTGTATCTTCTTTATTGGTGTATGGATGAAGGCTCCCCGCATTTTCAAAAAAATACTGAGTTGTATAGACATTGTTTGCATTCGCTCCCTTATCATGGTAAGAAGGTCTGAAATAAAATTGATCTCCAACAGGAAACTCAAAGTCGAGATTCCCAACATTTTCTACTTTTCCATCTACAAAACTCAGATTACTAGCATCTGTATGAAAAGCATTTTGTTCGAAAACCATTTTACCGTTATAACTATCAGCATCTATAATACCTTTTTTAAATTCGACATTTTTACCAATATTAATAATTGTATTCAAATGAAAAGGAACTAATTCTGATGTGTTTTCAAAAATAACATTCTGAAAATGTGCTGTTTGCGTTCCTGAAATTAGTTGTTTTTGCGTTCCTATAAAATAAGTTTTTCCGTTACTAGAATTAGTGTAAGTAACTAGTCCGTCATTATTAAAATTTGCGTAAGCAATAAAATCACCATCAATTAGTAAGTCACCATTGGTTTTGTTATCAAAGTTAAATAAGGTTGAAAATTCCGTATTTGGTGCAATAGATAAATCTCCCGTATTGATAGTTTGCGCCGATAGTTTACCAATAATCAATATTGATACAATAGTTACTTTTATATAAATTTTGGTCATCTCTTTTTAATTTAAATTACCAACAAAAGTTTAATTATTCTATATTCTTTGTCCTCTTAGTATCTCATGATAGAAATCTTTATTTAGAAAAATATTTTATTAATTGCTTAAAATTGACATTCTTCAAAATCACTTTTTTATTTTCGTCCAATACATAAATTGCAGGGAGACTCTCTATCCAATATTTTTCACGCATTTTATCAGATTCATTCTTGTCCCATAAATTGATCCATCTGGGCGGATAAGTATTTTCCCTTATATAGTTACTCCATTCTTGTTCATCTTGATTAATATAAATTGCGAGTATTGTTGCATTTTTAGGACCATCAACATAAAACCACCCCTTCATTTTTGGCGTAATTTCAGAGCAATTTGAACATTCTGGATCATAGAAATATAAAATAGTGTATTTTGATTTTACATTATTTAATAGATATTCTTTGTCTCCAAAATCCTTTAAATTGAGATTTGCTGCTTGAGTCCCTACTTTATTTTTTTGATAAATTAAAATTTGCTGCGTTATAGATTGCTTTTTCCAATCTGGAACAAAGGATTGTTGTTTAGCATTTTTTAAAATATCGATCATAATATTTTCATTGTTATTAGTATAAAGCGATTGATGAAAAATTGTATATAAAGCATCTGAAACAACCTGATACATTAAAGGATTTACAGCACTTTTTTGCAATAATTCTTTTACTACATCATCTAATTCGGGATCATTTTTATCAAATAGCGAAATATATTTTTTTATTTTGAATGGCACTAAAGAAGTATTCAACAAAACATCACTATGAAAATCGACCCCTTTAAAATAATTATCACGTAGAAATTTTGTAGTTTGCTTGTATAGTGCCGAATTAGAATCAGACATATAATTATCTAAAATACTTCCAGACATTAGTGGCAAATTATTACAAGAGACAATAGCAGATAAAAGTGTGTTTGGATATCTTTTTATAATGCTACTTTCTAAATCATATAACCGCTTTTGAGGTTCTTTGATCTCTCTGCTAATTTTCTCTCTATTTTCTAGAGGGGTAGTTAAATTAACTTTAGCATATAATTTTTGGATCTGATTTTCTGTAGCCCTAACCGAGCCCAAGTAAGCAGAATATACTCCATTTACAGGATTATCTTTAAATGAAATGGAATTGTATAATGAATCATGAGATATTTTTAAAACATTACTATTACTTTTTTCAATTAACAATTCTATCATTCCATTATAAATTTGTTTAGGTGTTTGTAAAATGTATTGCCCTTGTGGTAACGGTGTTTTGCTTGACAGTTCTAATCTGCCTGCAGTTTGTATCAAAATAGTATCTCCTCTTGTTATATTACCATTTAGATATCCGTAAAAGATACATGTATCTCCTTTTTTTAATTGGGTACTTTCTAAAACTACTGATGATTGCGCACTAGTTGTAATTGTCATAGCAATTAATATTTCTAACCATATAATAAACCTAATTATGTACATAATAAAAATTGTTACGATTTACTTAAATCATTTAAGAACAAAAAAAGAAAGAAAGACAATATTTAATCGTCGCGCTATTTCAAAAATGATCTGATTACTCTATCTTAAAAAATATTGCATTACATAATTATTACCTGTTCTAACCTGGTTCCCATCAGACTTACAAATATTGGCACCATTAACGCATTTTTGAAAATGATCGTTTAATTGAGCTCCTCTATTTGTGTCATTATCTCCATCGAAGTAACCAAATAAATTAACCCACACATTTGCATTTGCTACGTTTGGATTCCCAAACCAATTAATTCTCATTGCTTCTGTACTTTGTACTAATTGAAACGAATGTCCAGATACACCATTATATGTTCCTGCACCTTTCGTATTATTTGCACTCGCTGTCATTGTAAACGGAACCCCAGCTATCATTCCTTCACCGTTAACACCACGCGCTATAGTTGCATTCACTTTTGGATCTGCCCCTGAAACTGTTGAGAATGTTACATAATTGGCGTTGCCTCTTGCATCAGCAATATTGCCTTTACCTGCATTTGAAGCCACTCGTAATTTATACTCGCCTGCACCTGTATTTATAGCAAGCATATGTGCCGTAGGGATTCTGAATTCGTCATATTTTATAACACCTCCAGTTGTTAAATACTCGTATCCATTTTGACTATAACTCCCTGAACTTGTTCGATAGGTACTTACATTTAAATTGGTATAGTCGCCGTAATATTCAACATATCCTGTCCATGTATATTTATTCCAGTTTACGTCTTCAGAAAATGAATATATCAAGGTGTAACCTCCACCTGTCATATCACATAATGTTTTATATGCTGAACCTGCTCCGGATGGTCCAGGAGTAAGCGGATTTATCCAATATTCTCCATCCTTTGCTGTATTTGACGTTGCCAATAAAATATCTTTACAACTTTTACCAGGATTAGTCTGATCACCGGGGCCAACTCCAATTGTTAAATTGATTGTTGTTACATCTCCACAACTTCCTTTAATAACTAGAGGGACTGTCCCAGATGTTTCAGGTATTCCAGCTGCATTAAACGTAATTGTCATGTTTTGTGTACCAGGTGCAGCAATAGTTCCTGAAGCCGACAATGTAATACCTGATCCTGTTGCTTGTAATGTATAAGGACCTATCGAAATTGCGGTTAAGGTTACTGAATATTGTGCACCTGTTAACGGTACATTAGCTGTCCAAGTACCTATTTGATTACCTGTTGGAGAAGAAACGACAGCAAAACATCCAATAACATCCTGAACCACTACGGAAACAGTGGGGCAAAGTATTGTTCCAGAAACCAATTCTTTAAATTGATTAAATACAATTGTGCCTACTATGTCTGGCGTTCCGCTTGCTGGTATTTGTATCGTCTGCAATCCTGTTTTTTCAAATGTGCCTGAGACCCTAAAAGATAGACCATTTTTATCTTCCGTTTCAATCGCATACGGACCAGGTTTTGTTACATTTAATTTTAGTTCAATGTAATTAAGAGACGTTGTTTGTTTCCCTACTGAATAATCACCCTCAACAGTTACATCATTAGTACAATTCACTATATCAAATCCAGCGGCAGCACTTGTTACAGGAACATTTATCGTGCAACCATAAGAAATACCATCCTTATCTAAAATATCAAAAGATATAATACCATCAGGAGAATTCCATGTTGGACTACCACTTGGGCGCAGGGTAACAATTTGTTCCCCTGGATAAGTAAAAAAACCAGTTGATAAAAATGAAATTCCGTTTTTTAAAGCTGTTTTAAAAGTATAATTACCTGCTTTAGTAACATTTACTTTTAGAATTATCTGATCTTTGATAGTTACTTGTTTTCCTTCATTAAAATCACCTATAACTTCTGATTCACTACAATTTATATTAAATTCAGCATTATTTTCAGTTACTGTAATTGGAAAAGTACATACAGCCGAACCAGATTGATCTAATAAATTATAATTGAAATTGCCCGTTGAAGTTGGGGTGCCAAAAGCTGGAATTTTAATAATCTGAGTTGTTGGACTTGCTGTACTAATAATTGAAGATATAAAAAACCGAACACCATTTTGTGTTTCAGCTACAAAAGTATAAGATCCTGCTTTGGTCGCAATAACAGGAAGTTCTAAATACTCATCATTAGTAACAGGTGTAGCTTTATAATAATTCCCTACGGCTTTTGCATTAACACAGTCAAATGTAAACTTGGCAATAAGTACCGGATTACATTCCGTCCAAGTATCTCCTTTCCATGATTGCAGACACTTCTCATCTGTATTATAAACTGTTAATCCGTTATTATCAGCTGTCAATGATGTTTGTAATGCATTAATTTGAATCTGGCTTAAGCGAGGAGGCATAAAACCTTTAGTCCCGTTTTTGGAAAGTATTTCTAAGGTTGCATTCGGATCTCCTTTTTGTTGGCCACCAATTACCAATGGCTCATTTATTTGGCTGAAAGTATTAATAAAACTAAAAATCAATAGTAGAGTAAAAATTATTCTTTTCATAGTCCTTATTTTTATCATTATTTAATAAGCTTTGATATAATATTTTATATTGATTATGTATAATTATTACATTGTATAATTTATTACATACCAATTTGTTCCGTCTGACTGCAAAGTAATTTTTAAGCTTCCACCTGTAGCTCCGCCAAACACACTTGATGCAATGTATGGATAAGAAGCTGTATCAGAATACACTACTGGAACATTAAAATTAACTACCACAGCTGTTCCTCCTGATGATACTGTATTTTGGTTAAATACTAAGATCCTGCCTGTGTTTGTTGTAGCATCTGGAAGTGTAAGCGTAATGTCACTCGTTAAATTTTTGGCAATAATTGTATAGTCATCATCAACTAATGTGTAATCTCCAGAAGTAATTTTAATGCCTAAAACATTTGGTTTAGCAGGAGCTTTCCATTCTACGCCTGTCGCCGTCGTTGTTAACACATCACCTTCAATAGTTGAAGGAACTATATCAACCGTCGCTGCAGCCAAAGATGCTCCTGTACCTGTTACCACTAAAACTGTAGCAGGAGTTGTAGTAGTTATATCTGACTTTACAATCGTATTATTAACTAAATCAACTAAGTCTATAGCAGTAGAGGTACCTTCACCTACATAATTCAAGGTATTTAAAGTACTGTTATAACTTAATGTCGTAACTGTTTCTTTCACTTCAACAGGTGTACCCCCTGCCTCATTGATATAGGTCGCGATAATGTTTCCAGTAGTTACAATTGGATTTACTGTTGTTATAGTTTCATTAGCCTTAATGGCAGGAGTTAAGTCTAGTGGAGTACTAGCTATTCCGTTTACTGTTGTAGTCAAACTAGCTCCTGTAAGTGATGTAGTATTACTGTTTATAATATTTACTGAGGTTCCTGTTACTCCATTTACTGTGGTACTCAAGCTATTTAATGCTGATGAGTTTGAAACAGTAGTAGCGGGAATTAATGAACTTGGCGTTACCGTTCTTAATATGCCAGTTGCATCTGCTACGACAATATTATCAGTTCCTGAAATACTTGGTTGCAAACCTTCGAAGCGAACGGGATTTATACCAGTTAAGGGTTTTACGTGTAAAGTGTTTGTTGGGGCATCAATACCTATTCCAACATTTACAGCATCTACATCTATACCTCCCAAAACTAAGCTGTTATCCGTAGCGACTTTTGAATTATTACCTATTGCTGTAGCATTGTTTACAACTGCACTGCCAGTAGGATTTGCATTGTTTCCAATAAATGTATTTGCAGATCCTGAAGAGTTTAATGCGCCAGCATCAGATCCTGCAGCGGTGTTGTTACTTCCTGTGGCATTTATTGTAAGAGAGTTATATCCTATAGCTGTATTATTGGTTCCTGTTGTATTTTCAAGAAGTGACGAAGTTCCAAATGCAGCATTAAATTGTCCCGTTGGATTATTATTGAATGCATTGACACCAAAAGAAGTATTATTAACTTCAATTCTTCCAGATATTACCGAATTTCTTCTAAAAACCAAATCAGCATCATCAAGTGTACCCAAGAAATTAACTTGAGCCTGTATTCCCATATTTCCATTAATGCTCCAATTATTCATATTTAGCTCAAAAGGTTTAATAGTTCTAATAATTCCACCACCCGGATCGGTAACTAAAATTTCATCCATGGGGTTTCCATGCATTAAACCCGTTATGGCTAGCGTATTTGCAAAGTCTGTACTAATTGTAGTGGGAAGAGTAAGATTTCCACCCAATTGCACATTACCGTTTGTAGATGTTAATCCGTTATCTGCAGTGATTAATACAGGAACAGCAGGAGTTGTTGCTACTCCGTTTACTGTAGAGATAAGGTCTCCATTTGTTGCAGTCAAAGTATTCGTAGTTGCGGCTGTTAATGTAGTTGGAGTTAATAAAGCTCCTCCATCAGATCCAACAGTAATTATATTATCTGGATCTGCACTTATAACATGTGAATCAACAGATAAGCCTTCTTCATTGATAAAGTTTATAATCCCTGTCCCTATATCCTGAGTTTGTTTTGTTACTGTTTGTTGAATATCAACAGAGGGTCCGCCTGCTTCATTAGTATATGTAGCAATTACACTCCCTGAATTAACAATTGGAGTTATGGTTGTTATGGTTTCACTTGCTTTAATTGCGGGAGTCAAATCTAGTGCAGTACTGGCAATTCCATTTACAGTTGTCGTTAAAGCTGCTCCTGTCAACGATGTCTCGTTGCTGTTGATAATTGGCACAGCAGCTCCTGCTACTCCATTTACTGTTGTAGTTAAATCATTTACTGCCGATGTATTAGAAACACCGCTTACAGCATCTGAAGTTGTAGAAACCCCATTTACATTAGAGGTTAGAGTATTGCCCGCCAGACTCAGAGTATTGGTTGTACCAGCTGTAATAGCTGGAGTCAAATCTAATGCAGTGCTTGCAACTCCATTTACAGTTGTCGTTAAAGCTGCTCCTGTCAACGAGGTCTCGTTGCTGTTGATAATTGGCACAGCAGTTCCTGCTACTCCATTTACTGTTGTAGTTAAATCATTTACTGCCGATGTATTAGAAACACCGCTTACAGCATCTGAAGTTGCAGAAACCCCATTTACATTAGAGGTCAGAGTATTGCCCGCCAGACTCAGAGTATTGGTTGTACCAGCTGTAATTGCCGGAGTTAAGTCTAATGCAGTACTGGCAACTCCATTTACAGTTGTAGTTAAAGTTGCACCCGTTAATGCCGTTTCGTTGCTGTTAATGATTGGAGCACCTGTACTGGTTATTCCATTTACTGTTACTGTTGCAGTATTTATGGCTGAAGCATTTGAAACACCGCTAACAGCATCTGAAGTTGTAGAAACTCCATTTACATTTGAGGTCAAAGTATTGCCTGCCAGACTCAGAGCATTGGTTGTACCAGCTGTAATAGCTGGAGTCAAATCTAATGCAGTACTGGCAACTCCATTTACAGTTGTAGTTAAAGTTGCACCCGTTAATGCCGTTTCGTTGCTGTTAATGATTGGAGCACCTGTACTGGTTATTCCATTTACTGTTGTAGTTAAATTATTTACCGCTGAAGCATTAGAAACTGTCGTTAAATTTGTAATTGCTGTAGGAGTCAATAAAGCACCTCCATCGCTACCAGCAGTAATTATATTAGCAGAATCAGAACTAATGACATTTGATGTTAGTGCTGTCCCAGTTTCATTAGTAAAAGTTATCGCTCCCGTTGCTGGATCTTGACTTTGAGTTGTCACTGTTTCTTTAATATCAATTGATGTTCCTGCTTCGTTATTGTATGTAGCTATACTATTTCCTGTTGTTACAATAGGAGTTATTGTTGTAACTGTTTCTGCATCACCAACTAAATCAACCAAATTAATTACTGTTGGAGTTCCACTTTCACCATTATATGTTAAGGTTTTTGCTGTTTGATCGTAAACTAATGTTGTTTGGGTTTCTGCGTCACCTACTAAATCCAATAAATTAATGGTGTATGGCGTAGATTTTTCATCTATATAAGTTAAAGTATTCGCTACACCATCATATGTCAGACTTGTTAGCGTTTCATTTGTTTTGATAATATTAGTCAATTGAGTAATAAAAGTAGAATTATTTAAGATCGTACTTGCATTGTTTATTACATCACCCACTATATCAATTGTAGTTGTAGTGGCATTTTCGCTTGTATACGTATATTGACCATTATTTGCCGCATCTTTATCCAAAGTAGTTATTGTTTCATTAGCTTTTACAATAGTACTTATATCTATAATTTGCGTATTCCCCGAAGCATCAACATAACTAAACTGGTTTGTTGTAGAGTCAAAAGTGACATTCCCTTCTGTTTTGTTGACGATATCCTGAATGATATTTGTGACAGCCGGATTGTTTACAATAGTGCTGAAATTAGTTGTAACATCGCCAACAATATCTATATTCACAGCTGTACCCGCTTCGTTGGTATAGGTATAAGAGCCAGCGCCATTATTAACAAGTGTGGTGACTGTCTCATTTGCTTTCACGATTGTGCTTATATCGATAACTTGCGTATTCCCCGAAGCATCAACATAACTAAACTGGTTTGTTGTAGAGTCAAAAGTGACATTCCCTTCTGTTTTGTTGACGATATCCTGAATGATATT